>NZRT01000101.1 GCA_002696345.1 Myxococcales bacterium
GTCTGGATGCTGAGTTCCTCATCGGGCCATCTAATTTCGACCTCTGCCTCACAATGAGGCCCGAGTCCAAAATGAAGAGAAAGATCGCTCTGGGTATTAAAATGCCCATGGGCTCCATCCACTTCTTGAATCTGCGATGATCCAGGAACTCGGACGGTGACCTGAGCACCAATGGCAGCGGCATTTGCGTGCACACCGCCCTCGAGATCTAGTTGAATCCAGTTGTTTTCGTTACCCAATACGTTCTCGAAAATTCGAGTCCGAGGAGGTGAATAACAGTCCCCACCCATGGCGCCACTGCAGCGCATTCGGCTCGTACCGACAACGATATCGACATCCCCATCGTTATCGAAGTCGGCCACGACAACACCGTGGTTTCGATTGTTGTCAAAGTAGTCTTCAAGTCCCACGAGCCGCCACTTGCCCACGCGGTGTTGATGATAAAGGAGCCCTTCATTGTTGGGGTAGTCTGAAGCACCGAAAAACACATCGAGGAAGCCATCATTGTCGAAGTCGATCACGGCGTTCGTCATAATCCCTTCATCCCAATAGGTCCCTCGATGGTCTCGATAAAGTCCCGTCTCCTGATTGCCCGGTCGCTGAAAGCGCAACGGAGCCTCCCCCGTATTCAACAAGGCTTCCGCAGCATCGGAGTTTGAACCCACATCGGCGTGGACGATCTCACCCGTGAGCAAGTCGAGATCCCCATCGCTGTCGAGATCGGCGCACGTGGTCGCACCCGAGTTTCCCCCCAGATTAAAGGCTTCACGCCCGGAGGGATGATGCCAGCGGTAATTTGGACCAAAGCTCTGCCGAAGACCGTCACAAACCTGCGGATTTGGCCTGGGAACCTGGTCACAGTCCGCAGCCGTCGGCTGATCTGCGCAGAAACATTGGGCACTCAAGTTGGTGGTCCAGTCCTGATCAAGGTCATAGGCATAGCCACTAGCCACCGAATGATTTTCGTAAAGAAGGCGTCCAAACTCGTCCCGAGCACCCAACCAGAGATGATTGGGTCGACGGCCGTAGGAACTGGCAAGTAACTCGGGGATACCATCGCCATTCAAGTCACACGCAGCCGAACTCCAAGCCCAACTGTTGCCGAGAGCAGCGTTCATGTCCGCAACGGTGGCTCGATTCCAATCTTTAGTGTCAATTCCCAGGCTGCGACCAATTTCAAAAAATCGCCCGGTACCATCGCCACGCCATAGTTCATCTCGAAGCGGGCTGTTGGAACTTCCCAACATATTGTGAGTGATCCAAAGGTCCAGATAACCATCCCGATCAACATCGGTGAGCGACAGACCCGCCGGGACCGCGGTGCGGGCTTGGCGTAACGGACTGTCTTCAGGCCCCAACTCAAAAGTTCCATCGCCCCGGTTGAGCATCACTTCATGCCGGTCACCGTTGTCGGGATCTCTCGGTAGACTCACCAGAGTGACCAGATCGATATCACCGTCGTTATCCACATCCCCTGCAGCCATGACTGAGCCCAAGCGTCCACGCCAGGGTTCATCGGGATTTCGGTTAGAGAGAATACCAGAGGCCTCTGTGACATCTTGGAAACCAGTGCCTTCTCGGTTTCGTAACAGCCAACGATTTCGATCACCGCCGGCCCGAAAATCATCCGGTCCATCCCCACGACGAATGAACAGATCCTCGAAGCCGTCACCATCAAAATCGAGAACAGAAAGACGAGTTCCCCGCAGGTCGAGGGCGTTAAAACCCCACGCCTCGGTCCTCTCCGCGAAGATGGGATTTCCGGGTCGCCAGTTACTTCCCTGGACGCAACGGTCGGCGAGTGTCACCAATCCTGGTCCAGCATCGTCCATGGGAACACCGACGTCCTTGGAACATGCAACGACGAGCAGGACGCAGGTGAGACGATGGCATTGCATGAGGGCTCCTTCACCCCTTTTAGCGGAGCAAGGAGCCCTCGACAATGCAACCAATGAACCTAGTAGCGATAATGCTCTGGCTTGTAGGGTCCGTCGACAGGCACATCGATGTAATCCGCTTGATCCTGGCTCAAGACTGTCAGTTTTGCCCCGAGTTTATCCAAGTGCAACCGAGCAACCTCTTCATCGAGTTTCTTGTCCAAACGGTACACGTCGATCCCTCGATCGGGGTTCTGCTTGATGTCGATCTGGGCGATGACTTGATTCGTGAAGCTGTTGCTCATCACGAAACTCGGATGACCCGTCGCGCAGCCGAGGTTGATCAAACGACCTTCCGCGAGAAGATAAATGCTGTTGCCATTGGGGAAGGTGAAGCGGGTCACGGGACCACCAGGAATGCTGTCGTCTTTGATCTCTTCCCGAATCACGCCGGGCATCGCCTCCAGCGCAGCCACCTGAATCTCATTATCGAAGTGACCGATGTTGCAGACGATCGCTTGGTCCTTCATTCGGCTCATGTGCTCTGCCGTGATGATGTCTTTGTTTCCAGTGGTGGTGACAAAGATGTCGGCTTCAGCCAAAGCGTCTTCAACCGTAGTGACCTGATAGCCCGCCATGCACGCTTGCAGCGCACAGATGGGGTCGATCTCAGACACCATGACACGGGCTTTTTCCATCGAGAGGCTCTCAGCCGACCCTTTGCCCACATCGCCAAAGCCACAGACCATGGCGACCTTACCGGAAATGAGCACATCCATCGCCCGCTTGATGCCATCGACCAACGAATGACGACAGCCATAGACATTGTCGAACTTCGACTTTGTCACGGAATCGTTCACGTTAATCGCTTGAAAGAGAAGCTCTCCCCGCTCCTGCATTTGCAACAGCCGGTGCACGCCCGTCGTGGTTTCCTCTGAAACACCGACGATGGACTTGGCCATCGAAGTCCAATGGTTGGGTCGCTCTTCAACGACCTTCTTCAGCAAGTCTTTGATCACTTGCTCTTCTTCGGACTCCCCTGGGCTGCTCACCCAGTCGGTGTTTCCACCTTCGAGTTCAACCCCTTTGTGGATTAACAGGGTGGCGTCACCGCCATCATCGACGATTTGGTCCGGACCACTGCCATCGGGCCATGTCAGCGCATTGAAGGTGCAATCCCAGTATTCTTCCAGCGATTCGCCTTTCCATGCGAACACGGGCACACCGGCGGCGGCGATTGCAGCAGCGGCGTGATCTTGAGTCGAGAAGATGTTGCAAGAACACCAACGGACATCAGCTCCGAGATCAACCAAGGTCTCGATCAGCACGGCAGTCTGCACGGTCATGTGCAAGGAACCCATGACCTTGACGCCTGCCAAAGGCTGAAGCGGGCCATATTTTTCCCGAGTAGCCATCAGTCCGGGCATCTCTTTTTCAGCGATTGCGATTTCCTTACGACCGAAATCGGCAAGTTCGATGTCGGCGACTTGGTAGTCATTTGTCTCATTGGTCATGATAGCAAGATTGGTGGTCATAACGGTCTCTTCTGTTGGATGTGGTGGAGTGTCGGGTACATGAGTCGGGACGTCGTCGCCACGACTAAATCGGATCTACGGTTGCTTCCACTGGCGAGAGTGCTTAGCAAAGGGCCATGAGTGAAACGAACCTTCCACCGTGCGGCATCTACCGTACGACAGTGGCTAGCCTCGACGGCATTAAGGCGGAGCGGCTCGTCTACTTCCACAACCACGGTAACCCGGGCCCTGGGGTGTACTACCCGAGCGGATGGCAAGACAACCGAGCCCGCTTTGACAGCCGAGGCATCGTGATCCCCAGTGACGAATACGCCAGCAGTTTGGAAGCGCTGCCTTCGGAAGGGTTTTACAGTGTTCGGTCGAAGTTTCATTGTTGCGATAAAGAGTGTCGGGAGTTTCTGCCAAACGACCTCGTCCAGTTGGGGTACAACTCAAAGGCGGTACCGATTCTTTTTATTCCGGGCTTCCGCGACGGTGAATTTCACCTCCCGGAAACAGGCTTTCCAGTCGACCTTGAACGCATCAAGGAGCACCTTCAAAGCCTACGAACGGGAAACTTCGACAACTCGGAGTCAGATTGAAGCCCTTCGAACTCGGTTCAAGTCCGGTTGCAGCCGAGCACGGCATCGAAGCTTTCGAGCTTTTTTGCTGCTACCACTTAGGAATTCAGGAAACGGGTGAATATCGCTTTGGCAATGTTCATGATGTTGCTCGGCGGTTTCGAGTAGGCACGGGCGTGATCAAACAAGCTCTTGAGGACTTTCATTTACGACCCGAAGATTTCTGGAACTTGGATTTCGACTTGGTGGAGGCTCAGGTGCAGATCAGCGTCGCTTCACCAGGAAGTGACCTTCGAACGATGGCTCGAACCCATTGGGAACGACTCATGACGGCGAAGCCTGCGAAAAGGGATTGGGAGGCTGAGTTGCGTCGAGATGCAGCCATCAACGCGAAAACCAAGTGGACGTAGCGCTCGGTTTCTTTGCTGTCGACATCAGTCCAGGCTAGGGAGATAGGCGTGAACTCCGAACCGACGATCCCCGCTGCGCAATCAAAGTTGCTCACAGCGCCAAACCTTGTGACCGCTCTTCGGCTGTTGCTGCTGCCGCTCATCGTCCCCTTCTTGCTGCACGGCGCACCCTTCTTCTTGCTCTCAGCGTTCGTCTTGCTCTGTTTCGCCGAACTCAGTGACATCACCGACGGCTACATCGCTCGGGATCGAGGCGAAGTTTCGAAGATTGGTAAACTCCTAGACCCGCTGGCTGATTCGATCACACGAGTCGTCATCTTTATGACCTTTCTCGCCATGGATCTCATTCCCTTTTGGATGGTCTTGGTGTTCTTTCTGCGGGACATTTCCATCGCCTATTACCGAGCCTTTGCAGCCAGTGAGGGGTTTGTCATGGGTGCTCGATTGTCCGGCAAAGTGAAAGGTGCCCTCCAATCCGTTGCCAGCCTCGTCCCCGTGCTGCTCCTGGTCATCGCATCTCAGAAGGAATTTTTGGCGACTGCGGAAAGTAAGCAGCTTTATCTTTGGATTATCGGAGGTGGATCCGTCGCTTACTGGAGCTACTGCTTCTACTTCCGTTTTCGGGGAGGGATGCTCGTGCTGACTGGCGGCCTCTTCCTCCTTGGGCTCNCTCCGCTCCTCGTCATGTACTGGTACACGGTCCCAGACTTCGATGAAATGGCATGGATCTACTGGCTGGTTCTGGGAGCCGCTGTCTACACCGCCTATTCACTGGTCGATTACACGATCGGCTTTGTGCAAGCGATGGGCTGGGACGAATGAAGGACATCCGCGAGGAGCCTTTGATCGGGGTTCCAGAAACAGCGCGTGGCGTTTTCGTAAACCGAACCCTGAACATGAAACAGGTCAAAGCCATCGGCTATGACATGGATTATACGCTCGTTCACTACGACGCGGCCGCCTGGGAGGAGCGGGCTTATCTCGCCCTGAAAGGTCGACTTATCGACAACGGATGGAACAGTAAGTCGGTCCAAAGCCTTGAGTTNGACCCCACTNTCGCNGTCCGAGGGCTGGTCGTGGACACTCAACGGGGCAACCTCCTCAAGGTGAATCGTTTTGGCTACATCAAGGCAGCGACNCATGGCTGNAGACGCCTCACAGGGCACGATCTTCGGCACCAATACGACCGTCCAGTCATCGACTCTGGTGATCCNGANATGGTCTATTTGGACACCCTTTTTAGTCTTTCAGAAGGTTGCATCTACGCCCAGCTTGTCGACATTTTTGATCAAGAGGGACTCCCGGGTTGCCACGCCTACACCAACCTTTGGAAAACGACTCGAGAGAATCTCGATCAAGCCCACATTGAAGGCGCNCTGAAGCGGGATGTGATCGCTCATCCGGAGCGTTTTATTCAGGCCGATGCATTGGCAGCACAGACACTGCTGGATCAAAAGCGGTCAGGAAAAAAACTACTGCTAATTACGAACTCCGAGTGGAGTTTCGTCAAACCGGTCATGGATTACGCGTACAGCCCCTATCTCCCCGAGGACATGACCTGGGAAGACCTGTTTGAGCTTGTGATCGTCGAGAGTCGAAAACCGGGATTTTTTGAAGGCAGCAAACGCATGTTTGAGATCTGTGACGACCTNCTGCGACCTGTGAGCGGGGATCTCAACNCAACGAATATCTATCTCGGTGGCGATGCCGAAAAGGTCGAGGCCNATCTGGGTCTTTCCGGTGACGACATNTTGTATGTGGGCGACCACGTTTATGGTGANGTGATCGTCTCAAAGAGCCGCTTTAAATGGCGAACATGTGTGGTGTTACGGGAATTGGAACAAGAACTCGAAGCCCTCTCCAAAGACCATCCCCTGCAAACTCAAATCAACGAGTTGATGAAGGCGAAAGAGGATCTGGAAAATGAAGGGAATGATCTCAGACTCTTGGGGCTTCGNAAAAGGGCAACGGATNAGACCCGTGCGCGGCGTGAGGCGATCCGAATCGAGGTCGANGACCTCGANAAGCAGTTAGGTGAGATTCTTTCCAGTCTTCAATCCGCCAATCCAAGCTGGGGNCANATGATGAGGGCGGGTAACGATGAAAGTCTACTGGCACAACANGTCGAACGTTATGCCTGCATCTACACCAGCCGAGTGAGTAATCTGGGCTTCTACACGCCGTTCAAATACTTTCGAGCCCCACGACTNGCGCTGCCCCACGATCAAGAGATGGGGCACTGGTTNGAACCCTGAGGAGCGCTAGTCCGCAGGAAAAAGAGCACACACGGCAGCGTGGTCGCCAGCAAACAAACGNCGACGCTCGTCACCATAGCCGATGGAAGGACTCATAATGGCGTCAACAGAGCAACGTTCGCAGGGNTGATCCAAGCCGAGAAAATGTCCAAACTCGTGCAGGCTNACGGACTCCAAATCAAAGCCGTTGGCAGCGGGCGGGTCCGATGTCGTCCAACGATCGCCNTGATCAACACCATTGAACAAGATGTCGGCGTCAACGATTTTACAGTCGTTACGAGGACGNGCCTGACCGACTCGACAGCCGTTGCCCAAAAACGTCGTCAAGGTCACTCCCAAGGTCCCCGATCCATACGTCCAGCGAGTTCGGCGTTCCTCAAACCACACCTGATTTAACTGATCCCAGCCTCCTCGAGGNTCATCGCTCGGTGTGGGCCCAAGATTCTGAATCATCAGACTACTGCACGCAGGNCCTCGATTGGGTTCGCCGGCCTGCTCATGTTGCCGACTGGTCCAAGTTCGAGCACTGGTATTNATCGCCAGCAACTCCTGCCCATTTCCATTCGAAAGACCTCTCGGGTGCAAATAGAAGCCGAGTTGAGGGCTATCCCAGTTACCGATGAGGTACCNGAACAGCCCNGGATCGCCGACGAGTTCCTCGCCGACCTGTCCTTCTCGACAACGACCATCGCAGCCATTGTCATCATCATCATCGCCATCATCGCATTGCTCAACCCCCTCATGGAGGATTCCATCGCCACAGCGGGCTGGCTGACATGCATTGGTGCATCCATCACCCGAGTGACGATTACCATCATCGCAGTTTTCGACCCCGGCACGGACGAAACCATCACCACACCGGGCCGGTTCACAGCGCCCCGTACAGCCGTCGGTATTGTCGAGGTTGCCATCGTCGCAGGACTCAAATCCACGGCGAATGACACCGTCGCCGCAGCGAGCAAAGCGGCAGTTACCTACACAATCGTCGCCATCATCTTCGTCACCATCATCACACTCCTCTTGCCCCTGCCATAGGATCCCGTCGCCGCAGATCGCGTGTTGACAGTTGTTGACGCAGGAGTCGCTCTCCACCTGATTCCCATCATCACAGGCTTCCCCAAGTTGAACCACTCCATCGCCACAGGACTCGATCTGACACCGATCATCGCAACCGTCACCGGGGACGTTGTTACCATCGTCACAGGCTTCGTACTCTGGTTGTGCTGCCTCGAGATCTACGCGTCGATAGCCGTCGCCGCAGCGTGCCGGAACGCAGCCATCAACGCAGGCATCGTCGTCGATTACATTGCCGTCATCGCAGCCCTCAAAACCACGGCGAACCACACCGTCGCCACATCGCGCGATTCGGCACGTGTTCAAACAAGCATCACCATCATCAGCGTCACCATCGTCACAGGCTTCGCCCAGCTGCACAAATCCATCACCACAGCGGGAGGTCTGACAATCATTCAGACAGCCGTCGTCGTTGTTTAAATTTCCGTCATCACAGGCTTCAAAACGAGGATTAACCACACCGTCACCACAACGACTCGGCTCGCAGTTGTTGCGACAATCATCGGCATCGATCCGATTCCCATCGTCACAATGCTCTCTTCCTCGCCAGACGAGTCCATCGCCACAACGGGCCGAAAGACAGTTGTTTCGACAGGCATCCTCTTCGTCCCGGTTACCGTCATCGCACTCTTCGCCTGTTTGCAGCACACTGTCCCCACACGAAGGTCGTCTGCAATCGTTCCGACACGAGTCATCATGAATCTGGTTACCATCATCACAGGCTTCCGCCCCTTGGATCACACCATCGCCACAGCGGGGCGGCTGACAGCGATTTGAACAGGCGTCATCATCTTCTCGGTTACCGTCATCGCAGGGCTCCCATGGCTGTCTGATGCCATCGCCACACCGAGGCAACTCACAGGAGTTCGTGCACACGTCGTTATCGACCCGGTTCCCGTCATCACAGGCCTCGTCGAGTTGCAAAAATCCATCACCACAGAACGGTTCTTGGCAGTTCGTGGTGCAATCATCATGATTGATCTGGTTGCCATCATCACAGGCTTCAACGTCCTCTTGAACGACACCATCGCCGCAATTCGGCAGCGAGCAGTTGTTCAAGCAGGCGTCGGTTTCAAGGCGGTTACCATCATCACAAGCCTCGGCTTGCTGTCGAATACCGTCACCGCAACGGGGATGCCGACACGCCATCGTGCAGTTATCATCGTCGATCGCATTGCCATCGTCGCACTCTTCACCGTCCTGTCGCAATCCATCACCGCAATGGGGACGACGACAGACTACAGTACACTGATCACCATCGTCGTTGTTCCCATCATCGCACTCTTCGTCACCCTGAAGAATACCGTCACCGCAACGGGGCAAGACGCAATTGGTGGTACACTCATCGGTATCCACCAAATTACCATCATCACAAATCTCGCCAAATCCGAGAATTCCATCGCCACAACGGGGCCGTCGACACAAATTCGTACAACTGTCGGTCTCGATGATGTTCCCGTCATCACACTGTTCGCCTGACTGCTTGTATCCATCACCGCAGGAGGGACCTAAACAACTTGTCGTGCAGGCATCCGTGTTGTCTGAATTGCCGTCATCGCAGTACTCATCGCTTTGCAACACGCCATCACCGCAGCGCTCAAAGACGGGCGGCTCGTCCGTGCAGCCCACAGCGAGCGCAACCAACGAAATGAGCATGCATCGACACATCACGGACCAACCAATTTCCACGCAATAGCATCCCAGTGTGCCACTTAGGGGGGGATTCCGTCCAGCCTCAGTCGAACCAACGGGGAACCCATCGACCATCAAGGCGTACCATGACCGGTAAAGCAGGGATCTCGCCGCTCGATTGCCATTCACCAGGTCCCGTTGGCTGAAGCACTCGAAGATCGTCCCGCCCCTGAAAGAGGACCTCGACCAAGTCGTTTTCGCCTTGCGTCGTGACCGTGATGCGGTCCGCTGATCGATCAATGCGCAACCAGTCCGGCTCCTGCACGACCACTGGTCCTTGCCCACCAGCACAGTCAAATGGGGCGATGAAACCACTGGGAAACCGCAGTCGCCCTCGGCCCGAGGCAGAAATCAACCAAGGACTCATTCCGGCGCGGAGTTGCCCTTGAATTTCCCGGTAATGAAAGACCTCTTGATCCTGTTCTGCCAGGCCGATTCCGGCGCCGAAAGCAGGTACAATTCGTGCCTTTGGAATGATCGTACAGCGGGGAGGACGACCGTCCGCCAAGGGAACCTCCGCATAGACTCTGGGCACACCGCCCAATGCTAACTCCACTAAGTCTAAATACCCATCGCCATCCAAATCAGCCTTCATCACCGCTCGAGGAGCATAGACATCCTCTTCATTGGCTGCATCGAGACTGTCATGAGCGGAAAGCCCGATCTCCTCGCTAAGCACAACGAACTCCGCGCCGGGTCGTTGCAGCATCAACGCATCATAATGAGCCAATGGTGAACCCGCAGCGCCTTCCGGAACTGCACCTTGTGAGATCAAAACATCGTCGAGACCATCTCGATCGAAGTCATCGACCACCACCCCCCAAGAGTACAGGATATGGGCTCCAGATTGAGGCAAGGCGATACCATACTCATCAGCTCGATCGACCGGTGGAGACTGAGACATATCGATCAAGCGCTTAGAGCCCTGGTCCGTGATCACCAAGTGCTCGCCTAAGCCATCGAGCTGCAAGCTTCCCACCCCCATCAGCGACCCCCATGCGTCATCTCCAGTGGCGAAGAAAGTGCGAGTGTAGAGACACTCATCCCGTGGGTCGCAGCGGTACAGCACATAGCCAGGCAAGTTCTGGTTTCTTGAGCCATGAGGGGTTCCCGTATCATTGATCACCAACAAATCAGGCAGACCATCATCATTTAGATCCCGCTGAGCCAAGCCCAGCGTACTGCCGCCATCGACCATCGGCTCGGCGGCAAACTCCGGCATTAACGCAAAGCCCGATTCGGTCTGACGAAAGAACAAGTTCTGCAAGGCGGGGCTTGTCGGACTGCCCATGCCACGATTGGCCTGACAGCCCACCGCAANGTCGAGAAGCCCATCAAAGTTCAGGTCGGTGGCCAGTGCAGCCCCGGGAGTACATGCTCGACGGGGGTCATCCGCTTCAAGTAGGTCATGCAATCGATGCACTCGATCCCCATCCCGAAGCGTCAAACTCAAACCCGTCGCTAAGACCAGCAACTCATGGGAACCGTCGCCACCTAGATCAAAGGCCAGGGCTGAAAGGGGGATATCCGCCTCTGGCCCGAGGGGTTCACACTCGCCAGGCGTTGGCCGGAAGTCGAGGCTGCCGGCGACACTCTGATTGGTGTACAAACAAGGCGGCGAAAAGCCCTCAGCATCGGGAACTCGGCTGGTGAGGTACAGATCGAGATCGCCATCCCCATCGTGATCGACAAGCGCCCCGCCAAATCCATAACCCATGGACATCCCCATCGCTTCGCTACGGTGGCTCGCAATCGCTTCAGGATAGCGACGCTCCAAACGGAACCCCCACACGGCGGAAACACGGTCGACACAACGCCCCTGAAAGCAGCGTTCATCTTCTTCGCACTCGCCGTGGGAACGACAGAATGGCTCAACACACACCCTGTCTTCGCAGATGCCTTCGACACACTCTCCATCTCGACGGCAGGTCTCGGGACCTGAATCGATCGGCTTGCCCGCATCTTGGGCAGTGATCGAAGCGTCGACCGCGCCTGCGTCAACCGAAGGCGACGGCACCGTACAAGCGCCAAGAATCAAAAAGAGACAATGGAGAAGAAAGCGAGAGCGCAACACTCGACGAATGGCTAGTCCAACTCGTGGGAGACGAGAGCATCCACATAAGATTGATCCTGCTCATCGATGTGAATGAAGCGAACAGCCAATCCCTCCGGACTCCGTCGAACAATCTCGCCCTGAGCATGAATCACCCGACTTCCGTCCCTGGGAAGAAAGCGCAGGAGAATCGTCGCAACATTCGTCGGTGCGTCGTCAGCACTCAAAAACAAGCCGCCGGCAGAGATATCAGCCGAGTAATCTGTTCGATAGTTCTCGAAGGGGGAAAATCGATATTGGATGAGCAACGGAATGGCAGCTCTGCGGTGATTTCGAAGCTCATCTGCGTTAACCGTCAACCCAGCCTCCCTCACTGTGTTTCTTGCCGGCCCTTGTGCTTCGGCGCAAGAAGACGGCGTTGAATCATCGTTTCGGCGATTTGGACTGCGTTTAACGCAGCCCCTTTGCGAAGGTTGTCGGACACAATCCAGAGGGCAAGTCCAGTCTCTGAGCTCGGATCCCGACGAACCCTGCCCACCAGCGTCAGATCCTCACCGGCAATGTCCTCCGGCGTGGGTGCATTCATCACAGATTCGGCGTCCGTCACCAGAACGCCAGGATGGTCGGCGATTAACGCGCGCGCATCGTCGACGTCGATCGCTTTCACTGGCTCAACGACAACGCTCAACGCGTGCCCCACAAAAACCGGAACCCGGGTTGCGGTGGCGATGACCTGGATTTGATCATCTCCAAGGATTTTCAGGGTCTCTGTCATCAGCTTACGTTCTTCGGCTGTATAACCGTCGACGTCAGGTTCACCGATCAAGGGCAAAACGTTAAATGCGATACGCTTTGGGTAGACCTTCGGCTCCGTTCCTTGGGCGTTGAAGAGTTGTCGAGTCTGACGATCGAGTTCCTCAATTCCTTTGCGCCCCGAACCGCTCACACTTTGAAACGTGGTCACGACAACCCGTCGAAGCGGTTGGTTTCGATGGAGAGGAGCGATCGCTTGGACCAAACCAATCGTCGAGCAATTGGGAACAGCGATGACCCCAAGGGAAGCATCATCGAGATCCTGAGCGTTTACTTCGGGAACCACGAGTGGGACCTTATCGTGGTTTCGCCACGCACTGGAGTTGTCGATCACGATGCAACCGGAGCGAGCAAAGCGAGGCGCCCACACAAGGCTGCGCTCCGAACCGCACGAAAAGAGTGCGAGATCGAAAACACTGGGATCGGAGATCGATTCAAGGGATTCCACGCGCAGCGTGTCCTCACCAAAATCGAGGAGTTTTCCAACGCTGTTCGGACTGGCGAAGGCCCGTACGCTGGCACAAGGAAAATGACGGTCACTCAGGACCTGCAGCATCTCCCGACCAACGGCACCTGTGGCTCCGACAACAGCGACTCGGAGTCCGCTCTTCATGATCTAGAACGGATTACCGCAGCGATCCGTCGTGCCGGGTCCGCCTCCAGTTGTCCACGAGCCGCTGTCGGTTGTGGCACTCACCAGAGCGTAGGCGGGATGGCTTGAACGCTCGCCGTTTTGGACCACCAACTCCAGCAGGTAATCGCCAGCTGTGTCCGGGGTGATCACCAACTGAACTCCACCCTGGGTCACCGTCGTTTGAGATCCCTCAGGCTTGGACAGCAAAGACCACTGAAAGNTNANGCTNCCNCCTTCGGGNTCNCAGGAACGNATNNCNTCNATGGT
Organism: Myxococcales bacterium; assembly: GCA_002696345.1. Lineage (GTDB taxonomy): Bacteria > Myxococcota > UBA4151 > UBA4151 > UBA4151 > UBA4151. The sequence goes on from NZRT01000101.1 coordinate 13,171, forward strand.
GNTNGCNTCNCCNANNGGAACCACACGNTCNAANCCNGGNTCNGCNATNGGNGCAGCATAGGANCCNGTGCCNANNCTNCCNCCNCANCCAGANAGAAGTGAAGCGANGATGAGGAATCGCATCTGGCGAGAACCTCCCTTGAAGTCTATTGTTGCCACTGCANCTTAGGGNGAGCCGTGGNTCCGCGCAACGTTCATTTCGCTTTAGTGGTCGCCTACCACGGGCCAGACTTCCACGGCTGGCAGGCTCAAGAGGGCCAAAGAACAGTCGAAGGAAGCCTACGAGAGGCGGCAACTCCCCTCTTTCAAGGTGCTTTTCGCTGTCGAGCGGCAGGTCGAACAGACGCCGGTGTGCACGCTCGCGACCAACGAGTGCTCCTGGCCGGGCTGTGCCGACACGCGGCAGATACACTCATGAAGGCACTCAACGCTCGTTTGCCCGATGGGATTGCTGTCACTCGATGCATCGAGGTTTCTGCAGACTGGGATCCCAAGTCCGGTAGCTTTGCGAAACAATACCGATACTTGATCTGGCGTGGTCCCTTCTTGCCTCCGACCTTACGGCAGCGAGTCTGGTGGCTGCAGGGCCGTTCNCCGCTGAATGAAAATAGTATCCGGCGAGCAGCTGNNCATCTCTGTGGCGAACTNGATTATGAAAGTTTTCGCTCAAGCCATTGCCAAGCCAAGCANGCCAAACGTTGCATCTGGCAACTCGACTTCCAATTCGAAACAAATGACTCGATTTTGGCGCACGAAGANGCNTCNTCTCGCCTGGCAAGTTTCACGATCACCGGGAACGCCTTTTGCCAGCATCAGGTTCGAATCATGGTCGGCACACTCGTCGAGGTCGGATTGGGCCGCAGAACCCCAGACAGCATGATCGAAACACTNGCGATGAGAGACCGNAGAGCGGCAGGACGAACGGCTCCAGCAGAAGGACTCACCCTGTACCGCGTCTTCTTTCCCGGTGAAGAGGCGCTCAGCGCTGTCCCTGATGATGTACGGTGGCCGGGCTGTCCTTGGAGCTAANAACCGGCCAGGTGGCCACCCCAAAAGGATGACGGAGGGCGGTTTTCCTTGACGCTGCTCGGCCCCTTTGCAAACAGAGCGCCCCCCGGAGGGGGAGAGGAAATACCATGAAGACCGTGAGCTTGAACGCCGAGCAGGTCGAAACCAACTGGTGGGTTGTGGACCTTGAGAACAAGGTTTTAGGCCGCGCTGCAACGCAGATCGCCACCATTCTGCGGGGTAAAAATAAGCCCAGTTTNAGCCCCCACGTCGACTGCGGAGATCACGTGATCGTGATCAATGCAGAGAAGGTTGCCGTGACCGGAAACAAAGAGACCGACAANACCTACCACTGGCATACCGGATATGTAGGCCACCTACGNAGCCGGACNTTGGAAGAGAAGCGGGCNGAAGANCCNGGGTTTCTCATTACCAATGCGGTCAAAGGGATGCTTCCGAAAACCCGCNTGGGCCGAGCCCAACTGCGCAAGCTGCACGTCTTTGTCGGCGGTGAGCACGATCACGAGGCACAACAACCTCAGGTTCTGGAGATTTGACCATGAGTAATGTCACCGCTGTGGGCCGGCGCAAGAANGCCACTGCCCGAGTCATCTTATCGAAGGGAAAAGGTCANATCACAGTCAATGGTCAGGCCATCGATCGTTACTTCGACCGNGATGTGAGCGTCATGATCGCGATGCAACCCCTGGAACTNACNGAAACCACCAGCCAATTCGATATCGCCGCTCGTTGTGACGGTGGTGGCAAGTCGGGGCAGGCAGGTGCCCTGCGCCACGGGATCGCCCGGGCGCTGAATGCGATGGATGCCGAAAGCTATCGTAGCGCCCTNAAGTCAGCGGGTTTGTTGACTCGAGACAGCCGCATGGTGGAGCGTAAGAAGTACGGTCAGCCTGGCGCTCGCAAGCGGTACCAGTTCAGCAAGCGCTAACCGCTACTGCGACAACAGATCTCGTCGAAAAGAGCCATTCGGCTCTTTTCTTCGTTTTTCNCGNCAANACAGCGTTTGTCGACAGGCCTGCTTTAGCTTAAAGCTTNGGACGGAGAATGGATCATGCCGATCGTCAGCCTACTTGCCGCTTCCCTTGCACTCAGTGCAACACCCGCCGTCTTCAGCGAGGAGGAGCCGTTTTTCTTCAACTCAGCCAACACCCTGCCCAAAGACGAACTNATTTTCCCCATTGTCATCGGNAATGGCCCNCAGGTCCTCAATCGAAACACCGCTTTCGGCTTAACCGATAGTATCAGTTTCGAAAGTTCCATTCTGTTGAACATTGCCCCTGCGTTCGGGATCGGANATACGCCTTTACCCAATCTTCGAGCCAAAATGCTGGTCACGAAAAGCTCGAATCTTATCATCAGTTTCCGTCCGGAATTTACCTACATTATTCCGCAAACCTCGGACCTAGGATTCGCAACCGGTGACAAGACGATCGTGGGAGCCAGCTTACCGATCACTTTTCGCTACGGNAAAGGCCGCTTTCTGACCGTCTCTCCCGGCTACCGAACGGTGATCGAAGGGCTCACGGATTACTCNCGAGCNCAGGCTCAAGATTTGAGCACCTTTGGTATCAATCAACCCTTTTTCGATATCGATTGGCTGTATGTCGTCGATCAATATTCAGCGCTGGCTTTCAGCGCGCACATTCAACCCGCTGTNGGGGGCAGNACGGTGGAAGCAAANGANGTCGTCGCCACCTCAATCTANGCCGGGAAACTCGAGTACCTTCGAGGCATCGGTAAAACCACACGCATTGGACTCGCACTCCTGTACAATCCGTGTTGGGTNGATCTAAGTTATCAGGCTCCTGCAGGCAGCAANTGTGCAGGCAGCGACAGCAACCAATTCTTCAAGTTTCTGCCCCAAGCGAGTCTTTGGTGGCAGTTTCCAGTGGTTCGAAAGAATCGTGTCAGAGCCTCCGCTGGAACGAGTCGATTCGACCGATTCCGAAACGTGAAACCACAGCCCGCTCCCGCCCCAGAAAAGAAACCAGAAGCCGCTGAAGAGCCAAAGGCGATCGCTCCCACTCCATCCCCTGCTCCCGTGCCGGTACCAGAGCCGGCTCCCGCTCCAACCCCNGAGCCCGAGCCCGCACCCGNACCCGCACCCGCANCCGNACCCACACCGGANCCGCCACCANCACCTGCACCAAGTCCTGAGCCGCCAGGCGACNAGTAGANCAGGCGACCATGACGAGAGCGTTGGTTTTGGTCGGGTTCGTTGGGCTCGGCTCCTGCTCTTGCCAAGAGCGGAAACCTCCAGAGAAGTCGCCGGCCNATGTGAATCTCTCAAAGGGTGTTTCGCCCATCCCCGTNNGCCCCAAAAGCGTTCCACAATCAAAACCGATGGCGGCAGCAAAGCCGCTTCAGTTGGTGGTTCGAGCCTGGCATTTGCAACAGAAAGTTGCCGAACGACGAGTGACTGATCTGCTGACTCAGACAAAAGCAGGCTACACCTATGCCGTGACCGGAGATGGTACGGTTCGACTCGCAGGAATTGAGCCCAGTCCTCTTCCGTCGGTCAAAAAGACGCAGGGCAAAAGCTTTCAAGGAATAAAAGTGCAGATCGCAACCCTAGAACGGGCAGAGATCGGTGGGACAGCAGCATTGATTACGGCGAAGAAAGTGTGGAAAAAAGGACACATNGTCAGTGCCCAAACACTCCTNGAAAGTGGTCTGCGAGAGCTTGCCAGCCAAAGCGGTGGATCGGGTCGTATTTATCCACTCCGGCTGGGGACGCCACGATTCGAAGAGGGTGAGATTCGAGCCGAAATCACCGCTCGAATTCTAAAGGATGGAGCTTCTGGGCTACCATGAAGGACCCCCTAGCAGCGGATCTTCAACGAATTCTCGGGGCAGAGGGCGTCATCGACCGGTTGGAACATCGGCGCGATTACGGTGGCGACGAGAGTGGTCTCGCCGGCGGCGTTCCACGCCTTGTCGTTCGCCCCAATCACCGAGAGCGTGCTGCGGAGACCATTCGCTATCTCTACGAACAGGGCGTCCCCATGGTACCGCGCGGGGCGGGCAGTGGGAAAGCCGGCGGCTGTATCGCAAACGAGCGAGAGGTTGTCCTGTCGAGCGAATTACTCGATGAAGCGCCAAGGGTCGCCCCTGAGCACTTCTCCGTCGATGCGGGAGCCGGTTGTCTGACCATCGGTCTCGACACAGCCGCAGCAAAACATGGATTGTTCTATCCCCCAGACCCAAACAGCCTCGAGTACAGCACGATCGGTGGCAATGTCGCCACCAACGCAGCAGGCCCGAAAGCCGTCAAATACGGTCTGACAGGGCACTACCTGCTCGGCCTCAGTTGCGTGTTGCCCACCGGTGAACTTGTCGAACTGGGGGCTCAAGCGCTCAAATGCGTTGCAGGCAGCAACCTTCACGGCCTCCTGCTCGGTAGTGAAGGACTACACGGACTGATTACGGATGTCCGTATGCGGCTCATTCCAAGACCGANTTTTGTCGCCACAGCGCTGCTGCTCTTCAAATCGACGAACGCNGCAGCGGAGGGCGTTCAAGGTATTNTAGCAACCGGNAGTTTACCCCGGACCCTTGAACTCCTCGATGAACAATCCTGCGACTGCCTAAGACTGCAAGAGTCCAGCCCGATACCATCGGAAGCAGGCGCTGCTTTGATTCTCGAAGCCGATGGTGANGAAGTTCAAGCAATNGATGAACTNGCTCGGTTCGCTTCAGCGGCAGGGGCCATGGACGTCTTGGTCGCCAGCACATCGAAGGANNGAGAGCGAATTTGGGCGCCTCGTCGTGAACTCAGTCGAGCACTCAAAGCTCAAGCAAAGTTCAAGATAAGTGAGGACATTGCAGTCCCCAGAGGACGAATTGCAGAAGCGATCGTTTGCATCAGGCGCATGGCGAAAGAACAAGGAGTGACTGCNGCAACTTATGGACATGCCGGCGACGGAAANCTGCACGTGAACCTTCTATGGAATGATGAAAACCAGCGTNAAACGGTGAAAGAACTCAGCGACGATATCTTTCGGCTGGCTGTTGAGATGGGGGGGACGATCACTGGCGAACATGGTGTNGGCTTAGCCAAGCGCCATGTCCTCCCCCTTGAATTGGGGTCTGAACGTATGGGCATGGAATGGCGAATCAAAAATGCACTCGACCCGAAGAACCTGTTTAATCCGGGNAAGGTTCTATCGTGAGCATCGAAACCATTGGGACCGTGCTTANAAGNAGTGANGCGTGGNTGGCGAGACGTGGCGTCGATCAACCGCGCGTGGACGCNGGCCAATTGCTTGCGGCTGCGCTCGGCATGGAGAGACTTCAGTTATACCTTCAGACCGACCGTCCTCTAAACGAAACGGAACTCGCCAAATTCCGCCCCTTGTTGGCGGCTCGTGGNCAACGACAACCCATGGCGCAGATCCTTGAAAAGAAAGGCTTCTGGACGCTTGATTTCAAGGTCAATCAACATGTCCTCACGCCGAGAGCGGACACCGAAACCTTGGTCGAATGGGCCTTGGAACTCCAACTCCCAACACGAGCCTCCGTNATCGATTTATGTACGGGGAGTGCGTGTATCGTGGCAGCTCTCGCCAGCGAACGTCCAGAATGGCAATTCGCCGCCACAGAAATTTCACCGCAGGCNTTCCAGTTAGCGAAAANTAATCTTTCTGAACTTGGATACATCGACCGTGTGCAACTCAGNCAGGGCGATCTCTTTACACACCTCGAGGGACCTTACGACTTGGTCGTNGCGAATCCGCCTTATATCGATCCTTCAGAGGCGGAGACTCTCGATCCGGAAGTCAGCAAATATGAACCAAAGATCGCTCTCTTCGCCGAGGAACAAGGTCTCCGAGTGATTCGTCGGATTGCCGCAGAAAGCCCTGCAAANTCCTCGGCTGGTGCTTGGTTACTCATGGAGCACNGCCATCGNCAAGGTGCTGCCGTTCGAGATCTCCTGGAACGTTCGGGCTATCAAGAGGTCTCCACCCGAAAGGACCTGGGGCANCGGGAGCGTGTGACCGGCGGAAGACGACCATGAAAACGATCACCGTTTCATTCGATTGCGAAGGATATGAGCCCATCGAGGCCGAGTACGGATCCTGGCTCAACCTGGTTCTCGACCAGCCAGGAAGTCCGGTAAAATTTGGTTGCAGGAGTGGGCTGTGCGGAATCTGTGCGGTGGAAGTGACCCAATCGTCGAGCCCACTCGAACCACCGGATGCTGGCGAACAGGAAACCCTCGNTTTGGTCTGGCCAGANCGAAGNCACTTGCGATTAGCCTGCGTCATGCAAGCCCGTGGTCACATCACGATCAAGCCGGCGCGCTAACGCTCACAGAAATAAGCATGGTTCTGATCACAATCTGCATCATTCCAGGCGCCCCAAGTCTGCCGCCAGAGGTGGGTNCAATGTTCTCGGTCACCGGAGTTGTTGGGTTCGCCACGNGNCCAGTTGCGATAAGCGCTGTTTCTNCCGACCCAAACAAACTCCCCCTCGTCCGCTCGNTCGTTTAATCCNATCCACATTTCATCACCACGCCATCCATAAGCAGCTAAGCGCCGCTGATCAGCCGCNTTGTCGACGGTCAACAAGTGCCCGCCCCAAGCCACACAAAAGGCTTCCGCTCCAGCCCAAGTTCGGCGAGGCGTCTGACAATAAATCGTTGCACGGTTACGGCCTTGAACCGCCTCGCAGTCTGCCGGAATATCCTCTGCATCACACCGAACTCCGCACCCATCGCCGCCGACTTGATTACCGTCGTCGCACTCCTCTACCCCGGCAAAAAGGACGCCGTCGCCACAGCGAGCCACCTGGCAGGTCAATCGGCATCCATCCGTGTCGATCTCGTTCCCATCATCGCACTCTTCAACACCGCGCCAAAGATAGCCATCACCGCAACGTGGAATTAAACACTCCGTAGTGCACGTATCTCCAGCGTCATCGTTGCCATCGTCGCAAAACTCGTAGTCCGGCTGTCCGGGTCGCATATCCATGCGCACCACACCGTCACCGCAGCGGGCTCGTCGGCAATTTAAACACGAATCGCGATCGTTGTTATTGCCATCATCACACTCCTCTTCACCCTCAACTTGAGCATCACCACACACGGGTGGGGTCTCCGCTGGCCCCTCAACCATGAGCGTGTAAGATCCTCGTTCTCGCCGCCACAATCGCACCCGAACGGCGTACTGCTGATCTGCCTCAAGAACCTCAACCATGAGACAGTTGAACCCGTTACCGCTGTCATCATCCTCGTTAAGTAACTGCCCATCGAGACGAAAGAGTGCGCAGTTTGTGTCGGAGGTTCCCGTGGTGAAAATACGATACCGACCGGCTGCACCGGAGCGAAAGATAAAATAATCCTCGTCGCCTGCCACCTCGACTCGTCCGGTAACTTCTCGTTCACCATCGATGTCAGTCGCTTGCTCGATTCGATCGCCATGATCGTCGTCTTCACCCCCAACGCCCACATCCTCAGGAGAGCCGCTGTCTTGGGTGACGTTCGATGCGTCGAGCGATAAAACGCCCCCATCGTTGGCCCCTTCGATGACCCCTGAATCCGCCCTTTGTTCGAGGCCTGAATCCCCGGGGACCCGCCCCCCATCGGTGGGTGTCGAATCCATCGCATCACCGGGGACATTAGCATCCGAACCATTGAAGCCAACATCATTACCAAGAAGCCCGCCGTCCAAAATCAATGGAGGAGCGGAGACAGTCGGCTGACAAGCGCCGAGCGCGAGAAAAGCGCAAAGATAGGATCTTTTCATGGCAGCAATCTAGCGCGCAATAGAAAGCTGTGCCAGCCGATGTTTCGTCGGATTAGGCGTAGATCTGTTGAGTTAAATAGTTTTCTAGCCCTAAGGTACCGACCAACTCCAGTTGCGCCTCCAGCCAGTCCAAATGCTCTTCCTCGGAGACAAGGATGGTCTCGAGCATCGCTGCCGTGCCATGATCNCCAGCCTCTCGACACACGTCGATACCNGCACTTAAACGCGGGATCGCAGCATCTTCGAGCGCTTTATCACAGGCAAACTGTTCCGGCACCGTCTCCCCCACGTTCACCTTCCACAAGCGTTGCATGTTTGGGATGCCCCCAAGGTAAAGGATACGCTCGATCAANTCGTCAGCATGCTTCATCTCATCGATGGACTCGAGATGAACCTTGGCAGCGAGCCGGTTGTATCCCCAATTCTTCAGCATTTTCGCGTGGATAAAATACTGATTAATCGCTGTGAGTTCAGCGGTCAGAACCTCGTTCAGTACGTCGATCACTTTCGGNTTNGCTCTTTGCATGGGGACCTCCTGTCTCCACGACAGGTTAATCCAAAGACAGAGCGNNCGCTAATTGTTTTTTAAGTATTTTCANTATGATAAATGGTGTTGATTCTCATTTTCAATAGGCATTCGGAGCAGACTTCGGCTTCCGACGGGTTCGACGAACCTACGGTTCGGAAGCCTTCAAGAATCAAATCAACGAGTCCCGGAGNCGCACTGTGTGATCGCTTCAAGCACGTGGCCAGGCTTTCTCTNGAGNCGAAGATCGTTAACCCTGTCCGAGCTCGTGTAATGGCNGTGTAGAGGAGNTCGCGACTCANCAANGGGCTCTCCGAAGGTGGTAAGACGACGCCGACNGACTGAAATTCACTGCCCTGACTTTGGTGAATCGTTAGCGCATAAGCCGATTCAAAGGGTGGAAGCAGCGCACGAGGAACTCGCCGCTCGCCAAAATAGGCTTCGTCAGNTTCGAGGNAACCGACATCGCCGTTGAACAAGCCAAGCTTNGTATCGCTGCGTCGCAAAATGATGGGTCGAGCTTGGCTTTCTGGTCGACNCGCTAAAAAANCGTTGATTTGTTCGCTGCCNAAAGAGCCATGGCGNTGNGCACACAAGATCTGAGAAGTGGTNGTGCGCAGTTGNGCNCGTAAGGANCGAGCATCGCTGTATTCACACCACNGAATNCCATCNTNCTGCGTNGTTAAGACATCAAAAAATGCCCGTTCATCGCCNCGGCCCGCAGCGAGTGCCAGGGCGGCNAAAGTACCACCGAACCGNAAGGACTTTTTGAGTTGTGCGAGNGGAATCAATTCCTCCCCNTCCGCAACCAAAGCTGGAGAGCCCTGCAGCACGGGTCCTAAAACCGATCCCGCCGCAACACTTTGAAGCTGGTCCTTATCGCCAATCAAAACGAGGCGAGCTTTCGGCGCCACGGCCTCAACGACCTGGCGCAATAAGGTCAGACCCACCATGCTGACCTCATCCACAACCACTAAATCAGCCTCAAANGGTCGTTTCGAATGATGAAGCGGATGGCGAAGGTCTCCNGGNCGTAACTTNAGNGCACTGTGTATGGTTTTTACGGTCACGCCATCCAGGGCTGGCAGACGNCCTGCCGCCTTGCCTGTNGGTGCCAAAAGAAGNGCTTGTTGCTCGTTACCCATCGAATTTACCAGGCTTTGAATGAGGTGNGTCTTCCCTGTACCTGGTCCGCCGGTGACCAAAGNAATGGCATGGTTCCCAGCAAGCNCCAGCGCTCGCTTTTGCCCNGGCGATANGCTGTCCGTGGTCNGAGTCAAAGGAAGCCANTNCTTTTCTGGCGTNGTCACGGCCCGTCGAGCAATGNCGGATGCAAGTCGACNGAGGTCGTCAAAGTAACGTCCGAAGTACAAACGACCGCCATGAAGCACTAGCGGTGTTTCAATCACTTGCCCGATGCTTGGACCAAAGGTGAGTCGCTCGTTTTTCACCAAGGCGTTNTGCTCTTGCTGGGAGAGTTGAAGGCTCACCTCTCCGTCTCGCAATGCNGAAGCCAATCTTAAAACCAGGGTGNNTAGAATGCCTGNCGANTGNTCTGAGATCCCAATTGCCTCAAGGAGTAAACGGTCAAAAGCATGAGCATTTGAAATCTTCACGGTGTCGTCACCCCAGCAAAACAGCGATCCAGAGCCAACAACAATGCCCTCTCCGTGGNCAACTGAAAGACCCCATATCCCGGCTGATCAGCGCCACGAATGAAAAGGAACCGAGCACCTCCAAAAGCCTCAAAAGGGTCCGATTTCGGATCTCGACGCCGAATCATTCGAAGGAGGGCGACCGAATAGATCAATCCCTGAAGCAAGTAATGGTGCGACNTCATCACGCTCAACATGGCATCNTCACCGTAATCTTCACGCTGTTCACCTAAGTGGTTCGATTTATAATCCACCAACCCCCACTTCTGTTGGTGACAATAAACAAGATCGATCGAGCCTGTGAGGAANCCGGCGACACGATCCTCCTCCAGCCCCTTTAATTGGCGACCATAATCAACCCAAAACGGGGAACCATNTTTCAATATNGCGTCCGATAAATCCCGAGGACGAAAGCCGGAGGCGAGGGGCAAAAGGAAAGANGCCTCAGGAAGTTGTCCATCCGTGGTGAGCTCCGTAAGGCTGTAGCCCTCCGCAATGGGTGTCCGCCTCAGTTGATCAAAGACTCGTGCCAATGAAGCCGGTTCGATCGAATCGGACAAACCATGGGACCGAAGTCGTTCTTGCAGGACATCCAGATCGAGAGGACCCCGAAGGTGATGCTCAAATAAATAATGGAAAAAGTCACCGACTCTTGCCCCTCGAGGAAAAGCGGCCAAAGGCACGTCAGGACTCTCATCACGAAGGCTCAGAGGTGCTTCATGGGAATTCAATGCCAGGGTTCGAGCGAGACCACTGTAACTGAGACGACGCCACGGTGTCGCTGGTGCCCGATGTTGTTGGCGCACTGGGTCGACAGACGGCGCCGAGTCGACGGGACTCGGTAAGGTTCGCCGCAGCCGCTCCGGATGGTCCCGTCGCTCCACAACGATCCGTTCAGGCACGCGAAGCAATGCGTTGGCCATTTGCTCGTCGGTCATTTTGGCAAGGGCAGCCGGTGCGTAGCCCGGTGCAAAAAAGGCATAGGCTGACTTCTTCGCCATTCCGCTGCTTGCTCCCAGGTGAACAATGCATCGTTCGCGAGCTCGCGTGAGCGCCACGTAGAGCAAGCGAGCTTGCTCTGCTTCCGTTTCCACAGCGCTGTAGCCTTTGGCTTCAGCCTGCGCTTCTTGCTCTGCTTCAGAAACCGGTGACGCCATCAACTGGACCGTTAACCCGTGATCTGGATGGTGAAATCGAAGCAGGTCTTTGGCATCTCGAACTTTCTCACTCCACAAAAAGGGACAGAAGACCACGTCCCACTGCAGCCCCTTCGCTTTATGCATCGTCACCACTTCCACTGCAGCCGCCTCGGTTGCGAGACGTCGCTCACCAAGTTGGTCCCGACGGATCCGCTCCTCAAACCAAGCCAAAAGGGCCGCCGGCGACGTCGCCCAGCGACGTTGTTCTGCATGTAGAATTTCCATCAAGTGACGAAGATTTGTCAGTAAGCGAGCTCCATCTGGCGCCGCCAGGATTCGCCCGGGCACCTGGCGTTCCTTGATGATCCGCTGAAGCAAGGGAAAAGCTCCCCACCGACGCCAGATTTGCCGCCATAAACGAACATCGCGCCGAAGCATCGAAAAAAACGATTCGTCACTTTCCAGCCGACGAATCTCATCGGCGGTGTAGCCCAGAAGTTGTGTTCCCATCGCTGCCACGAGCGCCGCACGATTGTCTTCATGCAACAAGGCACGCAAAACCAAGACGATTTCACCGGCCACTGGAGTCTGAAACAGAGGCTCTTGGTCGGCGATGACGGCGGGCACCCCGTAGCGTCTTAGTGCGGCGGCGACCCAACGTCCTTCTTCTTTGCGTCGAACCAGAACGGCGATTCGATCCGCCGACAGATCCTGCGTTTCGATCATCCGATGAATCTCGTCGGCAACATCTTCCACAACAGCACGGCCGATGACCTCCGAACTCATCACTTTCTCACCCGGTCGATCAATCCAGCGCAGCGTCAGCGGCGCCCCTGTTAAGTCGAGGCCTGTCCGCCTTCCAGCGGCGACGGGGTGAAAGGAGACCTCAGGCAGGACAAAGGGAAGATCCTGAGCCTTGTAGAGTTGGTTGATGGCATCGACGAGCACAGGCTGCGATCGATAGTTTGTCTGCAAGCGATGCGTCGTGATCCCATCACTCGAAGCCGCATGAAGGTAGGTGTGAAGATCCGCATTACGAAATGAATAGATCGCCTGTTTGGGATCCCCCACAAGGTAGAGCGATTGCGCATCAGAGCCAGCATTGAAAATCTGTGAAAAGATGGTCCACTGAACCGGATCGGTATCCTGAAACTCATCGATAAGCATGACGGGGAGTTGAGCAGCGAGCCGCCGGGTAAATTCTGGGTTTGCAGTGGCCGAACGCAAATTCTGGAGCAGATCATCGAAGCTCAACTCACCACGGTGAATACGCTCCTGACGAAGTTCCTGGCGAGCAGCCTCGATCAGATCCTGCTGTAGGTTAATTTCCAGTTCAGCCGTCGTAAGAGCCAGCTCTGTTGCAGCATCGACCAGTCGAGCAGCAGCCTGCCAACATGCAATTTCACGAAATTCCGCATCGCCTTTCCACGCCGTCGCTAAAACTTCCGGGGTAAATCGCTCCAGCCATTTGGGCACCTCGCCGTCGATGGACCATTCATCCCAAGCTGCGAAAGCCTTGGTCACGCTATCGCTTCGATGAACTTTGGACTTGAAGCCAACTTTCGATGCACCCACCTGCATCAGAACATCTTCTCGGTCGGGTCGCCATTGTCGGGACCACTGGGAAGCTGCTTCGCTGTAAACGCTCCAAGTAACCGAGAAATCTAGATTTTTTCGCGATGAAGGCCGTGCTGTCAAATCCTC
>NZRT01000102.1 GCA_002696345.1 Myxococcales bacterium
GAGGCGAGAAATGTTGTTCGGCATTTTTTTGTCCTTTGTTCTTCTTTTCGGCGGCCGCAGAATAGGTGAGTGGCCTGGATCTGCAAACCTGGCGTTTCGCTGGGTTTATCGCAGATCAAATTTCAAGGTTGCGGCCGCCTCGGTCAAAAGGATGACTCTCTGCTCTTGATTGGGAGTTCGAAAACCTCCTCAGAGCACGAATAGTTCACTTCATACTACGATTTAACCACGCACTTTAGGGACACGTAGAGAGCCTGTGTTTACTGAATTTTTTTCGAGACCAGGAATGTTTGAGGTCAAGAATTCATCTTCTATTAGCAAGAATGCGTCTCTTTCCCCTGCTTACAGAGTCGTTCGATGGTTTCTCCTCAACCAGGATTTCGTTAGCAACCAAAAGGGGGTTCCATGGCTGATGTTGTTTTGATTGCCGCTTTGAGGGAGGAGACTCAGGATCTTTTTGATGACATCTTACCGGTCGTTTACTGCGGTGTTGGTAAGGTCAACGCCGCTCTTCACGCTGCTCGGTTGCTCCAGCGCTATCAACCGAGAGGCGTCGTTAATTTTGGCACGGCAGGAAGTCGAGTTTTTGCGCCTCATACCTTGGTTGATTGCAATAAGTTTATTCAGCGCGACATGCACATCAAAGCATTGGGTTTCGATTTAGGCGTCACACCCTATGACCACGACATTCCTCGTGTTCTCGAGTTTCCTGGCAGCGGTCCCATGAACTTAACCTGCGGTACGGGTGATAATTTTGTTTCATCGGCTGAGGCACTCGAATGCGATGTCGTCGATATGGAGGCTTATGCGATCGCCAAGGCGTGTTACCTGGGTGGTGTTGATTTTATATCGTATAAGTACATCACTGATGGGGCCAACGAACAGGCAGCTGATCAATGGTTGGCGAATTGCAGAAAGGGAGCCAGTCGGTTTCATGAACTGCTCACGCAAACACCGACCGGAGATCTGCTTTTAGGCAGGTGAACTTGATTGAGGTACAGACGATGGATTTAAGGGGTGAGATCTGCCCCTTGACCTTTGTTCAAATTAAACTGTGGCTTGAGGAGGCGCCTGTCGGCTCGAGGCTCGAAGTCCTTCTCGACCATGAGCCCGCAACCCGCCAGATTCCAAGGAGTCTGTCACTGTTTGGTCAACGTTTCGATGGCATTGAAGAAATCGAAACAGGCTTATGGCGACTCGAACTGACCAAGGTGACTCCGGATCCAACGGAGTTGGTTCCTTAAGAACAGGGTTTAGAATGTGATGATATGCTTCTGAGAGGCGCCGGAGAATCTCGGCCATCTCCACGAGGAAATCGTCTCTTCTAAACAACCAGCATAGGCTCCCTTTGCCCCTTGGATTCCGAGAATTCCTGGACGACCAGAAGGCTGTATTTTGAGTTTTATATTTACTTTGATTCCAGCGCCACTGTGACGGCTCTGACAATCGAGAATTTGTTGGAAATGCTTAAACAACGGGGCATCCAAATCATCTTTCGAGAGGCCACTACTTTGAGCTGTTTGAGGTTCTGTTAATGCCACAGGAGGCTTCGGAGTCCGACGAGGTTTGACCTCTTGTTTCTTGGGCGATGAAAAAGACTTAAGCGACTTTGATTGTTGATATTTTTTAACCTTTAAAGGCCGCTTCGGTGGTTTTGGTTTCTTGGGCTTCTCAACTTGATTTTCAGTGGCTTTGACAGGGGGCTCAGATTGCTTCTTTGGAACCTGAATGACCGCCTGCTCAGTTGCGTTTTCTTTCTTTTCTACAGTGGGCGTCTTTAACGGTGGCTTCCCGGGGTTTGAAGTGGTGATGCTGATCGTCAGAAAGGTCACGGCACCGAGAAGGAGGATCAAGAGCAGAGGATACAGCCTAAAGGCTCCTTTTGGCTCAGACGAGGTGGCTTTCGCACCTCTGTATCCATCGAAGGTGTCTGTTGACGGAGCAGATTCCATCACCCTTGTCTCTTGGATGATTTCTGCACCTCGATTTTGTAGGTTATCCATATGCAACGTGGCCGTCTCAAAGCGACTTTCATGCTGGGATAGAGACGTTGGCTGTGCGACGGTTTTTTCGGAATGTATGGAGTCTATTTCAGGTTCGGTTCGGCTTAGATCTCCCACATCTCGGAACAGTGTTTCTACATCATCCGTATCGGTTTGAGATACTTCGGAGAGTGCCCGAGAAACCATCGTTTCCGAAAGATATGGCAACGCATTTGGGAGGCTATCGCTAGCTTCGAGTCGACGGATGAGCTGTGAAAAGTCATCCGGCCCAAAAGGGCCGCCTACGGCAGGTAAAAGGGCCTCGAGATTTCGGGCGAAACGACGAGCATCGGGATACCGATCATTGGGGTCACGCCGTAGCGCTCTGGCAATACAGCCAGCAACATCTGGGGAGAGTTCGGGACACAGACTGTGAAGATCCGGAACCTCGGCAGCACTTACCTTTCGAAAGGTAGAGATCTCTGAATCGGCAGCAAATAGACGGACTCGAGCCAGAAGTTCATAGAGGACAATACCCAAGGCATATTGATCGGTTCGCCCATCCACGGGATCTCCAGTGGCCTGTTCGGGGCTTAGATAAGCAAGTTTACCTTTGAGCATTCCTGTGCGGGTTTTGTCACGATTACTGGCTGCCTTTGCGATACCGAAATCGAGAAGTTTGGCTTGGCCTGCATCGGTCAGCATGATGTTCTGCGGGCTTACATCGCGATGCACAATTCGCAGAGACTCGCCTTCTATATCGCAGAAATGATGTGCGTAATGAAGCGCATCGGCGATCTGTGCACCCAGTTGCAGTACCAGGTTCACAGGCAAGGCGATCCCGGCTCCCTGTGCCTGGTTAACCAGGCTACGTAGATCCCATCGGCCGACATATTCCATGACCAGAAAGAGAGAGCCTGCGTCCTCACCAAAATCTTCAATACGAACGATGTTCGGATGTTGAAGTCGGGCGGCAAGGCGCGCTTCATCTTCAAAGGCTCGAACGAATTTTTCATCGTCGGCCAAATGAGCATGAATACGTTTCAAGACGGTCCGCCGAACGAAATCTCGTGGACCCACTTGTTCTGCGAGCCACNCCTCCGCCATACCGCCCGAGCCAAGGCGACGAATTAATCGATAGCGATCAGCGATCGTCTCCAAGAGGGTCCTTACCACGGGGGTNNTGCCCCTTGTACGAATACCTTTGCGCACCAGGCTTGGTCAAAGAAATGACCAGGCTGGCAAAGCGGCTATTTTTACGCCAAAAGCCCCNTCAGGGGAGGTTANGTCTCAATGCGTTTCCTTTTGAGCCTTGGGCTGCTGATCTCCTCNTGGGCTCAGGCTGCCCCTGTCAAGATTGCAGTCCCTCCATTTCAGCGCAGTGGAGAGATTGCCAGTGNCGATGCGAGCCGTTTAGCTTCTCAGTTNCGTCAGCGTATTCAGGCAAAGTCGCATTTAGACCTTATCGAGGTGAGCGTGGGCGATCTTCTCGCCCGCCGGGGGCCNGATCTTGCATTGATGGGAAAACTCGATCGAGTCGGGANTCAAATTCAATTGGAACTGCGGCTCGAGGACTGGAGTCGTCCAGGAAGTACACCTACGGTGACAAGTCGGCAGGCATCAGACNTATTGGGNCTTGCGAGTACACTCGATGAAATGATTGCAGAACTTTTTCCGAGAACCGATGAGATTAAACCAGTGCAACCGGCGATGNGTAGNCCTGTTTCAACTCCATCGGTGACGACGATGCCCTCTCGATTGCCCATGACATTGATTGGCAGTGGGGGAGCGGCTTTGGTGGTTGCAGGGGGGGGNTATGCTTACAGTCGTCTTGTGAATCGACCTGAGTTACTCCGCTTGAAAGAAGAGGCAGAGAACANCGCACGAACAGAGAATGAACGCAACACGGCTGATGACGAGTTTCATGGGCTTGATGGGCAGGATCGAGGGATTCGAAGCCTCTCTTTAGGGCTTGGAATTTTGGGGGGAGGCTTGTTGCTGTGGGGGTTGGTGCTCTGAAGGGCACAAGCGCTCATCATCGCGCATACTTNTCGAATGCGTTGGAGNCACTCTACGANTTAGGTTGTCGNTCTCNAGGTTTTCGTCGNCACGTGGTCGAATACGAAGGNTATGCNGTGAGTATGTTGCAAGGTCAGGGCCGAGGTGGTCCTGATTTGGTCCTACTCCATGGGCTTGGCGATCGGAGCAGNACCTGGGCATTNATGTTGAGGCGTTTNTCCCGGGGCCCTTGGGGAANGATCCTAGTNCCTGACNTGCCAGGNTTNGGTTACTCCTTCGTGCCGGAAGCCGATGTTAAACGCTTGAATCTTGACGACGGGGCTCGCTTTCTTCGTNTTCTGATCAAGAANACATGCGCCNATGGAGCTTTCGTCGTGGGTAATTCCTTGGGGGGATGGATTGCGTGTTTAAGTCTAAGGCAAGCCCCCGATGAAGTTCTCGGTGCCTTGTTGTTGGCGCCCGCAGGTTTCATGAGTCCTGAAGAGTTGGGTCAAGCAGGGGACCTCTTTGCTCATCCTGATGCCAAAATATTTGCTCAAGCCTGTTTACCGGATGCGCCTTTCATCGTCCGTCGTGTCGCTCGTCGTATGATGGCTCCAGTGCTTGAAAGTGATGTGGTTCAGTCCTTTGTTCGTTCAGACAGTCGAAAGCATTTGTTTGAATCCGGTGACTTTGCGGGTTTAGAGCATCGTCTGCGTATTTTGTGGGGACTTCAGGACGGAATCCTGCCCCAAAGCTGTTTACAGCGGATGCAAGATGAGTTGGGTGATCGAGTTGTGACTGAAGANTCCCTTGGTCATGCACCTCAAAGAACTCGACCTGNTTTGGTTTTGCGTGAGTTGGAGCGGTTACGCCAACAGGTCTAGCTTTGGCAGTGAACCCTTTTATACTGAACANATGTACAGTATAAGANNGTCATGGTTCTGCATCTTATTCGNCCCGCACGACATTTCGAACGACGTCCTGTCGATACCGCCCCTTGGTCTTTTGAGCGGACTCATGGTCAAGTCATCGAACTGTCCGGACAGGGGGCTTTTGCACCTTTGTCCTCTGGATTTTGGATTCTTCGTCAACTTCAAGAGGCTGGGGAGCCGGTCGCTTGGGTTGGAAGAGCCTCCAAGCGCCCTTTTGTTCCTGATCTTTTNCCTTGGCATCTCGACTTGGAAGCGATCGCNTTTATCTTTCCATCTCGCCAGGAGCAGATGGGTCGAGCAGCCGATGTTTTGTTGGCTTCNGGANCTTTTGGGGGGGTCGTTCTNGATTTAGACCGTCAGAGCTTACCCCTTCCTCTTCTCACTCGCTTGGCNGCGCGCTGTGCTCGACATGAGAGTTGTTTGGTCTTGTTGAGCGAAAAGTCAGACGAATCACCATCGATGGGTGTGGGGATCAGTTGGCGAAGTGGGGTTCAGCGACAACGGATCGGGCCCAATGCATTTGTTTTGCGCTGGCAAGGACTCAAAGATCGCCAGGGGGGAGCCCAGTGGTGCTGGCATCAATCGTGTCAGGGGGTTCCTGGCTGCCCATGACATCATTTAAAGGACCACGTCGAGCCGTTCTTCAGTTGCCTGAACTGGCCTTACAGTGGGTTTTTATCCAGGAACCTCGATGGCGAGAAAAAGAACTCGTTTTAAGCCGAAGCGATCATCCTGGGGCTCGAGTTTTAGCTTTGAATGAAGCAGCTCGTCGGCGACGANTTCGAGTGCATCAAACACTTGCTCAAGCGCGTGCGCTNGCACCNGAATTAATAACATATCCTTGGCCTGAAGCTCAGTTGATTTTGTGTCAGGAGCGCGTGGCTCAATGGCTTTCAGAACGGGTTCCTTCGTTGGCTCTGTTCACCGATGAGCCAGGAGTCTTTGTGTTGGATGTCTCTGGCTTAGAAGCAGTGGTCGGCCCCCTGAAAGCTTGGGCTCAAGCTCTTTTGGTTTCTCTGCAGGAAGAAGAGGGGCTCTGGGGTCGTATCGTGCTTGGTTACGATCCGATGCCAGCTCGTGTTCTTTGTCCTCAGGCTTGCCCAGTCTTGATTTTAAGGGACCCTGAGATGGAACAGGCGCAATTGGCTGAACAACCGNTGTCCGCCTTAGGCCTAAATGCGCGGTTGCAAGGNCAGTTAGCACCTCTTGGTCTACGCTCTATCGGGGATTTTTTAGCTCTTGGGGCTCAAGCTNTAGGGCGNCGTTTCGGTGCGGAAGCTGAAGGTTTACACCGATGTTTAACCGCACAAGCTCGACCCCAACTTAAATTATGGAGTCCGGTCGAGTCTCCTTCTGTCTCGAGGGACTTAGAGCCCGCAGTGACTCGCCAAGATCAGTTACTGTTCGCTGTCAAAAGGGAGCTTTACGGACTTTTATCCCCTTTAGCGGAGCGAGGTCGCGCAGTTGCTCGTCTTCGTCTTAANCTNGATTTAGATTCGTCTTTTGTAGCTGATAGCGAACAGCATCAGCAGTGGATGATACGACCGGCGGAAGCCAGCTTGGACGAGACCCTGTTTCTAGACTTGTTGCGTTTGAGTTTTGTTCGAGACCCTTTACGAGCTCCAGCGGTATCCCTCTCGTTAGAAGTGGAGCCAGCACCAGCTCAAGCGGAACAGTTAACCCTCTTTCGAGCCACCCGTCGGGACATCAACAAAGCGCGTGAGGCGATCACTCGTTTACGTACGGAGTTGGGAGCGGAAGCAGTCTGTCAGGCCAAGGCAAGCCCTGGACACTTGCCGGAAGCTCAGCAGGTTTTTACACCTCTCGAGGCGTTGAAACTGCCCGAAGTCTCCCCCTTAACCGAAAACCCTCCGTTGGTTCGTCGTTTGCTTGAGCCTCCTGAGCCCATGGATCCACCTCCTCAAAGGGGGCGGGCGTGGCTCCCTTTAGGACCTGCTCAAGGAGCGGTTAAAGCTCTTGTCGGACCTTATTTAGCCAGTGGTGGGTGGTGGGCTAAGGAGCAGCGACGTCGTTACTTTTTTGCCCGCTTAGAGCGGGGTGAACTGCTTTGGATCTTTCAAGATGTCCGTGAAGGGAACTGGTTTCTCCAGGGCTGGGTTCAATGAATATGGACTCCGTTGCTGCCTTGTGGGTGAAATCGAATTTTTCATTTCTGCAAGGAGCATCTCATCCCGAGGAGTTGATCGAAACTGCTGCTGATCTAGGTATCGCTGCTCTCGCACTGACCGATGAAATGGGAGTTTATGGTCAGGTTCGGGCAGCCGTTGCCGCCCGAGACCGAGGTCTTAAATTACAGGTGGGGTCTTCTTTTCAACTGTCTAGCGGTCAGCGCGGTTTGGTTTGGGTGCGTCATCGGGTGGGTTATGCTCATCTCTGTCGACTCATTAGTCGGGTACGTCAGCGTTGTTCGAAGGGGCAGATCGAGTTCCATCAAGACGACCTTCTGGATCTGAAGTCGGATGGTTTAAGCTTAGGGCTTATCCAGGGCAATACTTGGAAGGACGACGTCCTTCGAAGGCTTTCGGATCAATGGTCTCGAGAAGACCTCTTTTTTTTACTCAGCGATCACCGACGTCCTGAGGAGGTTCAGCAGCAGCTGGCTTTGCAGGTTTTGTGTAAAAAATACCCAAATTATCGACTACTTGCAGCGAATGAAGTTCTTTATCATCACCCTCAAAGACGTCCTTTACAGGATCTGATCACCTGTGTGCGACTCGGTTGCACGTTGTCGGAATTAAAGGGGCGACAGCCACCCAATGATGAACATGCATTGATGAGCCCGGAGCGGTTTCGGGCGCGGTTTCAGGCTTGGCCTCAAGCCATTGAAGCGGGACTCGAAGTGGCTGATCGCTGTGAATTTTCTCTCTTCGATCTTCGTTATGTTTACCCTTCAGAGGCACTTCCAGACGGCTTTAGCACCCAGGATTGGTTGCGGCAGTTAGCCAAAGAGGGAGCGAGTGCTCGATATCATGGTCAGATCCCAGAGAGGGTCATCGTTCAACTAGAAAAGGAATTGGAGGTCATCGAAGATCTTGAATATGCTGGTTATTTTTTGACCATGTGGGAGCTCGTTCGATTTTGTCAGGAAGCTGGAATTCTTTGTCAGGGCCGAGGGTCCGCTGCAAATTCCATTCTGTGTTATTGTCTAGGTATCACCGCCATTGATCCGGTGCACATGGATTTACTTTTCGAGCGATTTTTATCTCGAGAGCGAGCTGAGCCACCCGACATCGACTTGGATATTGAGCATGAGCGCCGGGAAGAGGTGATTCAATGGGTGTATCAACGTTACGGACGACGGCACGCTGCAATGGTGGCTGTTATTATCCGCTATCGTCCTAAATCAGCAGTAAATGACTTGGGAAAAGCGATCGGTATAGACTCAAATAGCCTTTATCGTCTTTCTAAGGTTCTTAATCGTTCTGATCGTGGTATTTCACCTGATGTCTTTGAAAATGCAGGAATGGATCCTCAGAGTGCTGCCTGCCGATTATTGCAGGAAAAGGTACAGGAATTGTTAGGTTTCCCCCGGCATCTATCCACCCATCCAGGGGGTTTTTTGTTGGGTCATGAACCGGTTGATGAACTGGTTCCTGTGGAACCTGGAGGAATGACGAACCGAACGGTGATTCAATGGGATAAAAATGATGTGGAAGCCTTAGGCCTATTTAAGGTGGATTTGTTGGGCTTAGGGATGCTGACTCAACTCCAAAAGTGCTTTCATTTGATTGCCCATCACGAAGGCAAGAGGTACGACCTTGCGACCCTTCCAGCGGAGGATTCAGCCACTTACGCCATGTTGAGTCGAGGCGATAGTGTGGGGGTCTTCCAGGTTGAAAGCCGTGCGCAGATGGCGATGCTCCCTCGGCTACGGCCTCGGACTTTTTATGATCTTACTGTTGAAATTGCGCTGGTCCGGCCCGGGCCCATCAGCGGGGATATGGTGCATCCTTATTTACGTCGGCGAAGTGGCGAAGAGGAGGTGGTTTACCCTCACCCCAGCTTGGAACCTATTTTGAAACGCACCCTGGGAGTGCCTATTTTTCAAGAACAGGTGATGAAACTCGCAGTGGTCGCAGCCGGCTACAGTCCTGGCGAAGCGGATCAATTACGTCGAGACATGGCAGCATGGCGCAGTAAGGGAAGGATTGACCCCCATCGAAAACGCCTGATTGAAGGAATGCTGAAACGCGGGATTAAAGCAGAGTTCGCTGAACGTGTTTTTCAGCAAATTCAGGGTTTTGGCGAATATGGTTTTCCTGAGTCTCACGCGGCAAGTTTTGCTTTGATTAGCTATGCGAGCGCTTGGTTAAAATGCCATTATCCAGCTTTTTTTTATGCTGCGCTTTTGAA
Organism: Myxococcales bacterium; assembly: GCA_002696345.1. Taxonomy (GTDB): domain Bacteria; phylum Myxococcota; class UBA4151; order UBA4151; family UBA4151; genus UBA4151. Next base: position 9,290 of record NZRT01000102.1, read on the forward strand.
TGCTCAACCCATGGGTTTCTACTCCGTATCCAGCTTACTTGAAAGCGCCCGCCGAGAGGGGATTCCTCTTGGTTCAATCTGTGTTCAGCGTTCTTTTTGGGATTGCAGCTTGGAGCGACTCGAAGGCCGATGGCGTTTACGAATGGGATTTCGGTGCATTAAGGGGCTGTCCCAAAGGCATCGCTTGGCATTGGAGAGCGTCGACAGGCCGACCACCCTGAGCGCCTTCGTTCGACAAAGCGAACTGCCTATGCAGGCTTTGCAACAATTGGCTCGAGCCGACGCTTTTGCTTCTTATGGACTCGATCGTCGTCAAGCCTTGTGGGTTCTTGGCGCTTTAGTGGAGGCGAGGGAGAGTCCTTTGGGCTTGATGCCTAGCGAAAATGAGATTTCATTTCGAGCATTAGAGCCCTTGGAGCAAGTGGCTTGGGATCAAGCGAGTGCTCAGCACAGTGTCCGTTGTCATCCCATGGCATTACTACGTCCTCATTGGCAGCGTTTGGGCTTCGTTACCTCGGGTCGGTTGCGGGCGGGTCGAGATGGTGAGCGAAAGCAAGCCTGTGGTTTGGTCATCTGTCGGCAAAAACCCCAAGGTAAAGTCACTTTCATTACTCTTGAGGATGAAGAGGGGTTTGTGAACGTGGTGGTTTGGCCCGATGTGGCTTCTCGGTATGCTTTGCTTATAAAAAGTGCAGGGGTTCTTGCTGTGAAAGGGCGCTTGCAGGTGGCGGAAGGGGTGGTCCATCTAATCGCCCATCGCTTGTGGGAGCCTGGTTTGCCAGGTCCTGTTGCGCAGGGCCGTAGTCGGGATTTCCGCTAGGAACCTGTTTGCTGGTCTCCCCCCTGGCTTCCTTGACCTGAACGTGTGCATTGGGCTCAATAACAAAGTCTTGGAGACGATCGGATGTTCAACGCAACCCAGGAGTCTAAGCAACGATAATAAAGGCAGAGGAGATTTGTAGATGGTCGCAATTAAAC
>NZRT01000103.1 GCA_002696345.1 Myxococcales bacterium
CCGGGCAACGCTGCATGGCGGCGAGTGTCATGTTGGCGGTGGGGCCNGTCGATCCCATCATTGAGGGGATGAAGGGNCATGCCTCCAACATGACCTTGGGNGAGGAGATGGGTGCNATCATCAACGCCGAGTCCTATGATCGGATCACCCNCTACATCGATGAGGCCGAGGCGCAGGGGGCGAAGGTCATCGTCGATGGCCGGGGCGCCAAAGTCGAGGGTGCCGANGGNTATTGGATTGGCCCCACGATCATNGACGGCGTCACCGCNGAGATGCCGGCCGGTAAGGACGAGATCTTTGGNCCNGTGCTGTCGATTATNCGGGTCAACAGCGTGGATGANGCCATCGCAATCGANAATGCGAATCCTTACGGCAACGCNGCNGCNATCTTCACNAGCAATGGTGGCACGGCTCGCTACGCNACGGAGCGNTTNCGNGCCGGAATGTGTGGGGTCAATATTGGGGTCCCGGTNCCTCGCGAACCCTTCAGCTTTGGNGGCTGGAACGATAGCAAATTTGGTCACGGTGATATGACGGGCATGGACGGATTTCGCTTCTGGACCCGACCCCGTAAAGTGACGACCAAGTGGGCGACCCAGGTCGATCAGACTTGGATGGGATAAACAGTGGCAGNATGATGGGNTGTTCGTCTTCCAAGACCGATCGACCGCCTCGCTTGACCCACTGACTTNAGGGGNNTTGAGTCAAAGCNATGACCGAACTTCGACCCGATCAAGCCCGGCGACTTCGCCAGCTNTTAGAAGCNTTGAAGGCGGAGCTCGAGCAGCANTTGAGTGATGTTGGCGGAATCTCCCAGACCATTGAGTTGGATCAGGCACGGGTTGGTCGACTCAGTCGAATGGACGCGCTGCAGCACCAAGCCATGGCNAAAGAACAAAGGCGTCGNGCAGAAGTTCGTTTGCATCGGGTTTCTGCTCGGCTNGNTGAAGCAGCCGTTAATGACCCCGATTTCGGTCTCTGCCGAGACTGCCTTGAAGTGATTCCCTGGCCTCGACTTGAAGCGATCCCAGATGCTTTGTTTTGTACGGATTGCCAGCACTTAAGGACTGAGACATCACCATGAATAAGGTCATGTTNATCGGCGCCGTCCTGCCGAGTTTNTTTCTCGCTTACATGATTTATNGAGTGGATCGATTTAAAGAACCGATCGGCAAGTTCTTGNTCGCNTTTTTGATCGGCGCATTCTCTCCTTTGGTCACGCTTCTATTTTCAGGATTCTTTGCGGGGGTCTTCCCGGTGGAATCCAACGCTTGGATGTTGGCACTTCTCGGTGCTGGTGTTCCTGAGGAGTTGGGTCGCTTCCTGCTGTTGTTGTTGATTTGTAAATTNTGGAATGAGGTGGANGAGCCCTTCGATTGCGTTGTTTATGCGGGTGCCCTTTGGGCTGGTTTTGCAGCCGTGGAAAACGTTCTCTATGCAGCACAAGATTTNGCGCAGGGCGGCTCAGCTCTTCCGATTATCGCAATGCGTGCCGCTTTGTGTTCCACGGGACACACGGCCTGGGGAGTGATTGTAGGCGCCTATGTGGGCATGGCGATGTTCTCCCGGGAGGGGAAGGTTGCTTGGGCACTGCAGGGTTTAGGGATCGCCATTGCTCTCCATACGATTTACGACGGTTTGCTGTTCTCCGTGAATGGAGGTGCTTCCATCGTGAATTTGTTTCTTGCTTTGGCTGTTGATGGCTTCACCTTGGTCTTGGCTGTTTTGATCGTTCGCCGCATGGGCCGCATCCAAAAGTTCAGTCAGGGGGAAGGGCGAGATTTAATGGTNCAAGTTCGTCTCATGCGCCGNTTTCGNCCCGATCGTTCCGAAGGTCTTGGGCACATGGTGACGGGTCTGGGNTTTCTGGGNCTTCTTCAAGTTTTACTGTTTCTTTTCTTTGCGTCCGCCACTTACTTCTCGCTCATGCAGGTGGCTTCATCTCAGTGGNTNNATCTCCCCGCCGGTTTTGTCACGGGTTGGTTAAGCTGGGTCACCTGGCGAGCATTGTCGCGCCGGATNGAATTGACNGAAGTTGCGGACGCGTCGGCGCTCGAGGCGCAAGCCGCCGTCACAAACTCAGTNGACCCGTCGGCTTAGTTCGGCAGTTCGATGCCCACGATCGTGGATTGATTGCCCTCGTTCGTGCCCCAGCAATAAATCCAACCGACCCCGTTTTGGCTGCATGCCAAGCCTGCGGGGCCAGCGGAACCTTGGCAGTTGCCGAGATCGTGCTGACTCAGTTGAGCTCCCTGTTCGTTGAGTCGATACAGTCGAATCGCTCCGTTATTCTGGCCGTGCCGATAGGCGAGCGCCCAGATACTCTCACCGTCGAAACAAAGATCAGCGATCCCTTCGGCAATACCGGTGTCGACAGTATTTTGTATCGCGTTGGGGTCGCCCCTGGGTGAAAATCTCAACTGTCGTAAGTTGCTCCAGTTGTAGTTATTGGAAGGATTGGTTCGAACCAGTTGGTCGCCCACAAACGTCAGCGGGTAACCACCATAAGCCGCCAGTTCATTGCCATGATTCGACCGTCCGCCCTCACGGCTCATTCGGTGCATATCGATACCACTGTTGTTTGCAGTGTAATCGCCGATGATGAAGTGGTCTTCGGCGCAAGCCACCGAGGTCATATGCTGGAGGTTGGCATCGATTGAGCCGGTTTGTTGCCCCGTCGCGGGGTTGATGAAGTAGAGCGGGTGATTGCCTTGAATGGCGAGAACGAGCCTTTGTTGGATTGGATCCCAGCACATTCCCTGAGGATGAAAATTCCAGCCGGAGTAGGCTGGGACGTTGACCGTACCCGTGACGCCAGGACCTTCGAGTCGACAGGCATCATCACACCGATCCCCTCCATCGCATTCTTCGACGCCGGCGTGCACAAAGCCGTCTCCACAGTTTGCTTCCACGCAGTTGCTTAAACAGGCGCCTTCATTGTTGTTGTTTACGCCCTCATCACAAGCTTCGAAGCCCTCTTCATCGGCCTGAAGATCCTGCCGCTGGATCCCGTCGCCACAGCGCGCTTCTTCACAGTTGCTTAGGCAGTCGTCTGTCTCGTCATTATCGCCATCATCGCAGACTTCGAAACCCGGGTCGTCTTGGTCAAGATCAAGGCGAAGAAAACCATCGCCGCAACGAGCCAACTGACAATTCTCCGGACAGTTATCGTCACGGTTTTCGTTGCCATCATCACACGCTTCGTGACCCACAACTCCGTTGTTGAGGTCAAGGCGAACGATCTCATCGCCGCAGCGTGCCTCGACGCACGCGTTCAGGCAGGCATCTTCATTGTTGTTGTTCCCATCATCGCAAGCCTCGTAGCCCTCTTCATCGACCGGAAGATCCTGTCGAAGGATGCCGTCGCCACAGCGTGCTTCGTCGCAGTTGTTTCGGCAGGCATCTCGATCTTCATCATTGCCATCGTCACAGGCTTCGAACGCGGGATCATTCTCATCGAGACCGAGTCGCAGGAACCCATCACCGCAGCGGGCCACTTGGCAATCTTGAGGGCAGCGGTCGCTGCGTTCCTCATTGCCGTCGTCGCAAGCCTCGAAGCCCGCCTCACCTAAAGCGAGGTCCCGGCGAAGGATGCCATCGCCGCAGCGCGCCTCCTCGCAACCATTGGTGCACGCGTCGATGTTGCTTCGATTCCCATCATCGCAGGCCTCACCCTCTTGGATTTCTCCGTCACCGCAAGTGGCTCGAATCTGCGCTTCACACTGGTTGTTGCAAAGATCATCATCCACATCGTTGCCGTCATCACAGGCTTCCACTCCGATGTGCAAAATAGCGTCGCCGCATCGGGCGATTCGGCAGGCTCCGGTACACCCATCACTCTCAATGAGGTTCCCGTCATCACAAGCCTCCTCGTCACTCCAAACCACACCATCTCCGCATCGGGCAGCCGCGCAGGTGTTCAGGCAAGCATCTTCGTTGACCGTATTGCCATCGTCACAGAACTCTGAGTCTTGGACAATTCCATCGCCACAGGTGCTTGGTTGGCAGGCAGCGCAGGCATCGGTGGGGTCTTCATTGCCATCATCGCAGCCCTCGCCAGGCCCCAGAATGCCGTCGCCACACCGATGGAGTTGGCAGTCGGTGAGACAATCATCCTGATCTTCGTCGTTGCCATCGTCGCAGGCTTCGTAGCCTGCATCTTCAGGGGCTAAGTCATTTCGGACCACGCCATCGCCACAGCGAGCTAATTCGCAGTTGCTCCTGCACGCATCGGTATCTGTGTCGTTACCATCGTCACACGTTTCAAAGCCGAGATCCCCCTCTGCAAGTGCGGCGGCAACCACACCGTCGCCACAACGAGCTAACTCGCAGGTGTTTCGGCACAAATCATTGTCCACGGTATTGCCATCGTCACAGGCTTCAAAACTCGGATCACCGGGGGAGCCGTCATTGCGTTGGATTCCGTCGCCGCAGCGACTGAGTTCACAGGCATTGGTGCATTCATCGGTGGTGATGTCGTTGCCATCATCACAAAATTCGCCAGCCTCGAGTTCCCCATTGCCGCAACTCGCTTCTGTTTCACGAACCACCACTTGTTCCCCTGGACAGGCCAGGATGAAAGCAAGGATGCAAAGAACCCACTTGGACCTGATCAACTCCTGCTTTCAATGTAGAGCGAGAGAGAGGTCGCTGTCACGGGCTTGCGAATCTGCTAGATAGTTTGCGCCAAGGAGTCCCATTGCGTTCGAAACTTGCCCTTCTATTTTTGTTTGGAATCGCTTGCGGTCCAACGGAACCCTACAGCGTGCTCAAGGCACAAGCTGTCAATCGTTACGTGGGGATGGCAAAGATTAAGGACGAAGTGGTTCAGGGGATCGACCGCACAGTGACCTTCGAACGGGCGACAGGTCCTGCCTGTTTGCGAGGAGCCGATTATCGGGTCTCCACTCGTGAGACGGGCTCCGATGAACTCATGATCTTCCTGGCCGGTGGGGGTGCCTGCTGGAAGGATCGTTGTACCGCCATTGAAGAGGCGAACAGTGGTATTTACCCCATGGGTGTTTTGCACAACGGCAGCGAGACCAATCCTTTTGCCGCTTGGAACCTTCTCTACCTTCCTTATTGTGATGGGAGTCTGTTCGCAGGGGACGTGGATATTGACGATGATGGCGATGGGCAGACGGATCGTTTTCACCGAGGGTTGCGTAATCTCACTGCGGCTCTGGATGTAAGCAAAGCCACCTTTCCGGAGCCGACCAAGATTCTTCTCGCCGGAAGCAGCGGCGGTGGCTTCGGGACGGTAATCGCAGCCATTCTCGTACGTATCATGTACCCTGGCGTTCCGCTGGTAATCATGAATGATTCAGGGATCGGCGTGGCAAAAGATGATGATAAAGGGTTTATTCGCCGCCTACTGGAAGAATGGAATGCCATGAGTCTGGTCCCGGCTGGGCGTGAAGATCTGCTGATCAATGGTCATTTGAGTGACTTTATTAAATGGCAATTGAGCGAGGACCGACAACTCCGCGTGGGTGCCTTTAGTTTTGAAGAGGATTCCGTCGTCTCAGAGGTGTTTCTGGAAATTGACCCCAATCAGTTTCGTACCGTTTCACGCCGTGAAATGGATGGAATAAACCGTGAATTTCCTGATCGTTATCGGTACTTTATTGCTCCGGGAAATGCCCATACGGTCCTCTACTCCGAGACAGCAATTGAGGTCACCGGAAGTATTTTTGGCGAAGACAGTGCCTCCGCGAGGGGGGTTAACTTAGGGGGCTACGACAGTACGGTGGTTCAAGGTCAGAGCATTAGTCAGTGGATGACAGCACTGGTGGAAGACAGTGATGCATGGATCAATAGGCCTGTCCGATGAAGATCTGGATCGATGGTGACGCAGCGCCCAAGTTGATGAAGGAAGTCGTCTACCGTTGTTCCGATCGGTTGCGCTTGCCGGTGACAGTTGTTGCCAACAGTTGGCAGCAGACGCCGCGCGGGGACCGGATCAAGATGGTTGTGGTCGGGGACGCCTTCGATGCCGCCGATGACTACATCGCTGAGGAGTGTACAGGGGGTGATTTGGTCGTCACTGCAGACATCCCCTTAGCAGCACGCATCGTGGCATCCGGTGGGGCGGTGATTACACCTCGCGGTGAGGAACTCGACGCTGAATCCATTGATGAGCGTCTTGCGATGCGTAACTTCATGGAAGAGATGCGAAGCGCAGATCTGGTCAGCGGCGGGCCACCACCCTATGGTGATCGAGACCGTCAACAATTTGCCAATACCCTCGACCGTGTCGTGACTCGGTTACGACGCTAGCCTGGAGACGATCATGCGTCTGTTCACTGTCCTGCTTGGTCTCTGCGCCACGGCTTGCTTGTCTGATGACTCCACGTCTTCAGCGACTGGAGGCCATCCAAGTTCGCACGAAAGTCGGGATGCGGGTTCGGCTTCAACAGCGGTGGATGCGGGTTTGAACGCTGGAGCGGATGCCGGAACGGGGGGGCAATCTCCAGACGCAGGGGGAACCCAACCCAACTCGCCGCTTGTCGACAGCGATTGTCTCGATGGGCAGTACCGAGAGGCAATGGTCGACCCCAACGCCGAGATCGAGGATTTGGTAACGTCCTTCTCCAGTCCGGATTTCATGACGTACATCGAGGGGGTCCTCAATCGACGCTACCCTCTCGGTTGGTACATCATCGATCGGGGACTTCGAGAAGGTGCAGCCATCGGTCATTGCATCGATTTCTTCATGCGAGATCGGAGCAGTGCTGAACGGGTCAACTCCCAACTTTCGACGGCAGTGCATGAATGCGGGCACTTTTTGGACATGAGCCTCAATGGCGATGCCTTCGTCATTCGTCGTGATCTTTCGATCACTTGTGAGGAGGGGGACAGCACGGATCGCTTTGGGCAAACCTTTGCGCGCAGTCGGATCAACGATGACGACTACAGTCGGCTGCGGCCGCCCTGTCAGGGCAATCGAAGTCCCGATTGTGACTCCTACGCGGATATCTATCTGGATGGAGATCCGGATAACGAGAGCTTCGAGGGGGGCGATCAGGGCTTCAATATGCTGGCTGAAGAGGCGGTTCAATACATCAACAGCCTCGCCACCAGCTATGCCGTTTATGATCAAAGCCGTTACAGTACCTCTGCGCGAGACGGGATTCTTACCCACCTATGGTGGATTCAACGCTATCTAGCCTACGCCCGTGATCGCTATCCAGCAGCGCACCAGTTTCTTCTCGGCAACGAGTGTTATCGACGCTTAATCCTGACGATTTGGGGCCGTGCATGGCTGTATCTTGAAGCCACTGAAGAGATTGCTCAGTTAACGATCAATGGGGGCGAGATTGAAACCTTGGTCCTCGATCCCAATCTGTTGGCGGAAATCGAAGCGGTGCGGGAAGCCCATGGCTGTCGCTAGTTAATCCCTCAGCCATTGCAATCGAAGTAGAGATCAAATCCGCGCAAGATCGGTGACGTCTCAGGGTCATCACTGCTCAACTCAGCCTCGATCATCGCTGTGCTCACTGTGGGTAAATCGAGCAGTAACGCCGGTAAGTCGCTGTGTTCTGAACTCACCTCAAAGGGACCATAGGCTGGTGCCTGAGCTAACTCCGCCTCGGTGGCAGCCACACGAATTCGAAACCGAATCCGGGTGCCGGGTGGCGTTGTGGTGACCGCATCGAAGCTCTGCCATGACGTCTGTCGCTTTGAACACCCTTGAACGATGGTCCGATAACTTCCTCTGGGTAGGGTAAAGTTGCGCAGAGCAAAGCCGGTGAAATCACTGTAGGTGTACGGGGATTGACCGACTCGAACTCGGACCATGGGACCGCCATTGTCGGGGTCGACGCGGCTGGCGAGATCCCCACCACCACTGACCCCCCAAATACGGCCGGTAAAGTCGACACCCACACCGACGGTGGCGGAACCGCCGACGGAGTGGTTACTGATGAAATCCATGGAATCCGCATCCCAGGCTGCGACCGATCCCCCCTCATTGGTTGCAGCCCAGATGCGGCCTTGATTGTCGGCAGCGACACCACGAATCATCCACTGGACGGGGGCACTCCGCCAATGACCGCCGCCCTGGAGCGGATCGGCGACCGCGTTGCCTTGGTCATCAAAGTTGGGATCGTAACTGGTCAACCGTTGTCCGAAAAATCCACCGACCCAAAGACGTCCTCTGGCGTCGGCGGCGATGCCGTACGAACCACCCCATGGGCTTTGAATCGTGTCTCCAGCGCGCCCCGTCGTCGAATCAACGCCGACGAGCGTGCTGGGCGGCATAACACCGGCACCCAAACTGGTGGACCACACCACACCTTGGGAGTCGATGACCGCACCGTAGGGTTGATGACCGATGTCGACCGGGTTGGTTTGTCCAGGTCGGCGGACCAGTTCCCCGGTCTCGCCCTGCAGGTTGTAAAAGCGTCGTTCGTTGAACAAGCCGACCCACAGATTGCCGTTGGGATTTTGGGCATCACCGCCGTCGATAGCCAGAGCGCGAGGAATACCTGCTTGTCCACCCACAGGTAGGGTCCATAGGATGCATTCATCTTCCATGCCTAGATATTCGGTGGGGTCGTCAACATCGATGCTCCCATTGCCGTTGCGATCAGAACTCGTTTCGATTCGTCCGTTGCCGTTGCGATCGATGCATTGGGTATCCGCATATTTCGTGACGGAGCCCTGGCCCTCGAAATTGCGGTTCGCCACAAAAGCGTTTCCTGCCAAGTCGATGGCGGTACGGGAGGGGCTTTGATCTGCGTGGGGGGTCAAACCCGCTCGATTGGGACCAATGGACGGATATCGGGCCACTTCACGGAGCAGGTCGGTATCGACTTTGGAGACGGTACCCTCGCCTGCGTTGGCGATCCACAGACTGTTCGTCGTCAATTGCTCACCGGCCTCACCGGGGACTAAAACAATGTTGCCATCATCGTCCCGCTCAAGACCAGAGTTCGCCGCGGGTTCCTCGAAGGCTTGTCCATGAGCCGGTCCGCGAGCAACAGGCTCGCCCGGTTGACTCTGGGATGAACATCCTTGAGGAAAGCCCTCATCGATATCACCGTCACAGTCGTCATCGGTTTGATTGCACGTCTCTTGAGCCTCTGGGAGTCTCTGACCCGTGCATCCGCCCCAACGCCCAGCCACACACTCTCGAACGCCACGGAGGCAAATACCCACACCAGCGGTTCCTTCGGGGCCTTCATAACATCGGGCTCGAGATTCGGGATCACAGGGACAACCTTCAAGAAGTTCGCCCGCTTCGCAGTCGCTCGGTGAGGGTTGCTGCGATGCCCCGTTGTTGTCACCGATTTGACCGCACTGTCCCCCAGGGCAGGTGGGACCGTGAGATGCTGGGTGATCCGGTTCAGGACATGCTGTAAGGCTTAGGGCAATAAGCACGAAGAGACGGTGCATGATTGGACTCCCGGTAAGCGGTTTTGCGCGCCTGAGTATCAGGATTTTTAAAGACGTTCACTATCGGACGATCCTCGGGGGTTTGCGCAAGTGGGCAGCTACCGAGAACAAAGTATTGTCCAAGCAACCAATTGTGTTCTGGGTCGTGACCATCGAAGCAATCGCAAGGACCAGCCTCTGGACTCAGAGATCAACAAGGATGGACATGTCTGGCGCTATCAGGATTATGGTTCAGTGCATCTCGATCAATGCATGCAGTACGCAAGCGATGCCGGTGCGATCATTATCACGCCGTACACCATCGGACAGCAGGGTGATAACTATTGGGTGCACAGCGTCCACATGTGCTGCACTTATGAGTGGATCACAAACAATGGCACCAACTTCGCTTACGATAATGTCGGGGGTGGACAGCGCTCCAGTTCGCGGAACTGCATGGTCGGCTATATAGTCCGGTGAAAACGTGCGGGTGCTCCGAACTTTGGGTTAACGTAGCCGCTGCCTTAGGGACTCAGCGAGGTCGCTTCTGCCTTGCGCTTCGTAGTTCCGCACCAGGTTGGAGAGTGCCGCTTGCACCTTTGCATGTTCTTTTCCGAACGCTGCCTCTCGAATGGTGAGTGAGCGGCGAAGGAGAATCTCGGCCGTGCCATGATCGCCCACATCTGAAAGGACGACTGCCAGGTTGTTCAGCGTCACCGCCACCGCTGGGTGGTGATTGCCGAGACTCTGTTCCCGAATACTTAGAGCCTCAAGCAGCAGGCTCTTTGCTTCGGCATGATCGCCATTGGCATTCTTGATGATCGCCAAGTTGTTCATGGCGAGCGCCACCATCGGATGGCCATGACCCAGGACTTCTCGGCGCAACTCCAAAGAGAGCTCGCTCATCGCCTGTGCCACCTCAGGATCGCCATTGCGTTGCTCTCGATTGGCTTCGTTGTTCAGCCAGACAGCTCGCTCGAGGGTGGTGCCGTCTTCCACAGCACGCACTGCCTGCCAGCCTTGCGTTGCCTCGGGGTCATTGGGTTGAGGGATGGGGCTACGTGCTAAGTTGCTCGTCGTGCTGCACGCTGCGACCACCGAGAACAAAGTCAAACTGGTGAGTACACGGAACATCGAAGTCGTCTCCATCCACTGCGTGGCTACTGACACCGTTGATCGGCAGGAGCGATGGGAAGTTGATCGGACGTCTGACCGATAGGGCGTTTTGGAGGACACCTGACCGGGATGAATCGAGCGCTATAGACCGGGTAAATTGGTTTGCGACTGCCCATCTCGAGCTTCTTGGAGCCGCTCTTCGGCGAGTCGTAAATAACCAGGATCCAGATCGAAGCCGATATAATCTCGTTGCAGTTGAAGCGCCGCCAAAGCCGTTGATCCGGACCCTAAAAACGGATCGAGAACCAGGTCGCCTTTGTAGGTGTAGAGTTCGATAAGTCGGGTGGGAAGCTCCAAGGGAAAAGGCGCCGGGTGACCCACACGGCGGGCACTTTCTGGTGCAAAGGACCAGACATCGAGAGTGTCTCGCATAAATGCTTCCTTGGAGATCGTATCCTCGAAGGGCAGCCCCCTGCTTTGGCGCTTCTTCTTTGATAGCGCTCGATTAAAGCGTCCCTTGGAGGCTACAACGATCCGTTCTGAAAGGTCTCTTAAGACAGGGTTGCTGGCGCTTTGAAACGAGCCCCAAGCGCAACTGCCGGTCGCTCCTTTGCCTTTTTGCCAAATAATCTCCGCCCGAAGCAAAAGCCCCAACTCACCCTCAAGGAGGCGAATCACATCGGCGGAAAGGCTTCGGTAAGGTTTCCGGCCGAGGTTCGCCACGTTGACAGCGATTCGCCCACCAGGTTCCAGAACTCGAGCACACTCTTGAAAGACGCTGTGGAGCATGTGCAGGTAATCGATATAGCTTGCTGGAACCTTCCCTTGACCCAGTTCTGCTTCGTATTCTTTGCCGACAAAGTAAGGCGGAGAGGTCACGACCAGGGCGACGCTATTGTCCGGGACTTGCTCCATGTCCGAGCTGTCGCCGCAGATCAGTGTGTTGCGCAGAGGAGATACTGCAACCGTTTCGTCGTTGGACAGGACTGGCGGCTCAAAGCGTTTGTAAAACGCACTGGCGTCGTGCCCCTCTCTTTTCGAGGTTCCGAAGGCTTGTGTTTGGGTTCCGGTCTTGCCTCGCTTTGACATGCGCTACTTTACACCCAAAGAATGGCTAGAATGCCCACTCAAGTTCAGTTTTTAACTCGGTATCCGTGTCCGGTACCGCCTGATATGGAGCGGTGTCGTAACGAACTACATATTGTAGATTCAGCGCAAGATGGCCCTCAATTTCGATGCCGACGGTGGTTTCCGAGAAATAACGAATCGAGCCAAAGTCGGTGAATTGGGGTTGGGCAAACAGGGTTTGACCCAAGCTGACCCGCTCCGTCAGGGCGGTTGAAAGACTGAGATAGTTCGACCATCGGTGACGGTGAAAGTTCTGATTAGAATCCGTGGTGGTGGGATCCGAGTTGGTTTGCTCTGTTTCCGACATATAAGCGGTTCCGAAATGGAGCGTACCACGCTGCCAACTTGCGACCTTGATACGCGGTCCAGCACCGACCAAGCCCCGAAAGGCGAGTCGTCGGAACGGGTCGCTTTCATGCTGTAGAAAGCCCTCCAAGGTGAGCAGATCACTCAGGCTGTGACGGTAACGTAGGTGTTCGAAGGTCGATGTCGCATGGGCTTCACCTCCCTCGGCAGCGTACTCCCCCCGTAGAACCAAGAAAGCCAAGCGCTTAGGCCATCGATAACGGGTGGTCATCTCTCCCTCAATTTGGAGTTCATTAACGCTACCCGTCGACCACTCAACGGCTGCGACTGCCTTTCCACTGAGCCCCATGCGGTCCTCATCAGCCTCGCCCAAGACGTTGATGATGCCTGCGGACGCGCTGGATGCGCCCAGAACAATGAACATAAGAAACGCAAACCGACCCATGACCATATGACCCCGAAGGTATTGACCCCGGCAACCTATTCAAAAGCGAAAGTGTGGACTAGCCCCTGAAAACCAGCCCTTTGCGGGCATCATCAGAGTAGAGGTTAAGGGTCCACCCCTCTTCCACGCACTCGACTGAATGAATGAAGTGATCATACCGGTCTCCTTTGCCGACGTGAAAAAGGTGATCACCTGCGGCCATGATGGTCTCTCCGGTGGGCACGACGCCTTCGTCGGTCAGTTTGTACATCACCATCCGATATTTACCGGAAAGAGCGGCGTACATGACGACGGGCGGATGCCCATGAACTGGGGTGATACAACCGATACGCCAATGGGCGAGAACGCCCTCGAACCCTGGCTCTGTCGGGGTGTGGAGTGCACCGACGACCGTCCTGCGATAACAAGCGACCACCGGGCACTGCAGTTCATGGGGCAGCGCAGTGATATCGATTTGATCCATGCGTCGCCGAATCGCTGAGAAACGCTTGGACCATGGCATCTCCTCCCGATCCAACAACGCGCAGAAGTCGCTCCATGGCTCCGCCAAGATTTGGCGGTCATGGAAGGTATCGGAGCGACCAACGACCATGGTGATTCCCCACGGGGAGGTTCCTCGATGGTCAGCGCCGGGTCAAGGCCTTGCGGCGATCATCATCTCGTTGATTGATGACCCATGAATTTCAGGAGGCACAACCGTTAGAAGCGCTCCGTGTACGAATGGCAGTAAGGCGCCTTCCCCGTCTTAATGTAGTAATCTTGGTGGTACTCTTCAGCAGGCCAGAAAATACCGGCGGGCTGCACCTGACTGACCACGGCATAGCCCTTCTTCCGTAGAAGTTCGACCAGTTCGAAGACAACTCGTTCTTCCTCTTCATCACCCACGAAGACCGCCGAGCGATATTGAGTCCCAATGTCCGGGCCCTGCCGGTCTTTCTGCGTGGGGTCGTGGATCTCGAAAAATGTCTTTGCGAGGGTGCGGTAGGTGACTTTTGATGGGTCGTAGACGACCCGGACGGTTTCCGCATGTCCAGTGGTTCCGCCGACCACCTCCCGGTAGCTCGGGTTTCGTTTGGTTCCGCCCATGTATCCCGATTCTGCCCGCAAGACGCCGGGAACTTTTTCCAACAAATGTTCGACGCCCCAAAAGCAACCGCCGGCGAAGAATGCCTCTTTGTAGGGAACGTCACTGAAGTCAAGTGCGACAGAATTAACGCAATGTCTCGTGTCTTTGTCGTTCATTTGCTCCCCCCGAAACACGTGTCCCAGATGGCCGCCACAGCGGGCACAACGAATCTCAGTTCGTCGACCGTCGGCATCTGGTACTTCCCGGACTGCACCCTCGATCGCCGAATCGAAGCTGGGCCAACCAGTGCCCGAGTTGAACTTGGCTGAGGACGTGAAGAGCGGTGCAGCACAACGGTTGCAGGTGTAGTTACCCTTTTCTTTGTGCTTCAGAAGAGCCCCTGTGAATGCCCGTTCGGTCCCGCCATTTTCGATGACCTCTTTTGCTTTTCCCGTCAGCTTCTTCCAGCCACTCTGGCTCTTTGGGTCCCTAGATTGTTGGGAGGCCACCGGTTGTGCAAATGCCCAATGCACCGTCGCAAAGCCACCGAGTAGTGCTGCTGCCAACTGCAATCTTCGAGTCATGAAAACCCCATGGCATCAACGACGACGAGAAGTGATTCTTCCCCTCGCACCATCCTAGGGGAGGCTGCCACCATGGACAAGGCGGGTTCGAGTCGGTTTGTCTCTTCGCCGATGGAGAAGCAGGAGTAAAAAAGCCCAGAGGCTGGCGGGGGTTGAGGTCGACTCACAATGACAGCCCAGGTC
>NZRT01000104.1 GCA_002696345.1 Myxococcales bacterium
ATCCTGCAGACCAACGGTCAGAAGACTACATCACCGGTCGTTTTGGTTAGGAGTCGAGATGGTCAATGATCATACCAGCAGTGAGTATCAGGCCGAACTGGACGAATTGAGAGAGCGCTTGCTCCTGATGGCCGGTCGCGTGGAGGAAATGATTCGCCTGTCGGTCCGCTCCGTGGTGGAAAGTGACTCGCAGTTGGCCGAAGAGACGATTTTGAAAGACCGGCTGGTCAATCGAGACGAACTCGAAATCGACGAAATGTGTTTGGTCTTGCTCGCTCGACGGCAGCCCATGGGAACGGATCTGCGCTTTATCACTCGGAGTATGAAGATGGTGACAGATTTGGAGCGAATTGGTGATCTTGCCGTCAACATATGCGAACGAGCGAAAGACCTTTCCACACTTGAGCAGCTGAGACCTTACGTTCGAATTCCGAAGATGGCGACGAAGGTTCAGGACATGGTGCATGAGACCTTTGATGCCTTCATTTATGCGGATGCCGACAGAGCGCGCCATGCAATCGATATGGATGATGAGGTGGATGAACTTTATCACCAGGTCATTCGAACGGTGCTTGAAGTCGCCAGTGGAAACGATGAGGTTTATCCCCAAACAGTTCACGTTCAAGGAGTCGCCAAACTTCTTGAGCGCATTGGTGACCATGCCACAAACGTAGCTGAGCAAGTGATTTTCATGGTCGATGGCACGGACATCCGCCACGAGGGGAAACTGCACTGAGACGCTTTTTGATGAGGCGATCAGGTGGTGCTTGTCCACCATGGCGAGTCTTAAAATGGATGATCAAGAGCAGCATCGACGAACGTGCTCGATCGACGGTGGCGCTGCTCTCAAGCCGAAAACGTTGATACAGACCCACCCAAACGGGGTGATTGTCTCGCGCCTCGGTCGATTTGATTGCGTTGAAGATGGTCCGACGGAGCGCTTCCTAAGCTGACGACAGTGGCTACATTTCTCCATTTGCGCCAAAGGAAAGACATGGACCCAGCTTTCGACCACGAACAACTCCACAAAGATCTCCGAGCCATGCTCGAGAATGAGGAGGACTGGATCGCCGCTATGGCAACGGTGGCTTGCGAGATTTTTAACCGGGATCCGTTGGTCAATTGGGCTGGTTTTTATCGGGTTGTTGCCCCTGGGTTACTCAAGGTTGGGCCGTACCAAGGCAGTCATGGCTGCTTGAGCATTCCCTTTGACCGCGGAGTCTGCGGCCGAGCAGCCCGAGAGCGTCGTACTCAACGGGTGGATGATGTCCGTGAGGTGGCCGATCACATCGCTTGCTCCAGCACGACCTTGAGTGAGTTGGTAGTACCGATATTGGATGGTGATGGGAGCGTTCACGGGGTCCTTGATCTCGACGCCGAAACCATCGCTTACTTCTCCGAGGAAGACAGTCAGGCAATGGAGCAACTTGCTGAATGGTTAGGTCGCCGGTACTTTCCTTAGCGGTGGGCTTGCTCGAAGCCTCTCGACTGTTCGACCCGAAAATTTGGAGACTTTTTCTAATGATCCGATGTGCCACAATATTCTTCGCCGGCTGTTTCCTTGTTGGTTGCTCAGACGCATCGAGTAGTCAGACTGGTCCGCCGGAACCGATGTTGTGTGAGCAACACAGTGATTGTGGTGCGAATGAGTTCTGTGACGATGGGGTGTGCCATGAAGTTCATTTCGAAGATTCCGATGCAGGGACTTCCTCGGTAGATACNTACGTGGCTGGTCTNGANAAGGTNGGGGAGATGGGTCGCATNAAGCTCACCTTGGTNGAAAGNGACCCGCTGCCCCAAGATTTGACNCTGTATACNTGGCAGTTNCTGCTNACCGATGCGGAGGGAANCCCCNTCAACGGTGCNCAGATCGTCGCCGAGCCTCGCATGCCTGACCACGGGCACGGAACCAATCCCCAGTTTACCGAAGCGGAAGCAGTTGACGGTGATGGACGTTANNNACTCGTNGATATGAACTTGTTTATGGCCGGCGTGTGGCAAATCAATATNGTGGTGACCCTGGTTGGNNACGAGGATGCAGGCGCNGTGGAGGANACGCTCCACTTNAGGTTNGATTTGGAGGGNTAGNTGCGNTTNNGGCTATTNNTTCTTTGCTTGGNTCAGCNCCGGNTGTCCCAGNGGAGANGAGCCNNCNNCATCNTNNTGTCTNGAGCCNCTCGACCTNCAGTGNGCNCCNCTCTACACNCCGGANTTTGACCAGGTCGTGCGNCAGACGTTGATGCCCAAATGCGGCGTCGGTAACGGCANNTGTCANGATCCTTCAGGTGGGATGGGAGGNCTCGTGATCACCGACTTTNTACCGGCGACNCATGAAGCNTTGCTGATGAACGATCGTGTGATTCCNGGCGACCCNGAGTGCAGTCTGATGATTCGGTCGGTGGAAGGCCATCCAAGCNCATTGCTGATGCCGCCNGGGTCCCCGCTCTCGGCCGAAGAGCGTTGTGCCCTTATTCAGTGGGTTGCGTCGGGGGCGAAGTTTCAGCCTTAGGCAACAAATCCGCCAGATCTGCTTCTANATNCTTTGCNATCCAAGAGCTGACCTTGATCAAGGGCTGTCCTTGACCCGTGGTGATNCGNTACTCGGCTTNGTTCCCTTCGCCCTCCCGACTCAATTGCAGTGAACCACTTTCCTCTTTGGTCTCCAGTTGNATTTGAAGGACTGNGTGGGTGCCAGCACCGACCTCGTCCGCNAGATAACGCATGGCTTTTAGCCGAAAGAACTTGGTGATCCATGTGGATGCTTTCGGATCGGTCGTCTCGTCTCCGTCTCGGGNAAAATCNTTTCCTGAGCGAACCCATCGTTGGTTTCCTCCCCANGGCGAAGCNACGGTAAAGGCGACCACTTCGGCCAAATCGAAAGGCACGAGATTCGCTTCCATGAGTCGGCTGTCTGCAAACTCCAAATCTGTCATGAGTCGGTTATCGATGACGTAAACCGGCGCTTTGTTGGCNAGTTTGATGTAGCGAAGGCGACCTGAGACATCCTTTTCGCCTACCAAGATCTTCTCCTCATTCTTCTTAAATCGTAGAATGAGTTCGCCTTGATTTTCGCCGAAACCAAGAGCCTCAAGGCGATCTTTCTCGACNGCACCTAGATTTCGCTTCGCCTGCAAAGTCGACAAACTTTCCAGTAGGTTTCTTGCCTTCTCATTGATGCGAAAGCGACGCACTTCGGGCTCTGGTGCCGTGGTTTCAGCGGCCGGTCCCCCATCGACGACTTGCTGGGCTTTACTGGGTAAGCGTTGCCGCTTGGTTTCTGCCCATTCGCCAGTGATGTCCACAGTGAGTCGCTGTCGCTCGAAGCGAATGCCGTNNAGTTCACCGGCGNCAGACCACAGNTCGATCGTTTCGCTGGCTTCGCTCTTTTGAGGGGCGACGGGGATTTGGTAAGCCCACCANGCCAAGCCGGCAGAAACGACCAGTAAGAGCCCGTAGAATTCGGTTTCCCGCAGTTTCATGAGCGTCGTCTCCGGCGCAGGTAGGTCAAACCACCGGCGAGTACCAGCAAGGGCAGTCCAAAGACGGTGCCATGAAAGATCAGGGCGTCTTCGCTGCGGCTGTGTTGGACTGGAAGGTCCTCGACTTGATCCGTGGTNCCGCTGAANCTCTCTTCNTCGGCTAACCAGTTCAAACCATCGATCAACAAGTAGCGATTACCGAGGGCNCCCATCTGCTCGTCGGCAAACAGATCNGCGTCGCCGTACNCCAANGCCTTGCCATCGCTNCCCTCTCGCTCGTGGACAACCGCTGCACCCAGTTGATGCACTTGACCTTTCTCTTGTGCCTTTTGCTGCAAGCCATCGCCATTGGAGTCAGCCCANGTATCCGGCATGGACCGAAGGGTGAAGCTGACTTTGACATTCTTNTCAGGCGCATCTTTGTGNATTGCACCCGCAGCACCCAGGATGACGCCCATGGGGCGTTGTCCTCGGGCAAGGGTACTGACTGCAGGATGTGAAGCGAAAGCACCGGTAACAATCAGGNTNCGATCACTGGCGTCTCGGCGTCGAGCGAGGTGCAGTTTGTCGTGCATTAGTACGTGNGGATCTTGTCGCAAACCGAAGGCTTTCAGCAACACCTGTGGGAGAGGCTTGCTTTCGGGTTGCCAACCCATGAGCAAACGACCACCCTCGCTAAAATACTTNGACAGGCTNNGACCCTCAGCCTCACTCAAGCCCTCCATGGGACCGAGAAGAAGGACCAATCCAGCGTCNTCGGGTACCTTNCGTCCCAAGCCNTTCTTCAGACTCAGATCCTTGAGGTCATAACCGAGCCGACGCAACACCTCCTGCAGGAACCGAACCCGCGTCGGTGCGGTCTCGCCCCGTTGGTTAATTTCGCCATGACCGGTCACCAAGTAGGCTGTTCTTCCTTGCGCATGCATCAGCTTGTGCAACTGCTTTTGAAACTCGGCGTCGAGCTTTTTCAGTCGGCTTCGTGCAGTGCTTTTTTTGGCACCCACTTGCCACAAGCGACTTGAATCCCCCGATTTGAGGACAACGCTTCCCTCCTGAACCACCTTGTGTTTTTTCGCCAGTTCCGGCTCCAGCAGCCGGTCGTGCAAACTCACTTTGATTTGGTCTCCCCCTTCGAGGGCAGCAAAGTAGCGCTCGACCTTTTGCAGGACATCGTTCGCTCGGGGAAAGAAAAGCAGGACCTCCAGTGGTTGTTCAAGACGCCGAACCATGGCTTGGCTCGCCGTCCCCGGCTTTGCACTTCGGTTGTCAGAGAGATCCCAACTCATGCTTCGATAGTGAGCGCTGACGTTGAGAAACAGAATGGCAGCGATCGCCATCACNAGGGTGAGNGCCAGGCGCCGAACCCCATGAAAGCGTCGTGAAACCACTTGGCCCGCCAGGGTCATCGGCGCCAANGCTCGTTCCAGCATCAGNAAGGGGAGAAGTCCCAGCGCAACGACGAGTGGCCAAGCAAGCTCCAAGATCAGGCCCAGATCATCCGGCGAACCAGGGGGCGGGAGNGGTCGACCGATCAACTCCCGACCTTCCGCTGTCGAGAAGCCGTAAATAAGCAGACCCACGAGACTCAAAAAGTGGAAACGCAGTAAGGTNCGTTCTGCAGCACGAAGTTCGGCAACCACGTTTTGGCGCTTTGGAATTCGGAGCCCAAAACTCACAATGATGAGGCCGACAGCAATCCAGACCATCGCCGTTGCAGCCTCTGTGGCGGCAAACATGCGTCGAGCAAAGAAGAGAAGGAGGCAGCCCAACACCAGGGTTGGGGTTCCAGCAAGGCGCTTCATCGCCACCTCCGCATCCGCTGGACACCACTGGTGATCAGCAAACAGACCCATGTGACACTGAAGTAGTAAGCCACGTCAGGCGTGCGGATTTCACCCTCCATAAAGGCGGTGAAATGTTTATCGAAGAAACTGAGGTGACTGAGTAAATCGCTGATGGGTGGCTCTGTGATCCGTGCCAATAACCAGCAAAGAAGCAGACTGACCAGGATCGCTGCACCCAAGATCGCAGCGACCACCTGATTGTCAGCGACTGAACTGGCAAGAGTGCCGATGGCAACCGATGCTGCGGCGATGAGCAGCAGGCCCGTGTATCCCGCAACCAAATGACCGGTACCCAACTGCCCATGAAGATCGACCAGCAAGATCATCGGTAGGGTAGCGAGTGTAATCAGAGCCAGATAGGCGAAAGCGGCGAGAAATTTCCCGAGGATGATCGACCAGTCGGACAGGGGGGCTGTGCGTAGTAACACTTGCGTACCGACCTGCAGCTCCTCAGCAAAAAGCCGCATGGACAGCAATAAGCCGGCGATCATGGTGGTTCCACTGGAGAAGTAGAAGAAGTCGCGAACCACTTCGCTGGACAAACGCTTACCGCTGCCCACAGCAAACCCGTTAAAGAGTAACCCATCGATAAAGAGCACTGCAGCAGCGATCACCCAACCCATGGGCGACCGGAAATATCCCCGAAGTTCTCGTCCTAGAACCGTGATCATTCGTTGACCTCATTCTCGACCTTGGTTTCATTTTCTACATCGGTTTCAGGCCCCTGGGCGATGGCCATGAATAGACTTTCAAGGCCACTGGTTGAGGCTTGCAGACGACTGAGACCTAAACCTGCATTGACGATGGCTTTCGCAAGGTCCTGTCCTTCCACGGCACCTCGCAATCGAACCTCAAAGGTCCCCCCTGTTCTCGGTGAGATCTGCACTTCGCCCAAGGGGGCGAGGCAGTTTTGTATTGCGGGCTCATCTCCATGCACCGTC
Organism: Myxococcales bacterium; assembly: GCA_002696345.1. GTDB lineage: Bacteria > Myxococcota > UBA4151 > UBA4151 > UBA4151 > UBA4151. The sequence goes on from NZRT01000104.1 coordinate 6,265, forward strand.
AGATCGAAGGCTGCCTCATTGCTGAGACGATTTTGCAGGCTTGCCTCGCTTTCTTGTGCGACAATCTCTCCCTCCTTAAGGACCAACAATTGATCGCAGGTCTGGGAGATCTCGCTAAGGAAATGGCTTGAAAGCAGGACACTATGTTCGGTTGCTAGGTCGCGAATTAATTTTCGCATTTCAACGATTTGGATCGGATCTAAGCCGCTGATCGGCTCATCCAAAATGACCAGGGAGGGCTTGTGGATGATGGCTGAAGCGATTCCGAGTCGCTTGCGATAGCCGTGACTTAGGTTGACGATGGGCTCGTCGATGTAGTGCGCTAAGTCAACCCGTTCGCAGACTTCGGGCACTCTTTCACCGCCGACGCTACCTCGCAATCTCGCCAGATAGTCTAAGTATTCTCGGACGTTCAAGTCGGGGTAAAGAGGCACGCGGTCGGGGAGGAAACCGACCTCCTGACGATACGCTTTGGGTTGGTCTAAAAGATCTCTATCGAGGACGCGGACCAGACCGGCAGAAGGTTCTAGGTCACCGGCGAGCATGCGAAGAATTGTTGTTTTTCCGCTGCCATTGAGGCCGAGCAAACCAACCACCTGACCACGATCGAGGGCAAAGCTTACGTTGCGAACGGCACAGCGTTGCCCGTAAAACTTGGTGAGGCCTTGAACTTGGATCATGGTCGAGCACTCCGCGAAGCGGAGGCAGATGGGCCTAGCTTTGCCCGTCGGTCAAGTCGGAATCGCTACCGCTGGGCCTCGAGTGCTCTTCTGCATGCAAAATAACGGGCCGATCTGCGGCCGCATTTGACGATGGGTTGGTGAGCTTAGCATTTGAGTCGAATGCCTCGGAATTCGTTGCAGGATGGGCAGGGGCTGTGATTTTAGAATCTTGGTTTTCGGTTTCGATTCGCTGCATCGCCCAGGGAAAGCCTGCGGCAAAAAAGACGATGGTCGCAAAGACACAGGCGAAGATGACGATGGGGAGTTCTTTGGTGCCTGGGATTTGAGCCACCTGCCAGGGCACAAGGGCTAGCACGCCCGCAGCCATACCCCGTGGCATCGAGACGGTCATCAGTGCTCGTCTGCCGGCACTCCATTGTTCGCCCCGACAGGCAAGTTTGATAACAGGGATCCGTATCAAGATGAGTCCCACGGCGAGCAGTACACCTAAGCCAATAAGACTCCATGGGGGATAAAGCATTAGTCCGATGAAGGCGAAGAAGAAGGATTTGACCATGAATGCGACCACTTCATGGAAGCGTTCTACCTCCCAATCGAGGCCCGCTCCTTCCGGAAGTCGCAAACGTTTCGCAAGCATCGGTGCGTTGCCCAGTGTGACGGCGGCAGCCAAAACGCCCAGTGCCGCACTGCCTCCCATGCGTTCGGTGATGACGTACAACACCATGAGGCTTGCCAGGGTCATGGGATAGCGGTGTCGAGTGGTGTCCCAAAGCCGGCCGAGCACAAGCCACATGACCCCACCGATCACGCCGATTCCGAGCCCCATGCCGAAACTCGCCACCAGGGTCGTGATGACTTCACCACGGTCGATGGCCTTGCTTCCTTGCAAGCCCACCAGGGTCATGGCTCCGACAACGCAAAAGACATCGGTCAGTGCGCTTTCCAGTTTGACCGTATTGGCGAGATCGGGGTCCACATCACTTTGGTCGATGGCTGGCATGATCACAACGGAAGAAGCCCCACCGACGATGGCGCCGGTGATGAGCGCTTGGATCCAACCCCATTCGGCAAGAATGCCAACTTTGTGGGCGATCATGGTCAACAAAGCGGTCACGGTAACGGCGCCGACAAAGCCAACGCTTGCGATCAAGCCTGATCGTGGTGCGGCTTTGATTAAATGGGTAATGTTGAGCTTGATGCCGCCGTCGAAAAGAACGACGACTAAGGTTACAGCACCGAAGAAGGGTGCCACTTCTTCGAGAAAGGATCGGGGTACGAGTCCGGTGACAGGACCCATAAAGACGCCCATGATCATCAACCAGATGACATCAGGGATCTGGGTTCGTTTGAAAATTAGTTCGCCGAGCACACCGATCAAAAAAATCGATGCGACGCCCAGTAAGAACCCCTGTTCAGCGGTGAATTCCATGGCGATAAGCTAGGGGAAATCCACGGTCCCGCCTAGCCTGGCCTTGCGTCGTTGCCAGGCTCGGGCAAGACCGAGACATGAGTCCTCCACGCCGTGGTCAAACCCGTGTCCTGAGTATCGCCCCCATGATGGAGCGAACGGATCGGCATTTTCGTGCGTTTTTGCGCTGTTTGACCCGGGGTACTCTTCTCTACACAGAGATGGTTCATGCTCGAGCTGTGGTGAGTGGCGACCGGGAGAAGTTGCTCGGTTTCGATCCCTGTGAGCACCCCATCGCTTTGCAGTTGGGGGGCGAAGATCCCGAACTGCTCGCTCAAGCGGCTCGGATCGCTGAGGATTGGGGCTACGACGAAGTCAACCTCAACGTGGGGTGTCCCAGCGACCGAGTCCAGTCGGGATGCTTTGGCGCGGCATTGATGGCTCGTCCAGAGCGGGTGGCGGAGGCGGTCGCTGCCATGCGTCATGCCGTCTCGGTCCCCGTCACGGTCAAGCACCGGATCGGTATCGATGATTTGGATCGCTACGAGGACATGCTGCGCTTTGTCGATGTGGTCTCATCCAGTGACTGTGACCGATTTAGCGTCCATGCTCGCAAAGCGTGGCTCTCTGGTCTTTCTCCCAAAGAAAACCGCAATGTTCCTCCTCTTCGTTACCATGAGGTCTATCGCTTGAAGACCGAGAGACCGGAGCAGGTTGTGGAGATCAACGGCGGGATCAAGACCCTCGATGAAGTCGAGGATCACTTGCAGCGAGTCGATGCGGTGATGGTCGGGAGGGGGGCTTATGATGACCCTGCATTTCTCCTCGACGCCGATCGGCGCTGCTTTGGGCTCGACAACCCGAGCGGTGATCTGCGTGAGGCCCTCCAGTCGTATCGCTCCTACATCGCCAACCATGTCGGCGGGGGGGGGCGACTGCATGACATCACTCGGCATCTCATGGGGTTGTTTGCCGGTCAGCCGGGAGCCCGGCGTTATCGGCGTCACCTCGGTCAAGAAGCGGTTCGTCCGGGAGCCGACCTCAGCGTTCTCGATACCGCTGTCGACTTTGTCACCATCTAGGGCTCTGTAATATTCTCGGGGCAGACGGTCGGTTCCAGAATCCAGTCTTTAATCGTTGATGAAAAGAGCTCCTTGCCTGCGACTGCGTTCGGCCCATCGCTGACTCCGTGTTTGGCGCCTGCTATTCGCCAAAGACAGTGATCAACGCCTTCGCTGAGTTGACTCTGAAGTCGTTCCGAGTGGGCGATCCGGATAAAGGTATCGGCTTCGCCATGGATAAAGAGCACGGGACTCGTGAGTTCCGGCATCTTGGCGTAGTTGTCATAGCCGCCGGAGGCGAGAAAGCTGACGGGGAGTCCGGTGCCCGTGGAGTCCTCGGCGAAAAGGCGCAGACCCGGGAACGAGGATTGAAGAATTAGCCCTTTTCCGGGGTGTTTTCGTGCGATTTCAATGGCTGCAATTGCCCCTAAACTCATGCCAAAGTGCACCACTTGGTCGGTGGGTAAATCTCGGCTGTTGAGTTCGGTAATGAGCAGGTCGTACGCCGCCATTGAATCCGCCATAAACAGCGTTTCGTTGGGTGTGGATTGCGTGCTCGATTTACCAAAGCCTCGATACTCCCAAATAAAGAGATTCGCACCGCTCGGATAAATATTTTCCACAAGGTGAAGGTAGTGCTCGATCCC
>NZRT01000105.1 GCA_002696345.1 Myxococcales bacterium
ACCACAAAAGGCGTTCTGGCAGTTGTTTGCACAGGCGTCTTCATGACGTTGATTGCCGTCATCACAGGCTTCGTAACCGGTTTCGCCGAGGACTCGATCCGTCCGGCGAATGCCATCGCCGCAACGGGCAATTTGGCAATCGCCTCGGCAGCTGTCGTCGTCCTCCTGATTGCCGTCATCGCAGGCTTCTCCAGGCTCCACCAGTCCATCGAGATCACAACGAGCCTCTTGGATCAAGCAAGCTCCCGCCGAGCACAACTGCCCCTCTTCGCAATCCGTGGTGACTTGGCAAGGGGACGCGCCGGAGCTAATCGGTGCCATCAAGTCGGAACAGCCCAACCCCAAAACGCTCAGCAGAATGAAGAGGAAGAATCTCATGGGTCCGGTAAGCCACGGATAAGTTGTGGCGTTGGTATGGCTGCGTAATTCTCGGCATTTGGATCCACGAGTTGATGGTAGTTCCATCCCCAGCACCAGACCTGACCGTTAGACTCGAGAGCGCAGAAGCTACCGCAGGATTCAACCGCCTCCACAGCTTGATCGATGTGTAAGACCTGCACAGCGCCCTCCACCTCTCCCAGCCGTCCATAACCGAGAGCGCCGTTAACATTGCCGCCCATGCAGTGAATCTCTCCGGAAGCCATGACGGCACAGATCGTCCCTCCAGACCCAGCCAAAGCGATGGCATTGTCTGGAAATGCGGAGCGTCGAAGTTCCCCATTGGGTAGATACTCCCAGCCGCGACCTTGCCAATCCAGGAGTTGCCACTCGACCCCGTTCACATTTGCATAAGAGGCGGCTCCGTCTAAGACCTGAGTCCCCTCGGCGATGGAAGTCGCCCCGCCGAAGGGCTGGAAGATATAGGCTTGCCCATCTTGGTCGATGGCGAGGGCGTCCCCAGCCTCTCGGTCCCGACTCATTTCGATCTGAATCACATTCTCCAAGCCATCCACTGCTTGAGCGTCAACGTGATAACTGTCAAAACATCGGACGGCCCCCGATGACGTCACAAGGCAACTGGCCGCATCCGGCCCGAACTTCAAATCGAGAATGGGCTCCTCGGCAGCAGGAAACCAGGCATCATCCTCCCAACTGTCAGCTCTCCGGCAAATTGCATCTCCGCCCAACGACAGCGAACAGATCGCGTTGGTGTCTACCAACGGGCGATGGGCCAGAGCCCAAAGATCCTGAGGCTCTTGGTGATGAGTACGGGGCGCAGCGGTCCATTGCCCATTGGGGTCATAGCCTTGCCCCCAACACCAGACTCGCCCTCCCCGGAGCAAACAGGCTCCGGTACAGGTTTTTGCGAGGTGCAAGGGTTTGGGCGTAAGCCGGCAATCCTGCCGACAGGATCGGAGGCCTTGATCCAACCTTGGTTCGCAGTTCTCAAAGCCTGGGTCGCCCATCGTAAGGTCTCGGCGCACGATTCCATCGCCGCAGGACGCCAAGACACAGTCACGATGACAGGCATCGTCCTCAGCCTCATTCCCGTCGTCACAGGCTTCATAGCCAAAATCACCGAGGGCAAGGTCGAGTCGATGAATCCCATCGCCGCAGCGGGCAGGTTCACAGTCAATGCAACCATCCCGAGACTCGCGGTTTCCATCATCGCAGGTTTCCACGCCAGCCCACCGGTGGCCATCACCACAGACGTTTAAAAGACAGTCAGTGGTGCAACGATCCTCATTGTTCTGGTTGCCGTCATCACATTCCTCATGCCCTGGAAAGCCCTGCCCAAGATCAACACGCCGGTGCCCGTCTCCGCAGCGAGCGATGGAACAATCACCAATGCAGGCATCACTGTCGATGTCATTGCCGTCATCACAGGCCTCGTAGCCCGCCTCACCGGGATCTCGATCTGTGCGCTGAACTCCGTCGCCGCATCGAGCCAATTGACAGTCTTTGCAGTCATCACTCTCGTCCTCATTACCATCGTCACAGGCTTCCTCGCCAATCCATTGAAAGCCATCGCCACAGACATTCAACTCGCAGGCTATCGTACACGAGTCGCTGTTGTCCTCGTTGCCGTCGTCGCAGGCTTCGTACTCAAGGGAAGCGGGATCACGGTCACCTCGAAGAAAACCATCACCACAACGGGCCAGTTGGCAGGTCGAGGTACAACCGTCTAGATCCTCTTGGTTGCCATCGTCGCAGGCCTCCCCTTGGGGTGCATCGATGGGCACGTCTGTCCGTACGATGCCATCGCCACAGACTGCGGGCCGACAATCATTCCTGCAGCCGTCATTATTGTCCCCATTACCATCGTCACAGGCTTCATCGCCTTCCTGGTTCGGTAAGCGATCAGTCCGCAGGACGCCATCACCACAGCGCGCTGACTCGCAATTATTGCGACAAGCGTCATGGTCCACCTGATTGCCATCATCACAAGCCTCATAGCCCACGGCTCCAGGGCTCAAATCCAGACGCTGGAACCCATCACCACAGACAGCGAGGGCACAGGCAGTGGTGCAGCCATCTCGATCATCATCATCGCCGTCATCGCAGGCCTCGCCCGGATCCGACTGTCCATCCCCATTACAGCGGGCGACGGGTGTTAAACAGAGCCCTTGGTGGCAGCGTTGATCATCGGGACAATCGGTTTGAGACGAGCAAACAGGAGCCCCAGGGATCACCCTTGCCAGTTGATCCTGGCAGGCGCTTAGGGTGAGCAGGCAGCTAAAAACCCAAGTCACCGAAACAAGGCGACACCTCTTCATGCACGAATCCGAAGGCTCAACAGCTGCAAGACCATAGGGCTCTCCACGACGAATCAGAAACTCATTGGCCTTTGCATTCCACTTCATCTCGATGGTCCACGGTGAACGTTGTTGGCCCAGAAATCTGACAACCAAACTTGGCCTAAGCGGTTCGAGGGGACAAGGGGCTGTGATTATGGGCAATACGGCGGGAGTAGACCTCGACGAAGCCGCCTCCCCTAACCTAATAATGATTGGGGAGACTGGTCATGGCAATTTGGAAGAAGTTGGTAACCACGTTTTACGGAGGCGATAAAAATCGGGTCTCTGGTGATCTCGGCATCGACGACATCACGGCTGCCGAACCAGAAGAGGAAGCGCAGCAAAGGCCGGGGGTGTTTGAATCCGTTAAGGAAACAAAATACTGGTGGCATCTTGATCTCACAGGCCCTGCGCAGGGTGGTCCATATCCCGCACGTCTCAGCGGCCGTGGAATCGTCAACGTTCATATCCATTACAAACAGATGGACGACGCCTGGGACATGATTCGACGCTTGGAGCTAGAGATTGACCATCTGAAGCATCTCCTGAAACAACAATCAGAGCCGACGACCTCGGAACGTCCCTCGATCGAGCCTGCTGCCCGGTTGCTGATTCCGGATCTTCGGTACGAGGATGGTATTGGGCTGTGGCACCGCAATCGGAACGCAACCGAGGTCATCCTAGACCGACCCGTCATGCGCATTGGCAGGGGAAGTGACTGCGATATACAAATCAGTCACCGCAGCATTAGTCGTCATCATGCAACGATCGAATACCGGGAAGGTACCTATTTTTTGGTCGATGAAGAGAGTCCGGATGGCGTTCAGGTCAACGGCATGCTTTATCAAGAGACCCCACTGGAAAATAATGATCAAATCTATTTTGGTCATGTTTGCGTCTACTTCGCCACCCAGGACCCACCGCCCGAACCGTCGTAACCTCTTCGAGGGAACAAGGGGCTGTCATTCCCGGGTGTTGATGGGGATTTAGCGGGGGGACCGTCATCGAGACCAAACTCTCGTTTTTAGCACAGACTCTCCCCCGTAACTGACCGATGTAAAGGACACTCAGGATGGCTGGGTGTGTGGTAGTGGGGGCGGCGGCCAAAGTCTGAGTTTAGACTGCAAGAAGTGTGGAGCATCCACGCGATCCATGATTAAAGCCGCTGGTCAACTGGTGATGTGTTCTCGGAAAGGAACATATCGCCCTGGAATCTGGAGAAAGAAATCGTGCTGAATCGAGTACTTACCGGACTAGCCTTAACGCTATTATTCACCTTAGGTGCATGCGAAAACGCCCAAAAGAAGGAGGGAGCGAAAGAAAAACCTCCGACCGAGGCGACTTCAACATCGGATTCAGCGCCGTCGACCACGCCCCAGGTTAAAACCAAACCGGAGACGGCCAAGCAGCCAACTCAGAGCCAAGAAATTATTGTCTTCAATCCCTTGAAGCCGCCCGCCGGTTACACAAACTGCCATCACAATCACTGCCATCTTGTTGGTGGTGGGGTTGAGTCCTACAAGCAAGTGATGGAGAAAATGGGCGCGACGAAAATTATCGAGCCACCGAAGCCTCCGGCTCCAGCAGATGTTGCGAGCCCACCGGAGGACGCGACACGCACCGCTAGTGGACTTTCTTATAAACTGCTCACGGCCGGTTCAAGCACGACGAAACCGACGCTTAAGAGTACCGTTGTTGCTCACCTCAACAGCTGGAGCACCGACGGCAAGTCACTTTCAAGCACCTCGGCAAGAAAGCGTCCTGCCACCATTCCACTCCAACGTGTTTTCAAGGGACTTCAGGAAGCATTCATGCTGATGGACGTCGGTTCCGAGTACCGATTTTGGATCCCCGGCAACTTAACTCGGAGACCCGACCGAGGCATGGTTGTCTTCGACATCCAGCTCATCAGAATCAGTCAGCCACCATCCAAACCTTAGCGGGTCAGGCGCCCAATCTGACGAAGTCTCGGCAGGGCGAGAACGATGAGACCCAGGGCCACCAGCAGGAGGACAAAGACTCCGGTAAGTAGGCGTGCTGCGAGCGCCCAATGACTTTCCTCCTCAAAACGGAGCTGTGGGATGGCGTCGAGTGCATCGCTGTTTAGCTTTTTGTCCTGCTCCACATGGCTGAAGAAAAAGTCTTTGAACCCATCATGGGTTGCTTCCACCTGTTCGTCGAAGCGTTGGTGGCGCGTTGCGCCGGATCCCGCGACATCCTCGAGGGCCAACTGAACGATGATTGCGGGGCTTGCGAATCGCAGCCAAGCAACCAGCTCCTGTCGTGCCTGAACTTGTAGCTCCATGGCCTCGTGAGCGGATTCCGAGCGACGGGCAATCTCTCTTTTGAGGGCGATTTGNTCNTTGGGGTCNGGNGCTTTCGCCTCCCGGTCGTGGTTCCCTTCCACNCCCCGAAGTNGNCCTTCGACCTCCTGGNTCGCTTCCCTNGCNTCATGAAGGAGTTCAATGGTCGACGGTGGCGGNTAGAGGGTATCNACTGCCACATGCACAAGNCCCGGGATGACGATCACCAGGACCAACCAAAGGCCGACCAGTTGGAGTGCGTTGCGAGCAGAGCTGCCTCCAAAGCTGTTGATGAGGACCGCAGCCGCAAACCAAAAGAGCGCCCAGGCGACGAGAACTCCGGCGAAGAGACCCACATGGAGCCATGCGCCCGCTCCGCTGATGTCCGCGCCCGCCACCAGGAGTCCCAGGAGCGCAAAGACGAGCGTGACGCCACACAAGGCGATCGCCCGCGCACCTGCTTTGCCAAGCACCAGAGCCCGTTGGCTGACCGGTTGGGACAAAAGCATCGCCAAGGTGCCCCGTTCCCGCTCCCCGCTTAAGAGCTCATAAGACAAAGCAATCACGACCAAGGGAAAGAGGAAAACAAAGAGGAATCCCAGATCAAAGGCCCCGGTCATCAGGCGTGTGGGGCCGCTCATGGCGGTTTCATTTTCTCCCTCGGAGCTTAAATGGTCTTCGGTCGTTAGGCGGAGGGCTTGGGGCTGAAGGTCACGTTGGCCCACGGCGACCGGAGCCAAGGGCGCCGGCGGTAAGATGGCGATCTTGGCAGCTCCCTCTTGGCCCATCCAAAGGGGATCCCGAGGGTCTTGGCCTGTCATGGCTTCTTGGCTGGCTTCGAGGCGCTTGAGCTCCTTGAAATGCGCCTGAAAACGAATAGATTCAGCTTCCTGCGAGCGTTTGAGCCCCTCTCGAACGCTGTCGGCCTGTCTGCCCCCCGCGAGGGCGGCTGCGACGACGAAGACGGCGAAGAGCAGCAAGATCCCCAACGCGGCTTTGTCTCGCCGTAAGATCCGCCACTCAAGTCCTAGAACCGTGCGCCACATACTCAAACCACCCTCACTCGGCCGGCAGCCCAGCGGGCCAGGACGAACGCCATGAGGAGCCATCCCAGCAGCGCCAGAGCGCTCAGGAAATGAACATCCAATCCGTAAGTCGGCTTCGGGGGTTGATACGCAAAAGGCGGCGCATTTTTCCAAAGCTCGGGACCGGCCCGATAGCTCCATCCTTGCGCTCCCGCCTTTTCGGCGAAAGCCTGGTTGAGCGAATCGACAAAGCCCTGTCTCCATGCTTCTGCGTAGGCCGTAAAGTGCCGGTGATGGGCGAAGTCGGTACCGCTCAATGCGGCCGAAAGCGTACGCATCGCGACATAGGGCGAGAGCAAGGAAACCCCGTCCATGACCGACTCTTGGGCGCCGACCTGATCGTCGAATTTTTTAATGTAGTGGTCAAAGATCGCATTCTCCCACTCGGCGGTGAATTTCAGGATCAAGCCGTCTTTGTAGGTTTTGATCCTTTGGGCTTCTGCCTCGTCTGTAAAAAACTCCAGTGCATCTTCTGAGATCCCCTCGGCTTCCAGCCGATCGGCGACCTTCGCTTCGATGAAGACGTCCTTGTCGGTCTCGCCATCGAGCCCTGTTTTTAGGCTCTGGGCGACCTGACGCCCCAACTCAGCCTGACTGGGTAGCGGTTGCAGGATGCCAGCGACCTCCGTCGCAGCCCGCGGTGTCACCAAGCAGAAAAAGCCCCAGAGCCCGACCATTGTGACCAGGGCTCCTCTCGAGGTGCGTGCGATGGCTGAGGCGAACAGTGTGAGCCCTGCGAAGACACCAAAATAGACGCCATAACTCAGCGCAAGCAGTCCGAGTCGAACCAGGGTCTTCTCATCGCCGCCCCCCAATCCCCACAGGACCCCCACGATGATGAGGGCCGCTGGAATCAGCAGAATGAGGAGGACAAAGAAGAGGGCGAGGGTCTTTCCCCAAAAGAGCTCCGATTGGTTCACACCCGTGCTCAACACTTGTCGCAGCGTCCCCCGCTCACGCTCTCGGCTCCACAGACCGTAACCCAGCGCAATGATGAGAAGGGGGATGAGTAACAAGAACACACTGGCGACTGAAAACGAGCCCAATCGCTTCGATCCCCCCGAGTCTTGCGCCTCCGAATGGGATGCAAGGCTTCGTTTATGGGCTTTGATTTCAACGGAACGCCCCAAATAAGGAGAGACCCCGGGATCGATGGCTGTCACCACGCTTGTGGGGGCAAAGACATGGGTTCCATAGTGGGCAGCCGAGTGAGGATTCCGCTCTCCTTGGCCTTCCCACTGCTTTTGCGCCCGCTCCATGGCGTTGTCGCGGGCTTCTTGGGCGCGAATGGCTTGCTGGGCGCCAAAAGCGAGGGCTGCCAAGGCCAGGATGATCACGATCACACCCAACAGGCGCATCCGTCCATCTCGGACGATCTCCCGGACCTCTTTTCGGGCAACATGCTTGATCATGAACGCGCTCATACTACTCGGTCATCTGCTCCAGATAGATTTGCTCAAGCTCTTTGTGCGACACATCGGAAGCATTAAACTCTTTGACCAGCACGCCGCGTTTCATGANGCCAATGCGNGTTCCCACTTCCCGGGAGCGAAAGAGGTCGTGGGTCGCCATCAAGACCGCNACCCCTTCATCCCGAAGGCTAGCCACCANNTGNGAGAATTCGTTCGANGCTTTNGGGTCGAGCCCCGAGGTCGGTTCNTCCAGGAGTAAGAGCTCGGCCTGGCGGGCAATGGCCATGGCAATNCCCACCTTTTGGCGCATGCCTTTGGAGTAATTACCCACCGGGCGCTCAATGGCATCGGCGGGAAGACCCGCACGAATCAGCGTGTCTCGGAGTTTTGCCGCGCCGGTCTCTTCGCAGCCAGCCAAGATGGCGAAGTACTCCAGGTTCTCGATGCCCGTTAGATTCGGGTAGAGCATGACATTTTCAGGGATGTAGGCGAGCGCCCTTTTGGTCTCTAGCCCATGAGTGCGAACGTCGAGCCCTTTGATTTTAGCGCTTCCTTGGGTGGGTTCAATGAATCCCAAAAACAGTTGGATAGTGGTGGTTTTTCCGGCCCCATTGGCGCCTAAAAGGCAGAAGACCTCCCCTGAGTCGACGGCGAGGTCGAGCCCGCGCAGCGCCACGTGGTCTCCGTAATGCTTCACCAGACCCTGTGCCTGTAAAATCATGGCGCGCTCCTCACCCAAATCAAGCTCATCGCATCATAAGGATTGAGTCCATTCTGTCCATGCCAAACGCACGGCGTCTCCGTTGAAAACCTTTAATATGGGGGTGTGCCTCAAACTGACATCCATGGAGTTAGTGTACTGGTGGTTACTCTGCAGGGGTTAGGTGCTCTTGGGTTTTGGCGATCGATTGGAGACGGGGGGGCGCTAGGAAATCGGCTGATACTTATTTTACTATCTTCGCTGTGCAAATATTCGACGGTGTGATGCAGCGGTCCTGATTAAGGACAAGGGTCCCGATCCCTCACTTTCGACTAGTCTAGCCCTCCCGGGGGTCTTAAAAGCGGACGGCTTACGGGGGATTAATCATGGCTGAGAGCCTCGCCAGACGCGTACTTAGGAAGCTCCTGCCTCCCGTTATTCTTGACGCCTACCGGATCCTGCGTGGCTTATCGACACCCGCCGCCAAGCCACCCCATGCCTTAGTTAAACCTGCAGCAAAGGCCCCGCCAAAGACGAACTCGACCGTGGGACTCAAGCCACCTCAGCAGCCCAAACCAGCCGATGATCCCGACTTCCTCTTCGACGGCTCCGGGGATCGCTTCAAGGAATTGATGCAGGGGGTGAAGGTCTATGCGGAATATGGCGTGGGCAAGTCGAGTTCCTACGTGCTGCGCAAGACCGAAGCTCAAGTGCTGGCCGTTGATACCGACGCAGATTGGATCAGTAAGGTCCGAGAGGAGGTCAGCAATACCGATCGCTTCGACGCAGTGCACGTGGATTTGGGGCCCATGAAGGGCTGGGGCTGGCCTGTTGACTACCAACACCACGCTCGTTTCCAAGACTACACCGACTCTGTCTGGACGCGCGGACTGAGCCCGGAGTTGGTCTTGGTCGATGGGCGCTTTCGAGTCTGCTGTTTCCTGACCTCCTTACTGAAAGCCGAGCCAGGCACGATTCTGATCTTCGACGACTACGTCAAACGGCCCCATTATCACATCGTCGAGGAGTTCACACGCCCCACGGAGGTTCACGGGAGGCAGGCGATCTTCATTAGGCCCGATCAAAATGAACTGGACCTTCATGTCCTGGCGCAGCAGGTCGAACGCTTTCGCTATGTCATGGACTAGCTCCTAGTGCTCCCGCCCGATTGCCCAATGTGCGGAATAGCAAGCCCATGACAGGGCTTCGCAAGTGGCTCCTGGGAGTTATCGACAAAGCCCGAGTTCATCTCCAGCGCGCTCGCCATGCGTTGCAGCGAAGACTCGTTCTGCGCGCCCTGAGACGCTCTGGCTTCGACGAAACCTCGACCATTTACCTGCGGGCCCTGAGCAGCATCGCACGACCCAGCGCCAAGAACTTCGTGAGCATGGGTTTTGAGAGCGTTAGCGATCCGGCGCTGACCGAGCGCCTCATCGGACTGCTCGGCAAACGCTTCCCCACTGCCTCACGTTTCTTTGAACTTGAGTCGCAAGCGCGGGCTGGAAGCCCGGGTTCCCTCGCCGACTGGGCCGGGTTGGATGACGAAGCGCTGTCCGAGCATCTCGGACTCCGAAAAGTCCTCTTTCGTCGCCGCCTTGAGGCAGCAGTCAGCGCGAACGATGCAAGCTATGGCCTCCAACTAGTAGACGAGTCGATCGAACTCAAGCTTCTGTTGAAGTCCTACCTACTCAAGTTCGGCTACCTGTTTCAGGTCGCTCGGCGAGCGGGAAAGGCAGCCGAGGCGCGCCACAGCTTGAATCGACTTCTGGCGGCTTGGAGCCCAGCTAGAGGCGAGCAACTCATCCTGCTCAATGTGCTCTATGAGTTTGCCTGCGAACTTGGAGAGCATGGAGCATACCTTGAGTCTCTCGACATCGCGCCAGAAGACATGCCTTGGCGCGGAGGGATGGCGCTGCTGGAGCAATCCCATTCAGTGCACCACGCCTGCGCTCAAAATCTAGAACGTCTCCACCGGAGCGCCGCCGGTGAACTCTTCGACCTGCGTTACAACCGACAGCAGCAAGATGAACTGCATCGGGAGCTCCTTGAGACCCTCGCCGAACGTCGACCACTGTCCATGCTACGGATTGGCGACGGAGAATCCTACGGGTTCAAGCAAGAAGTCGACCCCGCCGTGGACCGCGCTGACAAGGAGCGCCGCGAGCGCTTGTGGTGGGGACGAACCCTAGAGGATCCGAACCTGTGGGAGCGGTTTCACCAACGCCTTATGAAGGCACTCACCACTTGTGATCTGCTTGGCCTGCCGACACCTTTTCGGCTCCTAAGAGATCTGGCTTTTAGCGAGGAGCAGTTGGCACTACCTTTTGCTGAGCAGCCAATCACCCTACGTACTTGGCCCGTTCTACTCGAGCAAATCGAGGAGCTCTTTAAAACGACTCCCGGTGCACTGAACGGAACTCGGCTGCTGGATGCCCGCTGTCACCACGTGCTCTTCGGACCGCAACGCACTCGCGAACTCATCGCAGCGGCAGAGCAGACCGTACTCGTCAACTGCTTTCCGCACACTCATGTGGCTGCGGCACTGGGAGCTCCGATCGACCAGGGCCTACTGTTACCCCCCCACCAAAAGGTGCTCAAGCAGCTACCAAAGCACCCCCTCACTGGGCGTTGCTCTCTTGAACTGCTCGACGATCTGGATGAACAACTTGAGCAACGCTGTGGTCCAGGAACCTTGGTCCTCTTTGCCGCTGGGATCGTGGGTAAACCGCTAATCGCCAAGGCTCGAAGCATGGGAGCGGTGGCCCTGGATGTCGGCGCAGCAGTGGACTACTGGATGGGTCTAAAATCACGAGGACTTACAGAGTTCGCAGACTTTAATCGACCGGCAGGGACCTGAGTTCGGAGACTTTAAGTGAACAGCAGGGCCCTGAGTCCGGAGACGAACCGCGCCGTTGAGTCGTCACCCCAAGTTCGTGCTCAAATCGGCAAGCATCTCGTTTGCATTTCATACTCATTGGTTTGAAATCGGCTGATACCTATTTGGATACCTATTTGGAGCATCTACCAGTTACGTTTCACCCCAGCACCTACCCCAAGAAATGTCGTCGAGCCGAATCCGACGTGTACTGTTCCTTCCGCACCTAGCCGCGGAAAAAGGTTGATACGAGCGAAAGCGAGCGCAGGAAGCCAACCCAAGACGATATAGTTGATGTTGTCAATTGGTCTCAAAGCCGTTTCTGTATGCCAAGCCCGACTGGTGTTCCCAATCTAGAGATCAGACTTCGATATCATAACAATGGCATCCCGTACTCGGAAACGGTCGAGATCTCAGTGCGTCAAACGGAACAGGGGCTGTGATTGACGGTAACTCCAAGCCCCGCTTTCAGCAGTTACCGTCAAAGTTACCGTCAGCTTCTTGAGGTGCTTTCTACACCGGTTTTCAGCTGGTTATTCGGTGGATTTCTGAGGCTTAGATTCACCGATTGAGTGTACTGGTGCTTACTGTGTGGGCTTCAGGTGCTCTTGGATTTTGGAGATATATTGGAGACGGGGTTTTCGTTCGAAAATCGGCTGCTAGCCTCACCGACGAAAGATGATCGCTGCAAATGCCAAGACGCTGATCGACAAGCCTAGCGTTGATTGCAGCCAAATCCCGGGTAAATTGTTAAGCAATATCTCAGAGGACACACGTGGTAAATTTACCCCATGCGACCTTGAGTGCCGTTTGACTAACCGAAGCGTTGGAACGCTTCCAAGCGGTGTAGATCCAAGC
>NZRT01000106.1 GCA_002696345.1 Myxococcales bacterium
CCTTAAATCATAGCTTTCTAACGCACCGGGTTCTGAAGAGCTTAAACATCCCCTGTCTCGGTTCTATCTTGGTGGGACCGGCTCACGCCGAGAATGAACGAGATGTTGCCCTCTACACGGGGATGCCGGTCCATGCTCGCGTTGAATGGTCCGAAGATGTCGACAAGGATTTCGATGCTTTAGCAACTCAACTGGCGAAAGATCTCCGTTCATGAGTCTGTGGCATCCATTTACGCAAATGGAGGGCTTTACGCCTCTCGGGCAGGTGACAGAGGCAAAAGGAGCCTTTTACCATCTCTCGGACGGACGAAGACTTCTCGATGGTGTTTCATCGTGGTGGGTGAACAACCACGGACATGCTCACCCCAAAATCGCAGCAGCCATCGCCGCTCAAGCCGAACGGTTCGATCAAGTCATCCTTGCAGACTTTGGACACAGCCCGGCGCGAAAACTGGCGGAGCAAGTGGCGGCCATGCTGCCCGGAGACCTCAACCATGTCTTCTACTCAGACAATGGCTCCACCAGCGTCGAGGTCGCTTTGAAAATGGCGATGCAGGGCAACGGTCAGGGAGGCGAGCGTCCTCGCATCGTTGCGTTTACCGGCGCCTATCATGGCGATACCATCGGTGCCATGAGCGTCGGAGAAAGGGGCGTTTTCAACCGTCCATGGTGGCCCTTTCTCTTCGACGTGGACCTGTTGCCATATGGCGATCTTGAAGCGGCTCAAGTCTACTTCACCGAGCAGGGGCATCGTTGCGCTGCGGCGATTATCGAACCCCTGGTACAAGGCGCCGCCGGAATGGTGTTCTCCACCCCCGAATACTTGGCGAGTCTGTCGGCCTTGTGCAGTAATGCTGGAGCGTGGTTGATCGCCGACGAGGTCATGACCGGATGGGGCAGGACGGGCAGTCTCTTCGCAGTAGAACAGGCCGGTGTTGTCCCAGACATTATCTGCCTCTCGAAAGGAATTACGGGGGGCACGCTACCCCTGTCAGTGACCGTGGCTCGAGACGAGGTGTATGAGGGCTTTCTCGGACCGAGTAAGTCGGAAGCTTTCCTGCATGGTCACAGTTACACCGGCAACCCCCTGGCTTGCTCAGCCGCCCTGGCTGCACTCAGCCTCTTTGAAGAGGAAAACACGCTCAACCGCGTCGCTGCAATGGAGTCTCGTTACCGAGCAGCGATGCCAGAATTTGCGAAACTATCTCGAGTCACTCAGTTGCGCTGTAGAGGCGGTATTTTCGCGTTCAATATCGCAGGGGGCGAAGGGGGCTACTTGGATCCGATTGGTAAACGAGTGACTCAACTCGCCTTAAAGCAAGGTCTTTACATTCGCCCATTGGGTAATGTTCTCTATCTCATGCCCCCCTTCTGTGTGGGTGATGAGGACTTACAGGATGCCCTCGGGATCCTCCTTGATGCGACGACCCAAGTGGTCCAGGACGGATAGAAGATGATGAAACCCCACCCTGAAAGGCTGGAAAGCTTTTTCGAGAGCCTGATCCCTCAACCTGAACGACATGCTCGTTGGCTCAACACAGTCTCCATGCTGGAAGCCACAGGCGCTCGAAAAATTTGGAAGAGCCAAGGCAAGGATGGGCTCAATGAGCAAATCCTCCGGCATGCGGTCGAAGAGAGTCGACATGCCCTCTTCTTTAAGCGCGCGGCGCAACGAGTTCAGCCGGGAAGTTGCGAGGGGTATGATGATCATGAGTTGTTGGAAGGTCGCGCCGCTCGACATTATTTTCAGAGTTTGGATTATGGCATTTACGAGCGACTGCTCGACGCGATGCCCGAGTCCAAGGCCAAACCACTGGCTTATCTTTACGTGACGTTAGCCATCGAAGTCCGAGCACAAACACTCTACCCCATCTATAACAAGGTCCTGCGGCGTCATCGAATTCCGGTGACTTTGCGAGGAATTATCGAAGAGGAGGACCAACACCTCGCTGAGATGATTGAGGGGATCGATGCTCTCGATCCCGATGCTGCGGCGAGGCGAGTTGAGTTCGAAGCTTTCGAGATGGATCTCTTTGAAGACTTCTTTATCCAACTCAATGCGCAGGCAGAGGCTGCCTAAGCCGGGGGTTCACATGGTCACTTTTCGCCTGTTCCTGATCACTGCTCTTTTTCCAAGTACCGTCTTTGCGGCCGGCTTCTTTCGTCCTGGAGTCGGTGCAGGACCTCTCTCTATGGGCGGTACGGGCATCGCCTCCGCCGATCCTACGTATGCCGCCTGGTACAACCCAGCTAGGCTCGGATTTGCGCAAAAAGGCTTCTTCGTTTCTGTCGATGGAACCGCTTTGCAGGAACGAACTCAGTTCCGGCGCTCGTCCGTGGGCTTGCTGAAACCTCCGCGGGACCAGGACAACCCCAGCTTTTATGAGAACAAAATTCTCCAAAACACCGAGTTCAGTGATGAGTTTCTGCAAGCAAAAAACTGCTTCGGGCAGGTCCGGGCTGCGAATACGCCAGAAGAAGACTGGAGCCCCTGCCTGCCAGGAACCCGGCCGATTCCATACATCGCTCTGGGGTATGGATCGGGCAAAGGTTGGAGTTTGGCTTTCAGTGCGTTCGGTCCCCATGGCATGTCTCGAGACTGGGATAAGTTCGGTCCACAACGCTACACCGTGGTCTATGCCGATGTTCAGATGCAATTTTACCAACTCGCAGCAGCCTACCGACAGAAAGACTGGTCCGTGGGTCTCGGCATGCAGAACATCCGCTTGACCGTCGATCAAACCTTCACCGTGAGTGCCGATGTGCTTGGCACGGAAGACCCTGGCTACGATGCCTGGGCCGATGTCAATGTCGCCGACAACTTTATCCCCGCAGCGACCCTCGGGTTTTGGCGAGCACTGCCCTTCGGTCTTGAGGTCGGGGGCAGCTTGATGCTGCCTCTCCTCGCCAAGCCATGTGCAGAGGGCTCCTCGGAACGCTGCCATGTGGTCGCGGAGGGAACGGTTGCTGTCGATTTTGCCGAAGAAGCTGCGACACTGGTCACAGAGGTCGATGGCGATCGAGGCGTGCTCACGCTTAACTTTCCGAGACTCGCCGGACTTGGATTCACGAAACGCTTCGGTGATCGGGGCTTCATCAACCTCGACTTCTTTTACGAAGCATGGGCTCAAGACGTTGGTGATGTAATCTTTCGCCCCCAAGAACTCGTGATTCGAACATCACTTCCGGGCAGCGAAGAAATTCCATTTGAAGATGTCGTGTTTCCAAAGAAATGGAGTGATTCCGTGGGCGTCCGCATCGGTGGTGAATATGCGATGAAGACCGACCTTGGAACCACTCGACTACGGGCAGGCTTTCTTTATGAGCAGGCCGCGAATGCGCCCGAAGCGATGGATATTAGTGCGTTGGACTGGGACAAAATGGGTTTCAGTGTGGGCGCATCCCATCCCGTTACACCCAACATCGATGTGGACATTGGGTACTTGCTGATCCCCCAAACCGAGATCAGCATCACCAATTCGAGCCTTCAATCGGTGAATATCTTCGATGCAGAACGCGACCCGGAATCACCGAACGTTGGTCAGCCCACAGGTCAACAACTGACCACCGTGGGTAATGGTGATTACAAACTTTCGCATCAGCGAATCATGGCTTCGATACGGGCTCGGTTTGGCGGCTAACACGTCAAAGCTCAGCTACACTTCTCCGGTAAAAGTGACGACCACGCGTTGGAGGGGAGTATCTCAACTCATGCGTTTTGCCGTAGCCATCTGCCTCTTCTGTGTCGGCACGCCTGCGCTCGCCACGGGTGCAATTTACACCGGCGATACCGTACGCGATCGAGCACGAGCAGGGGCATCTGTTGCCTCCGAGCGGAGTGTCAGTGCACTGAGTACAAATCCTGGACTTCTCGGCAAGACTGACAACTTCGAACTGCAGTTAAGTACGACCTGGCTCTCCGACCGTTCCGAGATTACGCGCAAAGGTCCCTTCACAACACAAGCCTTCCGTGACGACAATCCAGATCTCGCCAATCAGCTCGATGGCACGATGAACTCCGCTGCCTTCGCCAGTTCGCTCGGCAAAGCAACGAGCGCTTACAGTACACAACTTCTTCGACTCGGCGTCAGTTATGGTTTCGGAACCTCTGGGTTTCGAATCGCCGGTACACTCAGCGATTTACCGGTGCAGAATCATCAGTACGACACCGGCGGTCCTGTTCGGTATCGATTGATCGGTAGTGATGACCGTGTCCGGCAAATCAGCGCCGGTCTCGGTTGGGCGGGTCGAAGTTTCGGTATCGGCGCAGCCGTCCATATCAATCGAGTCAGACGGGCTCGCCGGGTCATGCTGAGTGCGGCAGATCGGGAAGCCTTGAGTAACAACGGCTTGTACTTGGAGCGAGCCTTCGACGACTACGTGGTCGATGCCGTCGGGACGCTTCAGCACAGCCCCCAGGCGGGCTTTGGTTTGTGGCTGGCTCCCTTCGGGAAAATGGAGATTGGCTTTGCAATGCAACTCGCCAGCGAAGGCACCTCGGAGGCGGGCGATGCCCAGTTGGATGTGTCAGCGATTAGCACAGAGCAATCTGGAGCCATTTTCGCTCGGACGCGTCCGGCAGCAGAACCTGGCATTCCATCGACAGTCGCAGGCAATGCCGCCAGTATCCGAGATGGTTTACCCATGCGAATCCGTGCCGGCTTTCGGTATCAGTTCGAACGCTGGGATCTCGAGGCAGAATGGCGAATGGAACAGTGGAGTGGGGCAACTCTGCTCGGAATTACCGCGAACAGTATTCCTGGATCCGTCTTCTTCATCCCCGATCCGACCGATGCACAGAACCAAGTTCCACTCGGTGATTTTGGTGATGGGAGCGGTCGTAGTTTCCTCGATGCTCAAAGCTATCACGTTGCTTCACGAATTTGGCTGCTTCCGGACGGTATCGCCCTTCACGTCGGCTATGCCATGGAGAATCCAGCGACAGAACAACCGGACGCTGCTTGGATCGATGGCTTACGACACAATATTGGCGTGGGGCTGAGCCTAATCGACCGAGGTTACGCCATCGATGCCGGCTACCTGATGGTATTGGGCGCTCAAAATACCATAGAAAATGGTAACTTGAGGCCTAAAAACCCTCGACTCGGAGAGGCACCGGATCCCGCAGAAACAGATCAACTCACCGTTCAAAATAACGGCGACTACCAAATGGTAACGAGCTTTTTCGGCCTGGGTTTACGAGCGGACGTGGGTGCTTTCCGAGAAACAAAAGCGGCGGAGCGAAAAGCGTGGTACCGGGTTTGGACTAAGGGCGCTCCGTCGTTTGGCCGTGGTGGTCTATAGCCCCCCTCTTTCTCAAACAGAGAACTGGCGTTTCCTCGAGCCAGTAGTTTGGACTTTTCTCGCCTCGAGTCTTGCTATAGACGACCGCGCCGCTCACGGTAGTAGAGGAGTTCTTTCATGGCACGTGCCCGGCTCACAAAAGCGCAAAACAAGGAACTGCGTCAGATTCTCGAAGAGGAGTTGATCCGACTCCGAGAAGTGGTCGATCAGGACTTTAGGGACAGTCGAGAAGGCCGAGATCACTTGGTTGGCGATGACGTTGATCACAGCAACGAGGACGGGGAAGCTGCCCTGACTGCCCGATTCCGGAACCGAGACCGAAAACTACTAAAAAAGGTTGAGTATGCACTGGCTCGGATGGAGGACGGTGAATACGACTTGTGCGAGGTGAGTGGCGATCCCATTGGTTATGAACGTTTGAAGTACCGTCCCGTGACCACCGTCTGCATCGAGGTCAAAGAACAGCAGGAGCGGGCGGAGTTGGAGACCATCGAGTAGTAAAATTGGGTTTGACGCCCGGCGTAACTGCCAATAGTTCAAACCCCACTGAGCGGGATTAACTCAGTGGTAGAGTGCAACCTTGCCAAGGTTGAAGTCGTGAGTTCGAATCTCATATCCCGCTCCAAAACAGCGAAGAGCCTTCGGGCTCTTCGTTGGTTTTTGAACGTACCCAAGCAGCAGATAGCCCAATATTTAAGGGAACACGAAGCTCACAGCGGGTCTTTTCCTCTGCCCTAAAGGGATGCTAACGCACCGTTGGTCAAAACCAAATCGATAGGGAGTCGCACATCATGCGGACACTTCTCGCTCTGACACTCGGCCTCCTGATGATGCCAGGCACTGCCACGGCAGAATCTCAAACAACGCCGATGATCAACGATGGTCAAGGGCAAGTACTCGTCGCCAGGAAGCGACGGAAACGGAAACGACGGCGACGCAAAAAGAGAGCAAGAAAGAAGGTTGCGCCGAAAAAGAAGACTCCTCCCGTTGCCAAGCCAGCGCCTGCTCCGGAACCTCCGAAAGCTGCCCCGACCCCAGCCCCGGCAGCCAGTCCGGACGATGACCGTGACAGCCTGGCGTTAATGGACTTCACCTTCACCGAAGGCGAAGTGAATGCTTCCACCGCAGAGAAGTGCACGGACGCAGCGACAAACGCCGTTACTCGACTGAAACTCTTCAACGTGATCACAGGCAATGACATCCGATCCATGATCGAGCAGCAACAACTCAAGGAGATGATGAATTGTGATGCTGAGAGTTGTATGGCGCAAATCGCCGGTGCTCTCGAAGCTCGCTACATGCTCACAGGAAAAGTGTCTAAAGCGGGCAGTTCATGGACGGTCAATCTGACACTGCTTGATGTGGAAACAGCCCAGGCTGTCGATCGCCAGACTGCCTCTTTCACCGACCAAGCCAAAATCATCGAAGAGGTTGGCGGCGGTTCGAAGCGACTGTTTAACAGTATTCTCGCCAAGGAGGGTGGCGTCGCCTATTTAAAGGTAAGCGAAGCCGGCGCAGATATTTTACTGGACGGTGAGACGGTCGGAACCTCCACCGGACGCCTGTTCAAGCTGCCGATGGGCGGCGGCACCCACCTCATCGAAATCAAAAAGGAAGGCTTCACGAAGTGGGGACGAAACATTGACGTCGTGAAGGACATGGAAGAGCGAATCAACATCGACCTGATTCCCTCACAGGCCTACCTTAACGCCAAGATTGCTGCGGCAAAGGGGCGACGCCAACTCAGTATGATTCTCGGTGCAAGTGCGGGAGCGTTGGTTCTGGCAAGCGGTGGCGCCAACTTTCAAGCGAGCAGTTTGCACGACCGTGGAGTGGATCTACTCAACGGCAGTGGCACCGATAACCTGGCTTGTGAAGGCACCTGCCTCGATGGTGACCAACGGTTCGACAGCACGATGACAACGGTCCAACTGGATGCCAGCGAGGACAATTACAAAGCGGTGGAGGCCGAATACGGCAGTGTGCAATCGGATCAGGTGTTTATGCGGCTGATGAGTCAGGTGAGTATGGGAGTGGCTGTTGTCGCTGGAGGAACCAGTGCTTATCTCTGGATGACGGCTGAGGACCCAGCCCAATACGAGCAGTTTCTCATTGATGAAGCGGCTCCATCGGAGGAGGAAGGGGCGCCGAAAGCCGCCGAAACGCCCAAGACTGCCAAGAAGTAGCTCGGTATGTTCACCGGCCTGATCCGGGCCCGAGCGAAGTTACTCCGCAAGGGCACTGGCAGACGAGGCTCACTCGTCATGGTTTTGGAGCGACCAAAGGACTGGAGTGAAGTTCGTCTTGGCGACAGTATTGCGATCCATGGAACCTGCCTGACGGTGACCAGCCTCGATGAAAACGCCATGCATTTTGAGGCTACAGAGGAGACCCGCAAGCGTTGTCGTTTCGACACCATACAAACCGGCTCTCTCCTCCACGTTGAACGGGCGATGTGCCTTGGAGATCGTATCGACGGTCATTTGGTCACAGGGCATGTGGACAGCCTAGCGAAAGTGGTCGAAATCTCGCAGGTACAAGGTGGGCAACGGTGGCGCTTTGAGCCCGAAGAGGCCAGCCTACTTCCCATGCTTGCGCCCCGTGGTTCGGTCGCTCTCGATGGAGTGAGTCTCACCATCGTTGACGGCGGCCAGAAAAGCTTTTCGGTGGTGTTGGTGCCGGAGACGCTGGAGGCGACTGAACTCGGACGACTGAAGGTGAATGATCTTGTTCATATTGAAGTCGACCTCCTGGCCCGTTACGTGGCGCACCAGATAGGTTTCACAGGAGAGCGGCGAGACAGTGGAGGCATCGATCTCGAGATGCTGAAACGACAAGGTCTCGTCTGACGGATTCCAATGGAAATGCAACATGATGTGTCCCGACTCAAACGGGTCGAGGTGGCGATCGAGGCAATGCGCCGAGGCGAGATGGTCATCTTGGTGGACGATGAAGACCGTGAAAACGAGGGTGACCTGTGCATGGCGGCTGAGTTTGTCACGCCCCAGGCGATCAATTTCATGGCAAAGGAAGCACGAGGTTTGATCTGCCTCACACTGACAGCGGAACGATGCAGAGAGTTGGCCCTTCCGATTATGATCGAAGGGGACAACACCAGCCAGTTCCATACGAATTTCACTGTGAGTATTGATGCAGCCGAGGGAATTACCACGGGTATTTCTGCACCTGACCGAGCTCACACGATCAAACTCGCGGTGTCACCCCACTGTAAACCGAAGGATCTCGGCCGACCTGGCCATATCTTTCCATTGCGAGCAGAGCCCGGCGGTGTGCTGGTTCGGACCGGACAGACCGAAGGAAGTGTAGATCTCTGTAAACTCGCCGGCTTAACCCCGGCCGGTGTCATCGTCGAAATGATGAATGAAGACGGCACGATGAGTCGAATGCCGCAGCTCGAGATCTTCTCCAAAGAACACAATATCCCCATCGTGCAGGTCGCGGATTTAATCCACCACCGGCTCCAGCGTGAACGGCTCGTCGAGCGCATGGGGGAGCGCATGGTCGAGACCCGCTGGGGACGCTTTCGTGGTGTCGCTTACCGATCAACGATCGGTGAGACAGAAATGACCGCTTTTGTGCTTGGGCGACCGGACAAAGAATCTGCCTGTCTCGTCCGAGTCCATGCAGGGCGACAATGGAACGATATGTTTGGTGGCTATTCACGGGGAGCCAAACCAGACTTGGATCTCGCCTTCGAAGCGATTGCGAAGGAAGGCACAGGCGTTCTGCTCTATTTGGCGCGCCCGGTTCACGTGGGATTGACGGAAGCTTTCACCGGCGGAGAACATCCTCCAAGCGCAGAGAATTTGCGTACGGTAGGACTCGGCGCGCAAGTTCTGTTAGATTTAGGGATCCATCGGATGCGACTTCTATCACGCCGCCCTCGACCGGTGGCCGGACTCAGTGGCTTTGACATCGAAGTTGAAGCCATCGTCGACCCGAGGGCGCTTCTCGATAGTCAACGGAAGGAGAAATGATGAAGACCCTTGAAGGACAATTCTCATGCCCGGGGAAAAGATTTTGCCTTGTTGTTTCGCGCTTCAATGACTTCATTACGGAACGGCTCGCCGGCGGTGCATGGGATACGCTTCGACGCCACGGCGTCGAGGACGACCATATCACCCAAATTCTTGTCCCGGGGGCCTGGGAGATCCCACAGGTTGCGATGCGGGTTGCAAAGAGCGGCTCGTACGACGCTGTGATCTGCCTTGGCGCCGTCATTCGGGGGGGGACGCCTCACTTTGATTACGTCGCAGCCCAAGCGGCGAAAGGTGTCGGTCAAGCAGGCTTGGAATCGGGTCTTCCTGTGGTTTTTGGGGTGCTAACGACGGACACTATCGAACAAGCGATCGAACGAGCTGGGACTAAAGCGGGTAACAAAGGGTGTGAAGCAGCGATGGCGGCTCTCGAGATGGTCAGTCTTAGCGATGTTCTCGGAGAGGCTGGGATCTGAAGCATGAAGGCGGCTCGACGGGCACGGGCAAGGACAGCCGCCCTTCAATCACTCTATGAGCTTGAGGCGCGCCCCATGGGTGTTGAGGTGGCGATTGAAGATCTTACCGATCACTTCACGCCTCCCCCAATGGATATCGTCTACCACCGTCAGTTGGTCGAAGGGGTCTCGAAACGTCGCCGAGAACTCGATGACACTCTTCGTGGCGCCAGTGACCGCTGGCGACTGGAACGTTTCCTTGTCATTGATCACGTGATTCTTCGCATTGCCTTGCTTGAACTCATCGACGAGTTAGCGCCTCCAGCTGTGGTCATTGCCGAAGCCGTCAAACTGGGTGCAAAGTATGGCAGCGAGGATTCAGCAAGTTTTATTAACGGCGTCCTCGAAACACTCAACGTCCAGTTGCGAAACTCGGTGTAGACCATGGAGGCGTGGCCTGCAGCAGCTCACCGAAGAGCTCTGTCGCTCATCGATGGTTTGACCGGCCGAACCATTATCCTGCCGCTGACCCCACTCGGTGAAAACCTTCCTTCGCTGGTTGCCGCCCTCGACTGGCGCCTTCTCGGGCGACTGAGTCGAAGGCTAAGTACGGATCGCTTCGCAGGACATGCCGGACAACGACTTCTCCTTTTGCTTCCCAAAGAAGCCTGGCCCGCTGTGGTACTTCTCGGGACAGGAACACGGTTAGACCCCGATGACTTTTCAGCCGGTTTGAAACAGGTTCAAGGTTTAGGCACACCGGGAGACCGAGTCTGGGTGGCGCCCAATCCAGCGCCGAGCGGCTGGCAAAGTGCAGCGCCACAATGGCTCCAGGCCGCCGGTGAAATCATGGTGGCCCCATGACAGAGCAACTCCTTCTTCCCCAACTACTTCGTCGTTTGGCGATTCAAGGCGGAAATCACTGGGTCACTCTAAGTTACGAAGGCGATGAGTGGCGCTTTCCCGTTTCCGAAGGACGTGTGGGTCCTCTCCAAGGTGCAGGTCGTGCTGAGGAGGATTTACCCACGTTGGTTGCCCTCGGCGTCGAATTAAAGGTGGCGGCACGGCCCGGCAAGGCGCCTCCCCCAGATGCCCGATGGCCACTGGCTGCTCGCCTCGCTCGCGTCCTCGACGACACCCGTTCCGTCCAAGAGTCTCAGCAAAAGACGCTCAACGAAAACGTCGCCAAGCCGGTGTCGGTCGTGGAGCAAATGGACGGACTCCTTAACTTTGCAGAATCACTCGAGTTGATTGCGAACACGGAACAACTCGTGGACAAGACGGTCGAGTATCTCAGTAAAGTCCGCCCCATGCCGGCACTGGTAAGTCGACTCGAACCAGGCATCTGGATAGGACCAAGAGGCCGCATCGAAGGTCGCATTGACGGGATCGAAGAAGCCAGCAGCCGAGGTTTATTGGTGCTTCGTCGTGCCATTGGCGAGAGCTATGAGCGACACCTGACGAACACCGACTTTGATCGAGTCGCTATTCTTCCGTTGGCCGAAGACTTAGTCGTCCTCGTCCCTTGTCATGGCGTCAATCTAGAGGAACGACCGAGAGACTTACGGATCCTCCTTTCTCTCTATCGCAGTGCCAGCAGTTGGCTGGAGGATCCCTAATTCGTTTAGGGCATCGACCTATTCCGCTGAGGTAAAAATCGCCCTACAAGGTCGAGCGGTTACGTCACTTCTCGAGGATCCTTCCATGTCATTAGTTCTGGATCTGAAAAGCCTGAATGCTGATGGTCATCTCGATCTTGCAGTCCCCCCTGAGACAGCGAACCAATGGAGCAAGCATCTTGTCATTGAGACTGCAAATCCTGTCAAAATCGATTTAAAATACAGGTTTAGTGACCAAGGGCTGTTTCTCGAAGGAGTCCTTCAAGGCACCATCCTTGGCGACTGCCACCGCTGCAATGAACCGACTCCTGGCGATGTCGAGTTGAAAGTCCGAGCGCGGTATCTTGAAGGCACGCCTCCCAGGTTGGGAGAACGTCGGCAAGATGAAGAAGGAAAGTGGGGAGTCGAGTTGGACGAAGAGGCAGGCGAATTGGAATATTATTCTGGCCACCACCTGGATTTAACGGATTGGCTTCGCGATGAGTGGGCTTTAGGCCTCCCAGTTTCCTTGCACTGTGGTTCTGAGGCGTGTAGGGAG
Source organism: Myxococcales bacterium (assembly GCA_002696345.1). Lineage (GTDB taxonomy): Bacteria > Myxococcota > UBA4151 > UBA4151 > UBA4151 > UBA4151. The sequence goes on from NZRT01000106.1 coordinate 11,915, forward strand.
GGCGCCGCCGGGGGGCAAGAGACGAGAAAATCCATCGATCCACGGTGGCAGTTTCTTGCTGACCTAAAGGCGCAAATGGAAGAAGAAGGTTGAGGTAAATCATGGCTGTTCCCTACCGTCGCACCTCTCGGTCGAAAGCTCGTACTCGCCGGGCACATCATGCTCTGAAAGCTACAGGTTTTAGCATCTGTTCGAACTGTGGAGATGTCCATCTGCCTCACCATGTTTGCCCTTCTTGCGGGTTCTACAACGGCANGCGGGTTCTNGACGCCGGCGTCGATGAGTCCGAANNGTCCGAAGAAGCCGAGTCCTGAGTCATCACATGCCCATCGCCCTCGACCTGATGGGGGGAGATGCGGCACCCGAANCAATCATTGCAGGTGCTGCTNAAGCCATTCGNGANGATGGCCAAANNNTNCTNNTGTTCGGNCATCAGGATCGNTGTGCNGCACTCCTGAAGCAGTATGAACTTTCTGAAGGGGACGCGCCGTTCATCCATTGCGATGANGTTGTGCCCATGGATGCGAAGCCAGCACGNGCCATGCGNCANCGGGNGTCNTCCATGGCNCAGNCCTTGAAGGCTGTCGCNGAGGGNCGNGCTGGAGCTGCGGTCAGCGCNGGTGCNTCGGGAGCCTTCATGGCGCTTGGGTTGCGCGAACTCGGTCGTCTTCCCGGTGTCAGCCGCCCAGCCATTNCACTGACNCTGCCNGGNTACCCCATGCGTCGAATGTTTCTCGATGGNGGNGCCAANACNCTCTGCAGTCCGGAAATGCTCGAGGAGTTCGCACTGATGGGATCCATCTATGCCCATCTCGTCCTGGGTATCGCCCATCCGAGGGTTGGTTTACTCTGCAATGGCGAGGAAGATGGCAAAGGAACTGATTTGACCCGCGCTGCTGCGGATCTAATGNCAGCCAACGAGAGCTTCAACTTTACGGGCTATGCAGAGGGTAATGACCTGTTCCAAGGACCCTTTGATGTAATTATTACCGATGGTTTTACCGGCAATGTCTGCCTGAAAACCCTCGAAGGTACGGTTCGCTTTGTGGTCGACAACCTCAAACGGGAACTCAAGGCAGATCTCGTGAGTAGCCTCGGGGGACTGATGGCGAAAGGCGCTTTTGGTCGGCTGAAAAAAACCTTGGACCCACGGCATCATGGTGGGGCTCCATTGCTTGGCCTNAATGGNGTTGCCATTGTGGCACATGGTCGTTCGGATGCACTGGCCATCCGCTCAGCCTTGCGCGTTGCATCGAACTGTGCACAGCAAGAGGTAAGTTCCACGATGGTGGAACAATTACGGAGTCTNGACGAGCAAAGGCAATCGACGAAGGGGTGAAACAAATGTTCCGAACCCGAATCCTAGGGACCGGCTCCTATCTTCCGGAGCGCGTAATCACCAACGACGACCTGAGTGAACTTGTTGAAACCAATGACGAGTGGATCCGTACCCGCACAGGAATCCAGCAAAGACGAGGTGTTGCGGACGGTGAGGCCTGTAGTGATCTCGCCCTCGCGGCNGGTCAACGAGCCATCGAAATGGCGGGGATCGACCCAAAGCAGTTGGATATGATTATCGTGGGNACGGTTTCGGGTGACTACCCCTTCCCAGCGACAGCGGTACTGCTCGCTCGAGCCTTGGGGCTTAACTGCAGTGCTTTTGATATTTCAGCCGCCTGTTCTGGCTTTCTTCATGCGCTCGCGATCGCAGACGGNGCGATTTGCTCGGGNCGAGCGAAACATTGCCTTGTCATTGGTGCGGAAGCCCTCACNACCATCGTCAACTGGCGTGATCGGACCACCTGTATTCTTTTCGGCGACGGTGCCGGTGCAGTCGTTGTCGGGCCAACCGATGCTGATGACCCCAGAGGGCTCAACCGAATCTTCATGCACAGTAACGGCGAGCTCGCTGAAGATCTCTACATTCCCCANGGCGGTTCGAGNACGCCCCTCACNGCGGAGGGCCTAGCCGAGGGAAAGAANAAAGTCGCNATGGCGGGAAACACCATCTTCAAGCACGCCAGCAGAAATCTAGCTTCCGTCAGTGTCGAAGCTCTAGAGGCCGCTCGGTGGACAGCTGACGAGGTCGATCACGTCATCGCGCATCAAGCAAACACACGAATCCTCGATCAAGTNCTCAAAAGGCTGAGCGTCCCTTCCGANAAGCTCTTCGTGAATATGGACATGTACGGCAANACGAGTGCCGCAAGTCTTCCCATCGCCTTGGACGAAGTGAATCGATTAGGCCGCCTTAAAAAGGGCGACAAGCTTCTCATGATGGCTTTGGGTGGTGGTATTGTTTGGGCGGGTGGTACCTGCGTTTGGTAGGAGAAATAATGCGTGCTTGGATTTTTCCGGGGCAAGGAGCTCAGGTTGTGGGCATGGCTCAAGACCTAGCGCGGGACTTTGCCGTTGCTCGAGAGACCTTAGAGGAAGCCAACGACGCCCTCGGATTCTCGATCCAANCACTGATGGCTGANGGGCCAACCGAANCGCTCATGCGCACCGCAAACACACAACCTGCGATCCTGAGCCACAGTGTCGCCGTGATTCGGGTCCTTCAGTCCATGGGCTCCTCCCCCCCCGAGGCAGTAGCCGGTCATAGCCTCGGCGAGTACAGTGCGCTGGTCGCTGCCGGTGCCATTGACTTCGCAGATGCTGTGCGCGCTGTTCATCAACGGGGTACTTTCATGCAATCTGCCGTTCCAGAGGGTATCGGTTCGATGGCCGCGGTGATCGGACTCGCCGGAGACCAAGTCGCCGCCCTCTGTGCTGAGCACAGTCGAGAGGATGCATTGGTGGAAGCTGCGAACTTCAATGATACCAAACAGACAGTCATTGCTGGACACAAAAACGCAGTGGAAATGCTCACTCCCAAGTTAAAGGATGCCGGCGCCAGACGAGTCCTGCCGCTCCCTGTCTCAGCACCGTTTCATTGCGCGCTGATGGCTCCAGTCGCTGCGCAACTTCGCCCCGTTCTCGAGTCCATCAATTTTCGATTACCGAGTTGCCCCGTGATCGCCAATGTAACAGCGAGTCCGAATGAGGATCAGCGGCAATTTGTGGATCTTTTAATTCGTCAGGTCACCGGTTCTGTCCGTTGGGTTGAATCCGTGCAAACACTCGCCCGTCTCGGCATCAGCGAAGCCTACGAAGTGGGCCCTGGTCGCGCACTGGCGGGAATGATCAAAAGAATCGACCCGGAGATCACTGTGATCTCACTAGGTACCTCCGAGGCTCTGAAGGAACTGTTATGAAGACTGCAATTATTACCGGTGGAAGTAGAGGAATTGGGCGGGCGGTCACGATCGGATTAGCGGAGGCGGGGCATCATGTCGTCATCAACTACGCCGGCAATGAAGCTGCAGCCCAAGACACACTAAATGCCGTTCTGAGTAACGGTGGGCACGGTGAACTGGCCTGCTTTGACGTGGGTGACGAGGAGGCTGTGACGGCGACCATCAAGTTACTGGCCAAGGCCCATGGCCGGATCGATGTCCTGGTCAATAATGCTGGGATCAGCGTAGACGGTCTACTCGCTCGTTTCAAAGCCGAGGACTGGAATCGAGTGCTCCAAACGAACCTGAGTGGCGCCTTTCACTGCTTAAAAGCGGTCACGCGCCCCATGATGAAACAACGCTATGGTCGAGTCATCAACATCGGCTCGGTCGTTGCGGCGTCTGGCTCGGCAGGACAGCCCGCCTACTGTGCGGCAAAGGCAGGCTTGGAGGGCTTGACCCGCTCCGCAGCTCTGGAACTCGCTGGACGAGGAATCACGGTCAACTGCATCGCACCGGGATTCGTCGACACAGACATGACCCAAGCGCTTCCCGAAGAAAGACGGCAAGCGATTCTGGATCAAGTACCGGCGGGGCGGATGGCAACACCGGAAGAGATCGCCGCGGCGGTTGTCTTTCTCGCCTCAGACGGTGGCGCTTACATCACCGGTCAAACCCTGGGCGTTAACGGTGGCCTGTACCTCTAAGCCGACTGCTTTTCTGCAGCATCGAACCCCAGAACCGGCTCACCCGAACCCATGACCACATCGGCGGTCACCTCACAGGTCTTGATACCGTCCATGTAGGGCACCTCGTACTCGATATCGAGGAGGGTCTCCTCGACGATCGAACGCAAACTCCGAGCCCCACCTTTCCGCTTCATCGCTTTCGCCGCAATGGATTTTAAGGCCTCGTCCGTGAACGAAAGTTCGACGCCCTTGGCGCCGAAGAGCTTGGTCGCCTGCCGAACCAATGCGTTTCGAGGCTGAGTAAGTATGTGAATCAAATCGTCTTCGCTGAGTTCGTCCAACGTACTGATAATCGGGATCCGACCTGCAAACTCAGGGATCAGTCCAAACTTAATCAGGTCGTCCACAACAATCTGCCTGAGCAGCAAGGTCGTATCACTCTCTTGGTGCTGCTCGTCGTCCTGGGTCCCAAAGCCGATTCGCTTACGGCCCACACGACTGGCGACCACCTTATCGATACCGTTGAAGGCTCCTCCAACGATGAAGAGGATCTTCGTGGTATCCACGGTGACCGTGTCTCCCTGCCCCCTCGGTTGCCCCTTCGCGCTGACGTTAACCGACGTCCCTTCGATGAGTTTGAGGAGCGCCTGTTGAACGCCTTCACCACTCACATCTCGAGCGTCACCACGCCCACCGCCACGACGGGCGATCTTATCGATTTCGTCAATATAAACGATCCCGCGCTGGGCGGCTGCCACGTTACCCTCTGCAGCACTCAGTAGGTTGCTGATGATCGACTCTACATCCTCTCCTACATAACCCGCTTCCGTTAAGGTGGTGGCGTCAGCGATGGTGTAAGGCACTTCGAGAAAGCGAGCCAGCGATCGGACCAACAAGGTTTTGCCGGTTCCCGTAGGACCGATCATCATCAGGTTCGACTTCTCAATCTCAACTTCGGCGCTGGGCTCCCGAGTCACACGCTTGTAGTGATTATAAACTGCCACCGCCAATGCGCACTTAGCCCGCCCCTGAGAGATCACATACTCATCCAGATGTCGCTTGATGGCACGGGGCGACGGAAGGACAAGCTGGATCCGGGTCGTATCCTGAATGATTTCCATGCAGTCTCGGATACACACGTCGCAAATGTAGACGTCGGGTCCGGCGATCAACCGCTTCACCTCGCTTTGAAGTGCGCCGCAGAACGAGCACTCAAGCTCACGGGATGTCGTCTCTTCGCTAGCCATCACTGATGCTCCCAGATTTCTCTAACGACACAAAGGCGAGGAACCAAGGAATTGTTCCGCACTTTCGCTAGTTATGGGTTACCAGCCCGTTGACGTGGCCGCTACCCGCCGTTAAGAGGCGCGAGCCCCAAAGTGTGATGGATCGCAAGTCGGCTGACCATCGCAGGGGCCTGAACATCCATGCGGATTGACGGAGTGACAGCTTGACGGATCAAAACGAAGTCGAAGCAGAGCCAACCCTCGACGAGGAAAACCCCGCCGAGGGCACCTCGGAAACACCGACTGAAACGGGTACAGAGCAGGGTTCCAGCCCCACAACGATGAGTACCCCCGAGGTGGACTACAGCCAGTATGACGAAGCGGATCCCGATGACGGGTTCTCCGGCGGGGCTGGCCTAGCGAAAATGCTGATGACCCTTGCAGTGCTCGGCCTGGTGCTGGGTGGTGGCGTTTACCTGGCCTATTCCAAAAAAATGAAATCGGAACAGGCGATCGAACTGATGACGGAAAGCGTCGAGCGTTTGAGCAAGGATGGCACCTACCCAGCAGTCTCCATCGTTCGGGATTCTCTGAGTCGCGCCCTGGAGGTCGTACCCGATCACCCGATCGCTGTAAGTAAACTCGCCTTACTCGAAGCGCACTCTTACATGCACAATGGCGAAGCAGAAGCGAAGTCTCGTGCAGAGACACAACTTGCAATCGCCGAGAGTGGCAATTTTGAAAAAGCAGAACGTTTCGCGGCACGAGCGCTGATCGACATCGCAAATGATCAACAGGACAAAGCGTACAACGATATCAAAGCGATCTTTGATCGGGGCGCGAAATCCTCCGATCTCTTCTTTGCTTTTGGCATCGCCCAAGTCCTCAAAGGCGAACTCGGTGCAGGAACGGAGCAAATCAAAAAGGGTGCCGAGTCACAGACCAATAATGTGTGGATGGCGACGGTTGCAGCGGATGCTGAGTATCGCCACGGACGAGTGATCGGCGCTTACAAGATCATGGATCAAGTGCTCCGGGGCTCCAGTGCACGATTACGGCTCCGCTACGCAGCTCAGAAAATGTACTACGGCCTGATGTTTGGGCGTAATCCCGGGAAACTTCCCTACTTCGAAGTGAATAGCCGCCTGTCTCGCTCGGAGAAGATCTTTAAGAAGGACATGGAGACGGCGAAATTCGCCCACGGTCAAGCTCGCTCGGAAGAAGGACTAAGCGAGGTTCCTGGAATCGTCTGGGGGCTGTCACCGGTCGGTACCGCTGTGGTGGCTTTAACCCATGGCGAGGCTTACTATCGGGCCGGTGACCTGGAAAACGCCTCCAAGAAGGCAAAAGAAGCCGAAGTGAACCTGAAGAAGGTCGATCCATCGTACACCGTCCGAGCTGAGTTGGCGAAAGTGCACTTGCTCAAAGGCAGAGTGGCTCTGGCTGGTGGTGATATCGCGACGGCAGATAAGCTGCTGAGATCAGCCAGTTCAAAGACCGCAGGGCACCACAGTTATCACGCAGGTGTTGCTGTCGATGCGGCGATTCAACATCGCCAATGGGACCTCGCCGATCAGATGCTCCTGCTTTACGAAAAGGCGTCCTATCAGAAGGGCGGAAAGAAACTGACCGGCAAGAAGCTTAAAGAGGCGAAAGCCGACGACTACGACCGGTTTCTGCGGAAAATGAAAATCGCTTTAGGTCGAGGAGAAGACGCCAAAGACAACAAAGCGAAGCAGCGGTACGGCGCTGAAATCCTGGATGAGAAGGAAGGGCTACTCGAACAAGCGTTGTCTTCCAACACCCCCGGTAACGCCCGCCGAGTCCTCAACACACTGAAGGGCAACACGATGATCATGATGGGCAAAGCAAAAGAAGCGAAATCCCACTATGAGTCGTGGTTGGGTAACGAGCCAAAGTTGATGGCGACCCCGGTCGTCGCCGAAGCATTGGGACGTCTTGGCATTGCTATGAAGAGTTGGGGCGAAGCGGAAGCAGCTCTCGGAAAAGCTGCAAATCTCTACAAAGGCAAAGGATATGATGTGTACACAGAACGGCGAATTTACCGAAATGTGGCCCAGTTGTACCGTGCCAGAGGAAAGCGGGCAGAAGCAAAGCGATACCAAGCACTCGCTGACGGTAAAGCGGCAAAATAGGTCATCGAAAGAAACCGATTGGTTGGTTTCGTCACCACCCCGCTTGCGAGACTGCGACTGACCAGGCATCCTGAAAGCGCCTGGTTTGGCGCTCGAGTGAAGTAATGCAAAAGAATACCCTCATTATGGGTTGCATGATCGTCGTCGCTGCTTGCGGCGATGTCGGCGCGGGATGCGCCTGCGTTGAGCCGGTTGAGGAGTCCTTTGCTCCGGAGGAATTGGGCAACTGGTCGGGGCAGATCCGGTTAAGCCAATCGGGCTTTGATTTCATCGAGCAAAATCTCCCCTCAATCGTCTCCTCTTTCATCCAACTGACCTGCCCGGATGGGGATGTCCCCTGCCCGGGAGGAACCCAATGCAACCAGGGTCTGTGTGTGGAAAATGGCAGTCCTGCGCCTGTCATCGGTGTTCGAATTCCCCCCACAGAAGGAGATGGGGTTCGTATCTGCCATGGCGCCAGTCGTGGCGACTGCAACGTCTACGTGCGCGTCAATGACGTGGACCTAAACCCCCGCGAGCCAAGTCATTTAGATATGGTTTTGAATGCCAATATTAACTCCTCAGGCATCAAACTTCACCGACCTGGCACGCTCTGGCCCCCCCTGCCAACGATTCGATGCACCGTCCAAGCGCGCGCTCAAAACAAACGAATTACGGTTCCAATGACTTTTCGCACGGACAATCCATTGGAGCGAACGGAGGTTCGATTTGGCGACATCGGCTTTCGACTTGAAAACCGAGACATTGAACTCTGCGGCGCCCTCGATTGGCCGATTATCAAAGACATCATCATGGCAATCATCCGAAGCGACGTTGAAGATCTACTCGACCAGCAGATCACGGATGTGCTGGCGGAGACCCTGTACGTGGGTTGTGCCCAGGGTGAAACGTGTCCGGCAGAGAGCCGGTGTGTCGATAACGTGTGCCGTTGGGATGGAGGTCAGCGAGTTCCCGTCGTGTTGGGTGTCGAGGGAATGCTCGATCTAAGCGAGTTTCTCGCCGGGATGGAAAGCAAAGGAGACCCCCTCGAAATGGCGCTCACTGTCGGCGGTGCAGGAAGCACTGCTGCCGGTAACGGTGGTCTAACGCTCGGGATGATGGGCGGCTTCAGAACCAGTGGGGCTGCTTGTGTTCCAAGCGAGCCCTTGTCCCCCCCAGAGGACTTGACCCCGCTGAACTGGGTCAACACGATTCCAGGGAGCGACGAGACCTTCCAAGTGGCGATCGGAGTGGCTGCCGAATACCTCAATCAAGGAGTCACTGCTTTTCATCGCAGCGGTGGGATGTGCCTAGGGATTGGCTCCGATCTCTCCGAAATGATCAGCGCAAACACCTTTGCGCTGCTCATGCCTTCCATGCGGAAACTCCTTGAGGGACACAGTTCAAGCACCGAAGCCAGTTTTGAAATTCGGCTCCGGCCACGACAGGTCCCCAGTATGGAGGTGGGCCTCGGACGCTACGAGACCGACGAGGAAGGGAACCAGGTCCTCGTCGAACCTTTGTTGCATCTGGGCGCTCGTGACCTTGCCCTCGATCTGCAGTTAGCCATTGCCCATCGCTTTGTCCGCCTCGCAACGATCGTCGTCGACCTAAACATAGGTCTTGCCTTGGACATCAACCAAGACAACGAAATCATGATTTTGATGGGCGAGCCCGATGACTGGATCACCAATGTAAGAGTCCAGGATGCTGATCTCCTCGCTGAAACAGAAGAGGAAATCGCCGAGGTCATTCCAACCCTGCTCGAGTTAGCGGTGCCTTCCCTTGCTGCTGGGCTCGATCAAGCAATACCACTTCCAGAACTTCAAGGCTTCACGATCGAGGTTCAACAGATCCGAGGGGAACGGTTGCAGTTGGAGCCTGGCGATGATGGACTCGCACGTTACGATTACATGGGCATTTACGCCCGACTGGGATTCACACCTCCGGGCGTCGAACCGATCGAGTTAACTGTCGACACTCAAGCCCAACTTGCCCACGTGGATCATGGTGAGTCTCGGAGTTACGAGGTGACGGAACCAGGTCGAATCCATCGCCCGGTTGTCGCCGTTGACCTTTGGGCATCGGGTGCTGGGCAGGACGCCCAGTACGAGTACACTTGGCGAGTCGGTGAGGGGCTTTGGCAAATCTTTCAGCCCTTTGAAAATGGCGCTCGTGTTCGCCTCAGCAGTTCTCTCTTTAGCTTGCCTGGCCCCCATCGGATTGAACTGCGCGCACGAGCGATTGGTCTGCGTCGAAGTTTGGATCCGGAGCCTGCGATCATCGATTTTATCGTCGACCCGCAAGCATCTGTCGAAAGGATTGATCCGATCGGCCACCTTGGCCCGAAACCAAAGGTTGGTGTGCTGACCCCCATCCACGGACTCCTCCCCGATGGGAATACTGCCAAGACCACGGATGATGTCGCTCCCGAGGGCTGGTCCTGCGCGACGACGGGCAGTAGCCTGCTGTGGCTGTTGGCTCTCAGCCCGCTGCTGAGGTGCCGTCGTCGGGAGTTATGATGCGCAAGCTACTCGGACTGTGCCTGCTATCCATCTTTTGTATGGCTTGTTCGGCGAGCGAAGAGACTGGTCTCGGTGAGCCGCCTCTGCTCGAGTATGAGTTAAATCCTGATGGAGGCGTCAGCATACGTCACGTTCGAGGTTATCCAATCCAAAGGGCGACGCTCGTCTTCACCACCGCGAACCACCAGCCAGCGACGGCTTGTCGGCTGGTCTCAGAGGCCTCGGCTCGCCTTAGCTTCCAAGAGGACTATCTCCTGTTAGAAATCGCGCCCTTTGCTCGAAACTCGTTGATTGAAGTTGGATGTCCGGAAGCCATTCACCTTCGACCTGGACGTTACAGCTTGAGCGATGGCTCACTGGTGGAGAAAGAAAATAGTAACGACCTTCAGAGCGCTGGATTTAACAACCCGGTGACCCTGTGGGGCACGTTTCTCGGTGGCATGGCGGGGCTTATCCTGCTCTCGATCATGTTCAGCGTCGCTCTTGAGTATGTCGTGGTCAGGGTTTCTAATGAAGATGTCAGCTGAACGCTGACGCCCCAACGAGCCTACTCAAGTCGACAGTCCGGAGTGCAGCCATCGCCAGCGATGGCGTTCCCATCATCGCACTCCTCGATCTGCCCCCCAAGGCTTCGAGTGATGCCGTCTCCGCAACGAGCAAGTCGACACCCTGAGGTGCAAGCATCTCGTGGGTCTAGGTTCCCATCATCGCACTCTTCAGCGCCGACTTCGACCCGGCCATTGCCACAGACTTCTCGTTGGCATTGTGCGTTGCAGCCATCCCCCGCGGCATCGTTGCCATCATCGCACTCCTCCAACAGGGGACGGACAACGAAGTCTCCGCAGCGAGCCACCTGACATCGGTTTGTGCAGGCATCCTGTGCATTCTGATTGCCATCGTCGCAGGTTTCTCCAGCCCCCTCCTCGACACGCCCATTGCCACAGATCTCTTCTTCGCAGGCTTGGGTGCAACCATCGCCGTCCTCGAGATTGCCGTCATCACACTCTTCAAAACCGTCCACTCCAACCTCGAGATCCATCCGCAATAACGCATCGCCGCACGCAGCCAACTCACATTGACTGGTGCAGCCATCCCGATCTTGAAGATTGCCATCGTCACAGGCTTCCTCATCACGATACAGTTCACCGTCACCACAGCGAGCAAGTGTGCAACTCGTTGTACAGAGGTCCCCATCGTCGTCATTGCCATCATCACAGGCTTCGCCCGGCTGTAGGAAACCATCGCCACACGTGGGTAAACGACATTCGGCACAGCCATCGCTGGGATCGAGATTGCCATCGTCACACACCTCATCGGGGCCAACAACTCCGTCACCGCAGTAGGGCAATCGACAATTCGACAAACAATCGTCTGCGTCCTCTTCGTTGCCGTCGTCACAGGCCTCAAACCCCTCTTCGTCCGCTTCGAGATCCTGTCGCAGAACTCCGTCGCCGCAACGAGCCCGCCGGCATTCATTGGTGCAATCGTCTTCATCGAATTGATTGCCATCGTCGCAATCCTCGAAGCCGGCCTGACCTGGTACTTGAACCTGACGGAGATAGCCATCACCACAGGTCGCTAGACGACAAATAGAGAGACAAGCGTCGCCGTCGAGATCATTGCCGTCGTCGCAAGACTCATAGCCTTCCTCGTCCGGGGAGAGATCCTGCCGAGCAATGCCATCCCCACAAACAGCGATCTGACATCCAACAGTACAGGCATCGAGGGGTGCATCGTTACCATCATCACACGCTTCGCCCGCCTCAAGTTCGCCATTGCCGCAGACCGCCAAGTCCTCGAAAGTCGAAGAATCGAGTTGGTTCGGACCGCATGCGAACAAGACGAGCCCAACAGCGAGGCAATAATTCCGCATCCAACCACTCCCAACCAATCGGAGTTTGCCTCAGGCCAAGCCGATTGAAAAATGCCCGTTAAGAATCCTCTTTGAGGAGTTGCTCGATGCCATGGTGAAACCGGGCGATTTGTTCTGTGTTGTGGAGTTCATAATAGCCTCGAATCAGCCCTCTCTTATCCACCAAAACCACCCGATCCGAATGAACGGCAGCGAGTTGATCATCCTCCCGAACACCCACCATAAACCCATCACGAACCAAGGGATGGAGGCTTTCCTCGGATAAGAAGTAATCCCACCGATCGTTGGAGTGACCCCGCAACTCCAGAAAAGGCTTCACAGTTTCCGGCTGGTCACCCCGTCGATCCAGACTGAGGGCAACGAATCGGAATTTCTCCCAAGCCTCAGGGTGCTTTTCGTCCAACCAATCGGCAGTGGTCTTAAGTCGGCTAACCGTCGCAGGGCAAACATCGGGACAGTTTGTAAACAGAAAACTCACCACCAAAACCTTGCCCTGCAAGTCTTGGGCTCTCAGACGTTCATCCCGCTGATTGACGAGATGGAAGTCGGGCATGGGTTGTATCACGGGAAGTGGGCTCTGCCCCCGGCCAACCATCACCCCAGTGAGGACCATCGGCAGCAAGGCAACGACCAAAACAGTCACGTTCAGCGGTGTAAAAAAAGAACGTTTCGGTGCTCGAAACTCAACATCTTCCTCAACCATGACGACCTCCCACCTGACGTAGAGAAACCAGACCGCAGATCACGACAAGAACGCTCAGGTAGCCCAGTGCCTGGGGCACCGACAACATGATGTCTTCCAGCCCCTCTGGTAGTTCAGAGCCGTAGACTGCTGAGCGGGTGAGATCCACCATCCATGCGAACGGGTTCATCCGAAGGACGGTGCCCAACGGGCTCCCTGCTGGCAGTGGAAAGACCGCCCCCGACAAAAACCAACCGGGAAGGAGAAGGGCACTCATCAAAGCATGGTAAGCACTGCTTGTCCTGAGACGCCATGCCATTATCATCCCGATCAGGGTGCAACCCGTTGCCGTGAAAACAACAGCGAGGATCAACAAAGGCCAGTGTGTCGCTGCCAGATTGAAACCGGCCAATGGCGCCAAACAAAGGAAGAGACCACATTGACCGAGGCCAACCGTCAAGCTGGACAAAACCTTTCCGATCACGATGCCAGCCCGGGCTGAAGGACCGGCAAGCGCTGCCTGCAGAAACCCTGCTTGTCGGTCCTCAATCACAGAAATAGTTGAGAAGATTCCGTTAAATAGGAGCATCATGACGATGATTCCTGGAAAGAAGAACTGAGCGGCCTGGAGCTGATCCACACCCGGGAATCGGAAGATACCAGAGAATCCAACGGCTGCGATCGCCCAGACCAGAAGTGGCTGCAGAACAACACCCACTACCCGGCTTGGCTGGCGACCAAACCGAATCATCTCCCGACGCCAAAGGGCGATGGCGGCCCTCATCACTCCACCTCCAAGGCTCGGCCTGTGACGGCGACAAAGACATCGCCGAGATCTGGTGCACGCACCTCGATCGATTGAACGGATCCGGTGGGGACAGATTCGACGAGTCGCGGAATGAGCCCATGGCCTGATGGGGTCGAAAATGTCATCCGATTCCCACGGACTTCAGGTGAGATGCCAAGCTCCTCAACAAACTGACAGACAGTCTCGACGGCGCTTGTGAGCACGCTAACGACCGAGTCCGTTGCTCTCGCTTTCAACTCATCGGGACTCCCTGAAGCAACGATCTCGCCCTCATTCAGGAAAATCAGCTGATCGCAGCGCTCTGCCTCATCGGGGCGGTGGGTCACCAGCAAGACTGAGATTCCCTCCTCTTGCCTCAGCCGATCCAAATCATCCCAGAATCTGCGATACTGCAGTTCATCCAGCCCGGTGGTGGGCTCATCGAGCAAGAGCAACTCCGGTTCATGCACCAAAGACCGAGCGAGTTCGACTCGACGCCGTAATCCACCGGAAAGTTGACCCACTTTGTCGTTCTTTCGATCGTCGAGCCCCATCATCTGCAAGAGCTTGGTGGCACGCTCTAACAAACCGGGTCCTGACTTGCCGTAGAACCCTCCAGACACGATGAGATTTTCCATTGGGCTCAACAAGTCATCGAGACTCGCCGATTGGAACACGACACCACATCGTGCGCGAAAGCTTGGCTCACCCACCGCAACGACTTGACCGTTGTACTTCATTTTCCCGAGTTGGGGTTCCAACAGCCCGGAAAGCACCTTGAACAGCGTACTCTTGCCCGCTCCATTGGGCCCAAGGATTGCAACACGCTGCCCACGATGAAGTGTTAATGAAAACTCATGCAGTGCCCGACGGTCGTCGTAAGCATGCCCAACGCCGTCTAACTGCAACAAGACTTCACTCACGACCGGACCCCGATTCCTGATGCCGAGTACTAGCCGGTTGATCAGACCTCAAGGGGTACCCAACATCGGTCTCTAACGGCACACGAATGACCATTCAGAATGTCACCTCACGCCCGGCACAACGGACGGAGAACTGGCTCCCCCTTGCGCTCTCGATCGTAATGTCCCCACAGTCATCCGATCCCCTTGCCGGCCATTCCCAATTCGGACAGCCTGCCTGTTGCGATGGGTTGGTACCATAGACCCAGCCGACATTGCCCAGCCGCTCAACTACCTCGCCAACGGGATGGCAGTGTGGGTTGTCTTCTCCATAACTGAGCAGGCTGACTTGCGGCGATGTGGCAGCGACAAAGGGGCCCGAACTGCTGGTACGGGAGCCGTGGTGTCCCGTCCGCAAAACGTTCACCCGGTCTAAACTGGGCGCCAAAAGCCCCTCCATATCCGGACTGCCGAGTCCCCCCCCCGTTAAATCGCCCATCAAAAGCATCCGGAATCCGTTGAATTCGAGCGACAAAACGACCGACCGAGCATTGTCATCCGAAGTCGACGCAGGATGATCGTCGCTCGCCGGTATCGTGCCAGCACCAAACACCTCGCCCCCCCGGGCTAAGGTCCTCAATACAAAGCCGCCGAGTCGATCAAAGTCATCAGAGGCTTCAATCTGTCGCCGACCGACAGCAACCGTTCGATAGGCAGCGCAAACCTGACTTGTGCAGGATTCTGCGTCGCCACTGTCGAGCCAGGAGTCCACCTTGAAATCATCAAAGGTTTCTAGTTGTTCGTCGGCACCGGCCACCAAACCTGAGAAACCACCGATGTGATCTGCATCCATGTGCGTCGCCACCGCCAGATCCAATGAGTCCACGTTATAACGAGCGAGTGCTGCTCGCAGTCCCAACGCCGCTTCAGGTGCTCCTGAGTCGACTAGAATCCTCTGTCCGCCGGGCGTTTCGATGAGAGTTGCATCCCCCTGACCGACATCGAGGACATGGACACGAAGGCGACCAGATACCACGTTAATTTCAGCCTCGAAGTTATCAACCACCAACAGGTACTGCCCCGGAGGTCGAGCAGGTATTTGAACTCGATAGTTTAGCCCATCGGGCCGCAGGGGTAATCGCTCATTATCGTAGCTGGCGAAGACGATGCCTGGGGGTAGGCCCGTTAAACGCAACAAGCTGGGGCCGCTGTCGGGGACAACTGAGACAGACACAAGAAGCGCCGAACGACTGCAGGCTCCCACAAGCCACAAGCTCAGCATCACAATAACTCGGTTCATGTGCATCTCTTGTCCGTATGCGGCCTTTGGTGCAACCTCCCGTCCATGGAATTCTTCGCTCCATTGCAGTTTCGGAAACTGCTCGTCCTTACCGGACTGCTTGTTTCGTGGACTGCTCAAGCCGTTTCGCCTGCGGTCGAGAGTACCGATGCTGTGGTTCAGCACCGAGGCACTCTCGTCGCCGCTACAGCGACAGGGCTCTATCGGTGGTCTGATCCCGGTTGGTCCCTTTGGTACCCCTGGACATTGCGAGCACAAGGACCCGCGAGACCCCAATCTCCAGAGACACAAGAGACGTTGGAGCGTCAAAGGGCATTTGATGAACTCTTTGAAGAACTCCTTCCGGTCTACGGGGAGGCAGAAGCAGAAGCGCAAACTGAAGATCTTCTCGGCTACACACGTCCGCTCCCGCCGCTCGTCCCGGTCGAGGAGACGGAGGACACCTTCAACCTTCATCCCACGGTCGTGCAAAACTTGACCAGCCATGGCTCAGATGTCTGGGCTTGTACGACCCAGGGCGTTTACCAAGTCGGGCTCTCCAGCCGCCACCATCTCGATCTCGGCCGCGTGTGTTTTGATCTCGTTGTCGGTTCAGGTCTACTCGTGATCGCAACCGATCGTGGTGTTTTTCGAAAAAGACCGGGCGAACCCTTTCAAAGGCTGATTCAAGAATTACCCGGTGCCCTGGTCGGCTTGGCATTACGACAAAACCGTATCTTTGCGGCCACCAGTCAGGGTGTCTTCGAAATTGAATCCCGAGCCATCCGCCGCTCAGGCGCTATTCTCGATGGCTTTGGTCGTCTTGGCGATCGGTTGGTCGGAGTCACTGAGGGACGTATTTTGTGGATCGGTGATTCTGGACGAGCACGACCGAGTGGCGAGATTCTCGATGGTAACTTTGTCCGTGCGGATGATGGTCAATTGCTGGTGACGAGCGAAGGGGTTTGGCGCTGGGAGAAGGACCGATTAGCACGCTTGGCCGTGCCGATCGGCAGTCACCAAATCCGTGATGCATTGGTTCGTGGCGGGCTTTGGCTTGCAACAGCGGAAGGCGTAATTCAGCCCCCGAAGGAAGAGGCTCCCCTTTCGAGCTTGGGCGTTATTTTGGACGCCCGTGAAGCAAAGGTTTGGACCCAACGTCTCATCGACTCCTACGGCCGGCGAGGCTTGAGTCTCGAACCGATGGCGTCGAGACCGAAGCTAAGTCGTTGGATTCCTGATCTTAGTCTCTCGTTTACCACCGATACTCGTCGAGGCTTGGGGGTATTGGATCTGGAACGAATCGCCGACGAGTTCGACGTGGAACTCGACGATCTCGAAGAATTGGACGAGGATCGACGCCAAGATTTCATTGACCAGGATTGGCGTCTGCTGATCGGATTGACCTGGAGGCCTGCTTTGAGCTTTGGCGACCGAATGCGAAATCAAGCGGGGGTACGCTCGATGATTCTGCAGGAGCGACGTCGACTTGCACGACGGACTTCAAAGTTACTGGTGGCTCATTTGGCCACTGAGCGGTCCATGATACTTCGCCCGCCACGAAGCCTGCGGGCAGCGGTCATGCGTATTTTAAAACAAGACGAGCAGCGGGCTTTATTGGAAGGTCTGCTGCAACAGGAGTTCCCATGATCAGAGTGATTCCCTTGGCGTTCATCATCGCCACCATGACGCCATGGAGTGCAAGTGCAGCGCCGAGCGCTGAGGTGCGCCGGGTCTTGGACAACTTTCGCAGTGAGCCGTCCATTCGAGAGGTGCAAAAGAGAGCTGCTTCTTACGCTGCAGCCCACCCAGCAGAAGTCGACAGTTGGCGTCAGAGGGCTCGAAAGGCGTACTGGCTGCCCGAACTACGTGTCTCCCTTGGCCGGGATCAGAAAAGCGATATTAACCAAACCACCACGTCCGGGACCGGCGACCCTCGAGCGACCACGGGCACGGACGACCATGTGGAAATGGATGTCCGATTACGCTGGGAACTGAACAAACTCGTTTATGCACCCACGGAAGTTCAGTTACGTCGAGAGACGGTGGCTGCTTCTCGCCAACGAGACACGCTTGTTGCTGAGGTGACGAAGTTGTATTTTGAACGGCGACGAGCACAAGTGCGCTTACTCCTCGATGAACATCTCGATGTGGAAGCCCGTGTCAAACAGGAACTCAAGGTCGCCGAACTCACTGCTTATCTCGACGGTCTTACCGGGGGCTGGTTCAGCAGTAAGTTAAAGAAAGCAGGCCGGTGATCGAAAAGCTGCGTTCCCACATGCGATGGACCCTTGTGCTGCTCACGGCATGCATCGATACCAATTTAGAACCCATCGATATGACCGGGCCGGTCATCGCGACAGCGAGCCCCAGTTCAGGCTCNGANATCAATCTGCAGCCCAGTTGGAGCCTTGGTTTTTCCAAACCCCTCTATCGCCCCTCGGTCGAAAGACCAGCGTACACGGTTCTTCTCACAACACGGTACAAACTCGATGCCAATGGCGACCCTGAATTGGATGACTTTGGTCAGCCAGAGCCCTTAATGTCCGAGGCGATGCGCGACGACTTTCACGCCGGCAATGGTGGACTCGATAGTGACTCTTATCGGGCTCGCACCGTACCCATTTCCGTTGGACTTGATGAGACTGGAACCCAAGTCACGATTACCACTCTTGAAGAACTCAGACCCCTGACTGAATACCAACTCGTGTTTTCGAAACAGATTCGCGACACGGATGGCAACCGGCTTCTCGTCAGCGACTGCCAACCCCATATCGTCAACAAGCCAGCGGACTGCAGTCGGGAAGAGGAAGTCGAGTTCGACTACAAACTGATTTACACGACGGAAGCGGGCCCAGCGGTCTGGATTGCGAGCGATTTACCGGGGGACTCTGAAGGGCCACTTCCAGCGGGGGCGGTCCCCGTCAACCGAGAAACCTTCGAACTCCGATTTGATCGTGNGTTGGCACCGGCACCTGCCGGAAGCATCCTTTTAAAGGTCAGCACTGAAGACAACATCACGGTCCCATTGACTCCCGAGGTCTCGGGCAACACAGTCACCTTGCGACTGCCCACTCTGGCGGAGGAACCAAACCATCAAGGCTTCTGTGCNAATGGACTTGCGACCTGGCGACTTTGCCCGGACACCGCCTACGAAATTGTGGTCACCTCGAGTTTAACNGACGTCGAGGGAGCGCCCGCTCGCGCGTCNAGCCGAGCCTTTCGAAGCAGTTCAGAACCTGACGAGTCGCCACCGGTCGTGACGGAGCCCGTTGTGGTCCAAGTGGGCGAAACCCAAGCGACCCTAAGTTGGGTTACCGATGAACCATCAAGCACTGAGTTGGTGTTCGAAGGNGTCACCCAAATCGGCAACCCCTCGACCTGCGTACCGGGCGACCCATGCACCCACGAATTCGATCTGACCGGGCTCGAGTTAGGGCAAACCTANACAGNAACAGCAGTGAGCCGAGACCTGGCGTTAAACACCTGGTCCAGCGACGCTCTAGAGATCGTGCCCGTCGAACTACCCGATGTCGTCATCACCGAGACTCATGCCAATGCCCTGGAGGAAGGCGGCATCGGTGAATTTGTTGAGATCTACAACTACGGTGAGACCGATCTGGACTTAAGCGGCTGGGCTCTNGTGAGAAGCGGCACGGAGACNNGGGCAGACCTTCCTGANAATACTGTGGTTCCCGCTCGTTCGGTTGCTGTGCTGGTCGACGAAACGTTCAACAATGCGCCCTACCCGAGTCTCAGCCCCAGTGCGATCATCGAAATCAACCTTTTCAGTNTAGTGAACAGCAATTTGTATCTCGACCTGATCGATCTCGAGGGTCGAACCATCGACGCAACGTCTGAGCTGGATTCGAACATCGATGGTCGGAGTCTGGTTCGGGACAGAGTGGATACGGACACATTCTGCGATGGTCCCCCCACGCCGGGTGAATGGCAAGCGAACAGCTGCGCAGGACAATGAGCACGCTGCAGGCGTTGACGCTNGAAACAGCCTGCACTGCTCTGCGCGATGGGCTGGGGGTCGCNTTTCCNACCCCTTGNGGATA
This sequence comes from Myxococcales bacterium, assembly GCA_002696345.1. Taxonomy (GTDB): domain Bacteria; phylum Myxococcota; class UBA4151; order UBA4151; family UBA4151; genus UBA4151. Next base: position 31,355 of record NZRT01000106.1, read on the forward strand.
CGGCTGGGCACTGGACCCNTTCCACGAGACATCAGTGGCGAGAGTGNGTCTTCTGAAACCGAATCGAAGCNAACCCGTGGGNCTGATCGCTGGNGACCTNGATCAGGTCAATGCGCTGGTCCGTTGGGNGAATCATCATGAGCGATGGCTACGGTGTTGGCCGGCAGAGTTAAGTCTGATTNTACCCGGGANGCGCCCGCTCCCGGAATTGATCTGCTCATCCAAAGGCGGGGTCTCCATCCGAATCCCTGAAGGTTCGCAGGCTCGTGCTCTGGCTCTTCAGTTTGGTGCCGCGCTCACTGCCACGAGTTTGAATCGAAGTGGCGAAGTCCCTGCCTCCAGCCCTGTCCACTTGCAGAGCCTACCGGCCGGTGCCATCGCCGGCTATCTCCCCGGACAAGCAGGCACGGGTCCACCGAGCACATTGGTCGACCTCGTCGATGCCCCACCACGTGTGCTTCGCAACGGCTCTTTCAATATCGCCGACATGCTCGAGCCCCAATCATGAACCGAGACGAACAGCTTCGCTTCGCGCGCCAACTAATTCTTCCTGAGGTGGGTGGTAAAGGACAACAGCGTCTGTTGAATGCACGCGTTCTGGTGGTTGGTGCAGGCGGCCTCGGCTGTCCTGCCACACTTGCCCTTGCCGGTGCTGGTATTGGACATATCACCATTGCCGACCCCGATACGATTGAAATGACGAACCTGCATCGTCAACTCGCGTACACCGAAGAGGATCTGGGTCGACCCAAAGCAGACGTCCTGGCCCGTGAAGCGCAACGACGAGGCTGCAGACAGGCGCTGGCGATTCGAAAGAGGCTCGACTCGAGTCATTTAGCTCCCCTCATGAGAGAGGTGGACCTCGTTCTCGATGGGAGCGACAACTTTGAGACACGTTTTGCGGTCGCCGACGCCTGCGTACGAGGTCATCGCCCCCTGGTGTACGGTGCAATCACGGGCTTCAGTGCGCACTTGTTTTTACAACCTGCCGGCGGTGAGCCTTGCCTTCGCTGTCTGTTCGAAGCACCGCCCACCGACGCGATGAGTTGTGCGGATGCCGGTGTCTTACCAGGAGCAACGACCATGGTGGGCGGACTGATGGCCCAGGCGGCCATCGGGATCATTCTGAAATCATGGTCCCTGCCATGGGGCTCACTGCAGGTGGGAGAACTGCGACAATTTCGCTGGAGACAGATCGACCTTCAGCCCCGTTCTGACTGTCAATGCACGTCTGAGCCGACATAAACTGGACCTGAGACTGCCTTTTATCTAGGGTGCCGCCGACGCTTAGAGGGACGCTCAGATGACCGAAACCGCAACGCTAACTTTCCGAGACCAGCAAGTCGAAATCCCTGCCGTCGTCGGCAGTGAAAATGAGATCGGACTTGATCTGGGTGCTGCCAAACTCCGAGACCATTCCGGACTCGTCACACTTGATACAGGCTTCAAGCACACAGCTTCGACCCAAAGCGCGATCACGTATCTGGATGGTGCCAACGGCATTCTTCGGTATCGTGGGTACTCGATCGAGGACCTGGCGGATCATTGCTCGTTCCTCGAGGTCTGCTACCTGCTTCTCAAGGGGGAGCTTCCCAATGCTGAAGAGTTGGACGAGTTCCGAACCACCTTAAACCAACACACGCTTCTCCACGAAGATCTTCGGCAGTTTTTCAAAGCATTTCCCAAAGATGCCCACCCCATGGGGATTCTGAGCGCGTCGATGGCTGCGCTTTCAACCTTCTATCAAGACGGCGACGTGAACGATCCAAAAGCCGTCGAACTGGATGTGATTCGCCTTTTAGCGAAGATGCCTACAGTCGCCGGCTTTGCCTACAAACGAAGCCAGGGCCAGCCCTTTATCTACCCCGACAACAAACTGCGCTACACGGCAAACTTCATGCGGATGATGTTCTCTTTCCCCACGGAGGACTGGATCCATGATGAGGACATTTGTGACGCGCTGGACGCGCTGCTGATTCTGCATGCTGACCACGAACAAAACTGCTCCACCTCCACTGTCCGACTCGTCGGCAGTGGTCATGCTCCTCTCTATGCGTGCATCTCTGCCGGGGTCGCTGCACTGTGGGGAAGTCGCCATGGAGGTGCGAATCAGCGAGTGCTGAACCAGCTGGATCAGATCCACTCGGAGGGCGGCAATGTCGAGAAGATGGTGCAGAAGGCGAAGGATAAAAATGACCCATTCCGGCTCATGGGATTCGGTCACCGTGTGTACAAAAACTTCGATCCTCGGGCGAACATCCTTCGCAAAAAGGCGAATGTTGTTTTGGAGAAACTTGGAATCGATGACCCCTTGCTCGATATCGCTGTACGGCTTGAGGAAACAGCGTTGAAAGATGACTACTTTATCGAGCGTAAACTGTTCCCCAATGTCGACTTCTACTCGGGGATTATCTACCGGGCGCTCGGCATTCCCACAGACATGATGACCGTGATGTTTGCCATGGGTCGTCTGTCTGGCTGGATTGCCCATTGGCTTGAAATGCACGATCAACATCAGCCCATTGGCAGGCCTCGGCAGATCTACACCGGCCCCAACCTGCGACAATTCGTCCCCATCGATCAGCGTTAGGAACCTACATCATGTCATTGCTCGTCGTCGGATCCGTGGCCTTGGACTCGGTGGAAACTCCTTCGGGTAAACGGGACGAAATACTTGGTGGTTCCGCTGTCTACTTCTCAACCGCTGCGTCCTTCACAGGTGAAAACCTGCGTCTTGTCGCCGTAATAGGTGAGGACTTTCCGAAGGCACATGTTGCTGAACTGGAAGGACGGGGAATTTGCTGCGAAGGGCTTCAGCAGGTTCCAGGACGAACCTTTCGATGGGCCGGTCGTTATGATGACCTCAATGAAGCGGTTACGCTGGATACCCAACTCAATGTTTTCGAGCATTTCAAACCGGAGTTCCCCCCCGGTTACGCCCAGAGCCGTGACGTCCTCTTAGCGAACATCGATCCCGTCCTTCAGGGTCAAGTCCTCGACCAAATCGAAGAACCACGCTTTGTTGCGATGGACACCATGAACTTCTGGATTGAAGACATCATTCCGGGGAAACGCCAGGCTCTTTTGGATGTTGTTTCCCGAGTCGATATGCTCTTCGTAAATGACACAGAAGCCAAGTTACTGTCGGGTGAAGAGACCGTTCTCGCATCGGCGAGAAAACTCATCGCAATGGGGCCCTCAGCGGTGGTCATTAAGCGGGGGGAGTACGGCGCGCTGCTGTTCACCTCCGAGGGACCGTTCTTCTGTCCGGCCTATCCGGTGGAGACCGTCGTCGATCCGACGGGTGCTGGCGATAGCTTTGCAGGGGGATTCATGGGTCACCTGTCCACCTGTGAAGAAATCAGCGAGGACGCCCTACGCACCGCAGCAGTTGTGGGAAGCGCCACGGCAAGTTTCGTCGTCGAGGGCTTCAGCATTGAGCGGATGCGCACCATTGATGCCTCCCATATCCAGGCACGAGTCGCCGACTTTCGACGCATGGCTCGCATACCGGACGCTTAATGCCGGCGGACGTGACCACCCCATACCGGGTCATCTACGGCGACACGGACCAGATGGGGGTCGTCTATTACGCGAACTACCTCCGCCTCTTCGAAATCGGTCGTAACGAATGGATTCGTGGCAGTGGTTCTGCGTACACTCGCTTCGAAGATGCCGGACTTTTTCTCCCCGTCGCCGAGGCTTCAATTCGTTATCAGCGTTCTGCAAGATATGATGACCTGCTTGCGATCCACTGCTGGCTCGCAAATCTAAAGGGAGCCTCACTACGTTTCGAATACGAGATTCGCCGTGACACCGAAACGCTTGCTACGGGGATGACTCGGCACGCCCTGGTCGATGCAGATGGACGTCCACAGCGCTGGCCTCCGCCATTGAAAATCCTCGTCAAAGAATGGCAAGCCCAGCTTGAGGATCAAGCCGATGGATAGAAACCTAGCGCTGGAAATGGTGCGAGTCACCGAGCGGGCGGCGTTGGCGGCAGCCCGATGGAACGGGAAAGGCAACAAAGTCGCTGCGGACCAAGCAGCGGTCGATGCGATGCGCTCGGCCTTCGACAGCTTGGCGATTCGAGGACGGGTGGTCATCGGTGAAGGAGAGCGCGACGAGGCGCCCATGCTTTACATTGGTGAAGAGGTCGGTCGCTGGGGTGATGAGGACCCCGAAGTCGACATCGCCCTCGATCCCCTCGAAGGCACGAATCTCTGTGCCGGTGGCAAACCTGGCGCACTCGCAGTGATCGCCACGGCACCCCGTGGCAAGCTTCTTCATGCCCCGGACTCCTACATGTTCAAGATTGCCTGCGGTCCGGAAGGCCGAGGACTGATCAGTCTTGCCAAAAGCGTCACCGAAAACTTGCAACTACTTGCAGAGGCAAAGCGTTGCGATGTGAGTGACCTCAACGTTGCGATTCTCGAGCGACCACGACACGAAGACATCGTGGATGAAGTCCGAAGCTCTGGCGCCATGGTCACTCTTTTTACGGATGGAGACGTCAACTTTGCCCTCGCCACCTGCAAGCGAGACAGTGGTATCGACCTGTTCGTTTCCAAAGGAGGAGCGCCGGAAGGGGTTCTAGCAGCAGTAGCGATGCAATGCCTTGGCGGTGACTTTCAGGGGCAAATGGCCTGGCGAAACGAGACCGAGAAGGAGCGGGCATTAGGAATGGGCTTTGCTGCAGAGGACTTGGACCGGGTGTTTTCGCTGCAAGAACTTGCCGGAGCCGATGTGATGTTTTCTGCCACAGGGGTCACAGGCGGTCCGATGCTTCGGGGCGTCGACTTCTTCGGTGGGGGCGCCCGGTCCCACAGCTTAGTGCTCCGCTCGACCACCGGTACCGTCCGCTTCTTGGAAACGATTCACGACTTTGAACGCCGCCCATTTTTCCCAGCACCAAGTGAGTAGAAGAGACCATGACCGCAGCGAAAAGAGACATCGAAATCAACGTCAGCCCCGAAAACTTTTATTCGGTCTTAGTGGACTACGAAGCGTATCCTCGTTTCCTTCGGGATGTGGATGAAGTCAAAGTGCACAGTCGTGACGGCGACAATGCGGTCATCACTCAATATGTAAAGGTCATCAAGTCCATTGGCATGACGATTCGACTCGAAGGAGAGGTTGGCAAGAAACTTCACTGGACCCTTCAAGACAGCAAATGGATGGTAAAGAACGACGGTGGTTGGGATCTAGAAGCGCTGCCAGATGGTCGAACCAAAGCGACCTATGGGGTCGAGGTTGAAGTCCATATCCCCCGACTTTTACGCAAACTGGTTCCGAGCGACCTTCAACAGCGACTCGTAGAAAAGACGTTTCCTGCCATGCTTAACCAGTTCAAAGACAGGGCCGAGTCGATCCACCCGCCCGTCGTGTGAGCACGGTTCTTCAAGCAGCCTCAGAACTGCTCGAGCGGCTGGCACAAGCTGGCTATAAAGGCTTTATCGTGGGCGGCTTTGTCCGTGACCGGCTCATGAAGCGTCCCACTGGCGATCTCGACATCGCCAGTTCGGCCACCCCTCAGGAAATCATCGAACTCTTTGACCGTGTCCATCCCACCGGCCTTGGACATGGAACGGTCACTGTGATGGTTGGCGATCTCCCCATCGAGCACACCACCTTTCGAACCGAGGGGACCTACAGCGATCATCGCCGACCTGATTCCGTCCAATTTGTCACCGAGATCGAAGACGATCTCGCCCGCCGCGATTTCACGGTCAACGCCATCGCTTGGAACCCCTTAGCGGATAGCTACGTCGATCCGTTTGGTGGACGTCAAGACGTGCATCAAAGTCGGCTTCGGGCTGTTGGATCCCCCAGAGACCGACTTCAAGAGGACGCACTTCGTATCCTACGGGCGATCCGCTTTGCCACCACACACGACTTTGAACTCGATATGGAACTGCGTCATGCGCTTGCAGCAACCGCTCACAAGCTCAAAGAGATCGCCGTGGAGCGCATCGAGAACGAACTCGATAAGATCTTATCAAGAAGCAGTCACCCCAGCCGAGGTTTCCGACTCATGCACGAGTTGAACCTGCTGGAAGTCATTCTTCCTGAGTTCATTCCGATGATCGGTCAGAGACAGAACAGACATCACGCCCACGATGTCTGGGATCATACCCTGCAGGTCCTCGATGCCTGTCCTGCTGAACCAACGGATTTTCGATGGGCTGCGCTCTTTCATGATTTGGGTAAACCACTCACTGCCGAACCCCACCCCAACCAACAGGGTGACTTTCGATTTTTCGGTCACGAAAAGGTGAGTCTTCAAATCAGCGGCGACATCGGTAAACGTCTAAAATTCTCGAAAGCCCGACAACGACGGGTCGATCAAATGATCGCACATCATATGGTCCACCCGACCAATGACTGGGGCGACAGTGCGATTCGTCGACTTTTGCGGAAACTGCCGGGGGAGGATCTGGACGATTACCTTACGTTCAAAAGAGCAGATGTAACGGGCAAGGGAACCGATGACGTCAACACATTGCTTGAACAGGTGGATCGCATCGAAGAACGCCTGCGCCGCGAACAAGCTTTAGGACATGCGCTTCAACGCAGAGATCTAGCCATCGATAGTCATGATTTAATGACCTTGGCGAGTCGCCCGGGTGGGCCGTGGCTCGGCGCCCTCCAGGAGGTGCTTCTCGAAGCGGTGGTAGAAGATCCCTCATTCAACCAAAGAGAGCGCCTTGAGTCGATGGCGAGAACATGGCTCGCCAATCATTTTACGAGTTGATGTCTGAGCAGCTTTCCCAGCGGACTGCGTGGGAGTTGGCGACGAAATTCCCAACGGGCCGGCCGCTTGTGACGAGCCAGATGCTGAGCGGCGAAGGCATTCAATCGCGACTCAATATCACCCTCTAGGGAGACGGGAACCACGAGTGCAAGGGTCCGAAACCCAAGATCTGGATCCGCCTCAGGCACGACCGCTATTTCACTGATATCGGGACATGCTGTTAAAATTCCTTCAATCTCCAAGGGGTCGATCCACTCTCCGCCCCGTTTGTACGAGGACCCCTTGCGGCCGGTAAGGCGCACCTTCTTACCGGACATCTCGGCTTCATCCCCCGTCGAAAACCATTCCTCTGGAGATCGGCTGGCTGCACCGAGATAGCCACGAAACATGGCCGCCCCTCGAAGTTGAAGTTCGCCATCGACAATTCGACCCTCAAACCCTGGAAGTAGTTTCGCTTGGCCCCCCGGCGCCTGGGGGTTGAGCGCATCGTCGAGTGCAGTGATCGCCACCGTCGAGCCCGCCTCCGTCAGTCCGTAGCTGCAAACCACGGGAAGCCCAGCGCTTCGGGCTTGCGTCAAAAGTTCCGGAGGTGTCGCTGCGCCGCCGACGAGTAAGGCTTTCAGGGGGGGAGGGGAAGCACCGTTCAAAGCAGACACGAGACGTTTGAGTTGGGTTGGAACGAGCGAAGCAAACTGGATCGCGGGGTCCCGGAGGGCATGCAGGAGATGAGGCCCACTGCCTCGGTGTTTGAGCAAGCGAGGAACGCCCTCGCCAACGCGACAGCGCTCAACGACTGCGAGACCTGCCACGTGCGCCAAAGGCAGAGGGCAAAGCCAGTGATCTCCCTGTGTTCCTCCCAGGGCCTTCCACACCGCACGAGCACTGGTTTCAATCGCCTGCCATGACAGACGAACGATCCGAGACTGTCCACTGGTACCACTGGTCGCAACCCAAACCTCCCCAGATCCTTCAGCCTCCTGAACCTCTGGCCAAAAGGGAGGATTGGAGCATTGCCTAAGGAGATGTTGCGTTTCCAACGGTGTCAGTTCCGGATGAACCAACAACACTTGGTCATCAGCGAGGCGCATCTGCTCCAAAGTGTGCAAGGACTGGGGGTTGAGCGCTGCCCGAAGGGCTGAGCGGCGCGTCATGGTGCCCAGGGTCTGTCCAAGCCGAGGCCGGCTCCTTCGGGGACGGCGATTCGACCATCCCGACCGGGCTTCAAGACTCGGCAAGGATGGGGGGTGCACAAAGCCAGGGTATTCAATCCCTGGGCGCTTTCGGTCAGCCCGAGAGCAACGGCGAGATGAAGAAGTGCCGCGATGCCTACCGGACCATCATACAAACTCGAAAGCACCACTTGAATCCCTTTACTCTGCGCCATTTGAATCAGGTTGATCGCAGCTCCCCAAGTTCCAAACAACTGCGGCTTCACCACGAGCGTCCGAACACCCAATGAGGAAACCAATCGATTGGCCTCACCGGGCGCCAAATCCACGACATCTGCAGCGATGGGAAGGATATCCCGAGGAACCTGCGCCAGTGACTGCGGTAAGACGGGATCCTCAACATACTCGATTGCCAGGTCTGCCAAATCATGCAGGCGGGGTCTCAGATCCACGCCTCGACGCAGATCGTTTTCCCAGCCCCCCGCGAAATCCAATCGAATATTCATCATCGGCTGCACGAGTCTAAGTTCTTCCAACTGCCGTCGAACCGATGTCCACGTCTCGGTCTGTGGGACCTTAATCTTTAGCGTTCCGATGCCCCGAAGATAGGCCATGCCCGAAGCTGCCAGGGCTTGGGAAAGGCTTGTCGTCAGGTGAACGAGAACGCGAGCTCCGGGCCTTGGCCCGACGCTGTCGCCAAGAAATCGACGACTGATCAGTTTGTACAAGGGTTCGCCAGCACCTCGAGCGCTCGCATCCAGTTCAGCGGTTTCCTGCGCAAAGTTGCGAAGCTCCTGACCAAACCCCTGAACCGCCTCAAGCCCGGGATGATCACCCAACCCGCCATCGGGGTGCTCGTGCAGTGCCCCTGTGAATGAGGTGAGCAAGCCCCTCCCCGTCTCCAAAGGTTCTGCCAAAGCGAGATCGTAAGCTCGAATCATGACCCTCCCGAAAGCATAAGCGATGCACCGATGACAAGCCCCAGCACCAAATGAAAACCTGCTGTCTTTGCAAGAACCGGATTCAGAGCTTCCCCTTCCGAGGTTTGCAAAGCTCGGGCCAAGTACCAAACGAACGGCAGAAGGAGGAGTGGGGCGAGGAGAAACCATGAAAAGGGTCGGTGGAGCAGATAAAGAGGGGTGGCGAATGTGGCCGACAACAAGAGACCCACGTAATAACGCCGTGTCCATCGTGCACCCCAGCGCACAGCAAGGGTGCGTTTGCCGCTGACTTCATCGCCTTCCCGATCCCGCAGATTGTTCACCACGATGATGGCGGTACAACTGGCGCCAACCGGAATGGAAAAGTACCAAGCGACCAAGGGCGCCTCGAGGCATTGGACATAATAGGTTCCCACAACGGCGGCGAAACCGAAGAAAAGAAAGACAAACAGGTCTCCCAGCCCGTGATAACCTAGGGGATATGGTCCACCGGTGTAGGCCCACCCCGACAGGATCGAAAAGAGACCGAGTAGGGCGATCGGCCAGCCGGCACGCCAGACCAACAGGAGCCCAACAAGAAAGGCCAACAGAAAGGTGATCACCATTGCTCGACGCATCGCTTCGATGCTGATTAGACCCGCCTGGACAGCCCGAGTGGGACCGAGTCGATTTTCATCGTCAGTTCCCTTCAAAAAATCATGAAGGTCATTGGCATAGTTGGTGCCCAATTGAATGAGAAGCGCACCCAACAAAGCGATGGCTGCGGACGCAGCATGAAACTTTCCTTGCTGCCAACACAGCGCACTTCCGACGAAAACGGGGACAAAGGCAGCGGTCAGGGTTGCCGGTCTCGACGCAAGCAGCCAACGCTTCCAAGCAGCCATAAAGACTCCAGACGGCGAAGTGAAACGGACCCTTGATCGCTGTCAAGGGCATCACGACGATGCACTATCTTGATTAACTCCATCTGCTCGGGTCATGATCGTTAGGAAGAGGGCGAATCGTGCGATTCTTTATTGTGACCATCCCTTTGTTGGCCGCCTCCAGTTGTTATGAGTTGAGGCCCACAGCAGCTGAGGATCCCCAACGCGTAGATGCCGGTCCCCACCACTATTGTGGCGATGGTATTCTTAAAGATGGGGAAGAATGCGATGATGGGAACCTCATCGATCGAGACGGCTGCACTCGGGACTGCCAGCCCGCGCGCTGCGGCGATGGCATCGTCCGAATCGACGTTGCCCCAGATGATCCAAACTTCGAGGCCTGTGATGATGGCAACGAAGAGGATCGCGACGCTTGTACCGGCTGCGCGATTGCTCGTTGCGGTGATGGCGTGGTGCGTCAAGGCCTGGAGGACTGCGACGATGGCAACACCGTCAATACGGATCAATGCAGCAATGCGTGTGAGCCTGCCCGCTGTGGCGACGGCATCCTTCGCCTCGATCGCTCTTTGGGCGATGCAGACATGGAACAATGTGATGACGGAAATGGGGTCGATACCGACAGTTGCACCTCAAGCTGCCGACATGCTCAATGCGGTGATGGGATCCTTCGGCTCGATTTAGAAATGGGCGCTCCCGGTGCTGAGGATTGTGACGATGGTAACGAAATTGATGATGATGGCTGTCAAAGTGACTGTACCCTTCCATTTTGCGGAGATGGCCGAATTCAAGCGGGTGAAGGCTGCGACGATGGTAATGGTGACGGCGCAGATGGCTGCACCAATCGATGCCAACCCGCCCGTTGTGGCGATGGAATTCAACGGCGTGACCTCGAAGAGGGTGAGGCAGGCTTTGAAGCCTGCGATGACGGCAACCCAGCCAGCAATGATGGCTGCCTAGCAAACTGCCAACTCACCTACTGTGGTGACGGTCGTCTTCGAGAAGATCTGCAACCAGGTCAAGAGGGCTATGAAGCTTGCGATGATGGAAACAACAATGATCAGGATGCCTGCACAAACGCCTGCACGGTCGCTGTGTGCGGTGACGGTATTCAACGGACTGATCTTCCCGTCGACCATGAAAATTACGAATCTTGCGACGACCAGAACAACAACCCCTTTGATACGTGCTTCCAATGCGAAAACACCTGTTCGATTCATGGGCAATGTTCAGGGGATACCGGATTTTGTCGTGTTCCTCCGGGGTGGCCCCGGGGCTGGTGCATGGACACGCAACGGCTGTCCTGTACATCGAACAGTGACTGCAACGTCCGCGATCGTGCCGGAAATGAATCCCGATTGATCTGCGACAACAATCGCTGTCGCCGAGGTGAGTTTCAGGCCTGTAGTGCCGATCTCGCCTGCGCCGATGGCCTGGATTGCGCACGCTACAACGGAGACCTCATCTGTATTCGATTTTGCACGGAACAAACCGACTGTCTGAACCGACGAACCTTTTGCGTGAACGGGCAATACTGCTGGAACCGGTACTGCGGTGCAGCTGAAGAACTTCCAGGTGCCTTTGCCAACTTAGCCAATGGTGAGTTGGGTGGAGCCTGTGAAAATCTGCCGGGGAGCGGTCCCAATGGCTATTGTCATGAAATTCCTGTCGGTAACGATCTTTGGGTTGGCGTCTGCTTTGAAGGTGGTGATCTTCCGGAAGGTGCGGCTTGCGACCGGGCTGCCAGCCGGGATCAAGATGGCAGCCAATGCGCAGGAGGATTGGTTTGCGCCGGTTCCGATGCGAGCGGCACCCCCCACTGCCGCCGTGGCTGCACGCCGGAATTCGTTCGAGGGACGCGCGATTGCCCCGCCGGTAGCTCATGCCTCTACACCTACATCGATTCCGAAAACTACGGCTATGCATGCATTCCAGAGGAAGAACACTGCGACACAGTTGCCCTTGATAGTTGCGGTGCTGATAAACGCTGTTTCTTTGGGTCGTTTCGCTTTCGAGAAAGTTACTGTGAGGCGCAAGCGCCGCAAGGAGACCGAGTCGAACCTTGGGAAGAATGCAGCCATTCAAGGCAATGCCCAGACGGCTACTTTTGTGCCGGCAACAACCAATGCAGCCGGGCCTGTGCTGAAGATTCAGATTGTCCCGACCAACTCGTTTGCCCCGTTGATGAGGGCGATCAAGTCACCGCATGTCAGGAGAGCCCATAATGTACCGGCTCCTCGCACTAATCGCCGCTCTTTTAACGGCTTGCTACGAGTTACCTCCGCCAAAAGAACCGCATCCGTTCCCAATTCGTCGGGCCGAAGGAGCCTGTAAAGGCAGGGTGTGCAAACCTCCGGTGATGCCTTGGATGGGTCCAACAAGTGACCTAGGAGATCCCAATCCGTGGGTCGACCAGCCTCAATTCGCCACGGAACCAGCGGCTCAAGTCCCCCCCGAATGTGGGGAACACACCGCCTTTGACCCCCTGCACCAACGCTGTCGACCTGTCGTTGGACCTCGAGCGACCTGTAGTTCCGGCCCCTTCGCAACAGAGCACCCATGGGCTCAAGGGACAAACCCCAAGCGGTATGTGGCTGTGGGCGGTACAGGTGATGGAAGCAGTCCGGACCAAGCTGCACCCGACGCCACCACCGCACTGCAAGGTATCGATCGTCAAACAAATGTGACCTTGCTCTATGGCGAAGGCACCTTTGAAGAAGGTCTTCAACTGAGCGGATCGGGTCGTGTGATCAGCCTGATCGGTCTTTGTCCCGAGCGTAGTCATCTGAGCGGTGGTGACCAAATGGCTGTCCATGTCGAAGACGTCGCCCGTCTGCGAGTGGCTGGATTGCACCTCAGCACCTCGGCGCCTCGCAGTGCAGAAGATAGCTTCCGAGAGGGTGCTCTGGCCGTGTTTGGTGCAGGTGGAATCGAGTTAAGCGAACTCTTCATTGAATCCAGATACAGCCTTGGGATCACTATCTATGACGTCGGTGAGCGCGGCGTGCATTTGTCCAACTCTCGCTTTGGACGGACAACCGTCAATAGTTTCGCTGTCATCACCTCAGCAGGCCCGGTCTCTGTCCGCGGAAGTGACTTCCGTGGACCCAACTGGGGTGCCATCGTCAACCTCTCTGGAATCGCAGGGGATGTTGCGGTGACCTACAACTACGTGGGTGCTTCGGCTTCATGGGGAATCGTCACCGGCTACGTGTCCGGTGAGACCGAGATCAGCCACAATGAGGTGGCTGGCCCCTTGGGTGAGCGTGGTCTGTACTGGTACGGCGATGTGCAGCACACCTCGCCGGTCAACATCCGGCACAACCGCTTTGATCAAGTCGGGGGCACAGCGATCCTCGTGATCGGCGGTGCAGGCGCTCTCGATGTCGCCTTCAATCACATCGTCGGTCCGATCGCTCAAACCAGTCTTCTCATCGGTAATCGTCGCAGTGAGGAAACCCAACGGATTTACCGAAACACGATTGGCTGGGTGGGTCATTCAGCGATTGGCCTGCATAGCCTGCGAGCGCCGGCTGTTGTCGAGGGCAACCGGATCGATGGTCCCGTGGGTAGCTTTGGTATTCTGGGGCTAGAGACGCAGCAGACGCCTCGGCTCGATATCGTTCGAAACCGAGTGGGCCAGACCGGTGAAAATGCAATCCAAGTCACGAACGTCCGTAACGACGTGACGATTTTCCAAAATAATATTGTTGGACCAACGGGGGCTCGAGGAATCTTTGTTTACAACGAGGAGCCACCCGAACCAGCCGAGGAGCCACTTCCGACCGTCATCATCTCTGCCAACACGGTGGGTGATGTCAGCGATGGGGACGGGATTCTCGTGGCTCAAGTCGCCCACGAGGTCACCATTGAAAACAACGATCTCAAGGGCCCTTTCTCGCGAGCGGGAATCAGCCTCATCTCGGCGCTGGGTGGAGGCAAGGTGACGAACAATGAAGTGGGTCGCGCCTACGAGCATGGTCTCTACCTGGGACCGAGTGGCAACCACCCTGACCGTTCCCCGGGGGGATCGTGGCAAGTTCAAGACAATCGATTTTTAGGACCCATCGGGCTGGATGGAATTTGTGTTCTTAATGCAGAAGTTCCCGATGGAGGAGAAATCTTCATCGATCGAAACGAGATTGGTCGAGCGAGCCGGGTCGGTATTTTTGCAAATGAGGTCTCGGGCTCAGTTCGCGTCCACGACAACACCTTGCTCGGCCCGATCGGTTCCGATGGAATCTACATGCGTCATATGGACGGTGATGGCACCATTGAGGGGAACCAGATTCTCAGCGGGCAAGCGACTGGGATTTCATTACGGGGTGAAGGCACGACGGGTTCGTGGGTCGTCCAGACCAACGAAATATCCAACGTTCTGGGGCGAGGCATCCTTCTCTACGACCTGCGAGAAGAAACAAATGTGTCCGTGGCGACAAATACCATCGTTGGTGCCCGTGGTGCAGGAATCTACGCTTGGGCTTCCACCGCCCCGATTCAGATCCAATCCAATCATCTCAGTCGGACCCGACAAGCAGGCTTCGTCGATATGGTCAACGGATCGCCTGAACTGGTCCTCTTTGGATACGGTGTGGCAGCCTTGGACGTGGTTTCGCTCCGGGTCGCCAACAACACAATTAGCGACAATCACGTTGGCGGGTTGGCCATCGATCATGGCGAATGGGGTCGTTATGATGATGCCCCACACCTCTCCGGTGCTGTCAGTGTCCATATTGAGGACAACGCATTGTCCGGGCACCCGAGTCACCAAGAGATCGGCAGTGAACAGAACGTGGTCGTACAAAACCGTGCGGGCGACATGAATATTACCGGCGTACAGGGTCTAGGATCCATGAATCCCGTCGGCTTAGAGGTTCCCATGTGTCGCAATGTGGATGGCGCTCACCAGGCGACCGGAGGCGGAGGCTTCTAACGCTCCTATTCGGCGAGCTTTGACGGATCGACGAGGTCGACAAAGCAGCCCTGAACCCGAGCCAAAAGTTGTAACCGTTGCTGGCGTTCCACAGGATCTTTACTCATGACCATCACATCATCGAAAAACCGATCCAAAGGCTCTCTCAACGTTGCGACCAACCCTAAGCATTGCCCCCAATCCCTGCGCTCCCGAGCTCCTGTGAGCGCTTCTTCGATTTGGTCTACTGCCTGAAGCAGTTGCTGCTCAGGCGGTGATGAACCCGCAGGAACAGAGGCTTTCAAATCCTCAGGATCCGCTTTCTTTAGAAGATTGCCTGCGCGCTTGAAGGCTGCAGAAAGATCACTGAGGTCGGCACTTTCGAGAGCTCTTACTCTTCCACTAAGAGCGCCCGGACAATCGCCTCCGGCAGCGAACACCGCATCCACTCGAGCCGTCGAATGGCTCGCCTCTTTCAACTGACCTCGCAACCGTGTGAGCGTGAAACGTACTGCAGTCTCCACTCCACCATCGGACAACTGTCCCTTCTCGTACTGCTGAGCCGCTGCCGTGAAGAGTCCATCGAGACTGATCTCAGGATAGATTTCATCCAAGAGGCGGCAGATCCCGATGGCTGCTCGCCTCAATGCAAAGGGGTCGGCGGCGCCCGTTGGCTCCTTACCAATCCCAATAATCCCTACCAAACTGTCCGCACGGTCAGCCACAGCAAGCAGACAACCGAGTTCAGTTTGTGGCAACGCATCGCCAGAGTAACGCGGGCGGTAATACGCTTCGATCGCTGAGGCCACCTCTGGGTCCTCTCCATCTCGCAGCGCATACAACGCGCCGATCTCACCCTGAAGTTCTGGAAACTCCCCGACGACACCGGTGACGAGATCGGCGCGGGAAAGTAAAGCAGCCCGAGCCAACTGCTCTTTATCCACCGACTGATTGGTCGTGTCGGCAAGCCATGCGGCAACAGCGGCGACGCGCTCCGTTTTTGCAGCGAGCGTGCCGAGACTCCGCTCCCAAAGCACATCTTTGAGTCGACTCGCCTGCTCAACGAGCAAGACTTTAGCGTCCTCTTCGAAGTAGAATCTCGCATCTTCGAAGCGTGCTCTCAAAACCAGCTCATTGCCCTTCGCAACCACTTCAGGTTGTCGTGAAGCCGTGTTGCTGACGGCAATAAAGGCGTTGATCAACTGATGCTCGCTGTTTTCGACGGCGAGATATTTCTGATGCTCCCGCATCTCAGAAATCAGTAACGAACGGGGCAGGTTGAGGTAACTGGAATCAAAGTGGCCGAGTACCGGCATCGGATGCTCCGTAAGATCCACCAAGGTCTCAATGAGCTCGGGATCATCCACCAACTGCCCACCAACGGATTCGGCGAGGGCTTTGGCTTGCACCAGAATACGTTCACGACGAACAGCTCGGTCGGGCTCCACAGCAACGGACCTTAAAGCAGCGAGATACTCATCGGCAGAAGCAATATCGGCACCGTCTTTCCCGTGCACCCGATGCCCCTGGCTGTGGCGACCCGCTTCGACGCCAAAGGCCTCGAAGGGGAGAACCTGATCACCATGCAGACTCACAAACCAGTGGACAGGACGAGCGAAGGGACCAATGTCATAACCCCAGCGCATCCGCTTCGGAAAGGAGATCCTCTCGATCCTCGATCCCAGTGTCGCCACCACCGTGGCGAGGGATTGACCTTGCTGCCGCACTCGAGCAGCGAGATAATCACCTTTATCCGTTTCCAGCCGAAACAAGTCCTCTGGTTCGACTTTATTTTTCCGCGCAAAACCCAGAGCCGCTTGCGTTGGCTCACCGGTCTCATCAAATGCGATTCGAGCCGGAGGCCCCTTGATCACTTCTTCCAGATCGGTACCGACCTCGGCGACCTCGGCGACGGCGACGGACAGGCGACGGGGGGTTCCGTAGGTCGTCGCCTCCCCAAAAGGAATTCGGGCTGTCCGCAATGCTTCTTCCACGGCTTCCTTTAACGCTGCCAAGCCCGGTCGCACGAAACGGGCGGGAAGTTCTTCACAGCCTAACTCGATCAATAAAGCCTTGGTCATGATTCATTCTCCCTCACCAGAGGGTGACCCAGACGTTCGCGCTCACTCACCCAAGCGATCGCAACCTGACGGGCAAGTTTACGAACCCGACCAATGTACCCCTGTCGCTCCGTCACTGAAATAGCACCGCGGGCATCGAGCATATTGAAAGCATGGCTGCATTTAAGGGTGTAATCGTAGGCTGGAATCACAAGAGACTGCTCCAGACAGGCAGCACACTCCGCCTCAAAGCGGTTAAAGAGGTCTCGTTGGAGTTCCACATCAGCGGTTTCAAAATTGTACCTAGAATACTCCACCTCATCCCGATGATGCACATCACCGTAAGTCAAACCGGGCGACCACTGAAGATCATAAACCGAATCGACTCCCTGCAAGTACATGGCGATCCGCTCAATACCGAGTGTCAACTCCACGCTCACGGGATTGAGATCAAATCCGCCTACTTGCTGAAAATAAGTGAACTGAGTCATTTCCATGCCGTTAAGCCAGACTTCCCAACCGAGTCCCCAGGCACCCAGCGTTGGCGACTCCCAATCGTCTTCCACAAATCGAATATCGTGCAGCGCGGGATCGATACCGATGGCTTCCATCATGTTGAGAAAGGTACTTTGCACATCCACAGGGGCCGGCTTCATCAGAACCTGGAATTGGTAGTAGTGCTGAAGCCGATTGGGATTTTCACCATAGCGACCATCTGTGGGTCGTCGGCACGGCTCGACGTAGGCTGTATTCCACGGCTCGGGACCTAACGAGCGCAGAAAGGTATGCTTCGAAAAGGTTCCTGCACCCACCTCGAGATCCGTGGGCTGACCAATCATGCACCCGCGCTCTGCCCAGAACGCTTGAAGGGCTAATACCAAATCCTGAAAATATCGTTCCGGCTGAAGCACAACACTTTCCCCCTGCCTGGAGCAGTGGGCTGTTAACCGTCCTTCGGGTCCTTGGGAACCACGGAGATGAAGATCTTTTGATCCGATGGGGCGAATTGCGTTCGAACCCGCTTCGTCTAAAGGTGCTTTCGCTCCCGTAAAGTCCCGTCAAACGACCGTACAGACGAGGCTGCGTAGGTCGTCAATCCGCGCCCCTCGAAATGGGAAAAAAAGAAATCGCTGGCCTCCTCAAATCTACGCGCTTTCGCTATCCTTCTGCCGGAAGGAAAGACTGTACCCATGACACATGACACCCAACCAGACCCCATCGCCTTGCTCACCAGCGACGACCTTGCCGAACGGGAGCAAGGCCTTGCTTTGGCTCCAAAGGTCCAGTCCATCACACTGGATGGGTCCACAATCGAAGACCTCGCCAATGCAAACCTTTTGGATCAACTGCCCAATCTAACCACTGTCACGCTGACCGTTGGCGAAAACACGAAAAGCCACCTAACGGCGGTCTTAAGCCATCTCCAACACATCGGTGTCGCTGCAGACGCTGTCCAACTCAGCGGCGACTTCGGCGGAC
>NZRT01000107.1 GCA_002696345.1 Myxococcales bacterium
ACGAAGACGAAGACGAAGACGAAGACGAAGACGAAGACGAAGACGAAGACGAAGACGAAGACGAAGATCTCGAAGAACTGCCCATCGAAAAAGATATTTTTATCACGCCATCACCAATCAGTGCGGCCAACTTGGCCAGTACGGTTCGTGAAGCGGTCACCCCGGCTGATAACCCCTTAGTTGCGCGGTTGATGACCCTCCCGGGCTTTAAAGTCTTCTCGGAGCAAGCGCTGACCTATCTGATCAGCCATCTGAAAGCCATACAGCTTGCCGAGGATGAAGTGCTCTTCGAAGCAGGTCAGGTGGGTAAATCGATGTTTTTTGTTCTGACGGGAAAAGTCGATATCCGCATCGATGACGAAACGGTTGAAACCGTCGGAACCGGTGGAATCTTTGGCGAAATGGCGATGCTTGAAGGCGAACATCGGAGTGCCGACGCCGTGGCTTCGAGTGCGGCGCTGCTTCTAGAGGTCAGCAGCGACCAAGTCGAGAAGGGCGATCACGAATTTCGCTCGATTCTNTACGAGGTGCTCAGTCGCAACTTAGTTCGTCGGCTTCGAGAAACGAACCGCCGACTCTGGAGTCAGTCTTAACTGCTCTTTGCTGCGGTGACAGCAAGGACGATCGCTCCACCATCATGGGGTGGGCCGCCCACGAGAATCGTACTGCCCGGACGAACCTTCGCCTTCACCTTAAACTTCAAATCACGAATTGAGAGCCGGATTTTAAGGCTCCCATCTTTGGCAATACCCTTCGTCCGGACGTTCAGCCAACGGTTACCGGGAAACTCAAGAGCGACGGTCTCCCGAGAGAAGACCTGCTTTTGATGTCCGTCAAGTAGCTTAAANCTGCGATAATTTAACTGACCCAAATCCACCTTGAGATCCTGNAATCGAGGATCGACACCAGCACCATCCGAGCGCGCATGGATCACTCTTATTTGAAGCTGGAAGGCATCNGCGTCGAGGGCTTCCGCCTCGCCAAAACCAAAGAGCAACAACAGCGTCATGCCAGTCATGTAACTGAAGCTTCTCATCCTTCTTCCTCCGGTTTTTTGGGGGTCAACCAGATCATTTGGTTGTTACTCCCGGGAGCAACGTAGATCATGATGTCATAGTCATCGCCAGCATCTAGATCTTCGATTTCGACGGCACCTGCTGCCATCCGCGGCTGAGGCGAAGTGGCCTGGCTTTGTTCCAGTGCGGGTGTCGGGCTCAGCATATTTTGAGTTTCTTCTGCACCGCCACCGAGCCCCAGCCCAAAGACCAAAGCGAGACAAGCNGCAACAGCAACAGGCACTGGCCAACGCAACCGAAGACCCGTCAGAAACCGTTCGAGCAGTCCTTCCGATGCCTCNACATCGCCTGCATGAATCTCAGCCATCACCCGAGTCTTCAGCCCCAAGGGAGCCGGTGCGTCGAGAAGACTTCGAGTCTCCACTTGAATCGCCCGGGCTTCCGCCAACAAANCTTGGAGTTTCGTTTCCTGGCGCAGTCGAGCTTCAAANGCTTCATNTTCTGCANCACTGAGTTCACCGTCCATGTAGAGATAGACGAGTTCCTGGTCATCGAAGGAGTTCATGCTCAGCCTCCTCTCCCATCATGTCGACCACCTGCTCTTTTAGTTTACGACGAGCATGAAACAACCGACTCATCACGGTACCTTTCGGAATCTCCATCAGTTCGGCGATTTCCTCGTAGCTCAAATCTTGAACCTCACGGAGCACAAGAATCTCCCGATGATTTTCACTGAGTTGATTCAAGGCGCTGTGGAGCACTTGGTGCATCTCAGCCCGATGGGTGTGCTCAACGCCGTCTGCTTCCTGCCGTGCAGTGTACCCCACACCGACTTCAGAGACTCGCCAACCCACCTCATCNTTGAANTCACTGCTGGAGCGACGCTTGTTCCGACGNTGCCGATCAATGTTTAANTTCTTTAAAATGCGATAAACCCAAGTGTAGAAACTCGCGCCCCCCTGGAAACGGGGTAAAGCTTTCCANGCGCGAACAAACACCTCCTGAGTCAGTTCCTGAGCCAGGTCTCCATTTCGGGTCAGTTGCAAGGCCACCGCGAAAATTCTCCGCTCATACTTCGAGACCAGTGTTTCAAATGCCTGATGGTCACCGGAGGCTGCTGCCCCCACCAAAGCCTGGTCATCCTCGGTAGACACAACAGCAACCGACGCCTTTGACGTTCATCATTTCAAGCTTATTCACAGGAAATTCATTCCTTACGCCCCTGGCGAGCAAGGCCCGCTTATGGCAGCCATCGAACACGACTTGGGGAACATCCTCAAGTCCCCTCGGTTTTGCCGAAAACAGATTGAATGACAATGTCCACTNCGAAAGACAGGTTGAACACATGGCTTGAACGTCAAGTTCGTCGAGTCCGCTCGGCGAGACGTTGGGCATTTACAGCAAGTTCTGGACTCATGATCAGCATGATCCTAGCGGCGCTTGCCTGGCTTCCTCTCTCGTGGCTCCCGTCACNGGATATTCTCTTTGGCCTCGGTTTCAGCGGTTGCGTCGCTTGGATCATATTAGCCATTTGGCTACGACCGACACCCNACGCTGTGCTCGACCAGATCGAAAGGGATCAANGGGTAACTGCTCAACAAATGGCTGCCTTGCGACTGGCACGGGGAGGACAACGACTCGGCAGTGAAACGGCAGCAAAGATTGCCCAGAAGCANGCCCTTGCCGAACTTTCACCGCAACCGGAACTCGGGGTTCTGACCCAAAGGCCACGGCGACTCGCTGGCTACCTTGCGGTCGTAGCACTCGTGATCGCAGCCCCCTCGATGTGGCGTCTGCAACAAAGATTACCGAATCTACAGACCGCCCTTGAAGCNGCGGCTCAGCAAGANGATGCTCCNATTCTCGCCCAGGTGAGTAATCTCGACCTCACCTTAAACTTTCCNAGCTATTTACAACGTGACTCGCTTCATCTGAAGGGAAGCGATGGAGANCTCGAACTTCCCGCCGGAACTCGAGTTCAACTTCGAGCNCGACCCGAGACCCCNGGAAAAACTCAAGCTGCGGCTGTTCTTCTTGAGGGCCATCGAGTCGGTTTAACNGTGNGTCCTGATGGGTTTATCGAAGGCGAATTTCTCGTCCGTCGGAGCGGTTACTATCGACTTGCGTTGACCGTAGAAGATCAAGAGTTGGTCGAGGCGAAAGGNCATCGACTTTCGGTCATTCCAGATCANCCGCCCAAAGTAGAGCGGCTGTTTCCAAAGGAGCGAGTGGAACTCGATCGTCCTGGCCTCGTCGAATATCTCTTTAACGCCGACGACGATCACGGTATCAAAGGGGTCTTTCTCGTGTACCGCTTAGAGGGCGAGGCGGACGAGCAACGAAAAGCCCTGGGAGCACAAGGGGAACGTCTACCCTCAGGAGCCTATNTCTCCCGCATGCGGCGGCGTGGAAGCCTNGAGTTGGAAGCGNTGGGCATGAACCCAGGGGATGTTTTGCATTGGTGCATCGAGGTCGAAGACAACAACGATGTCACAGGTCCGGGAAANGGCAGAAGTTCGTGGCATGAAATACGAATCTTTGACCCCAGTGGTCGAGAGGAAGAACTTCTCGATCGACTGGAAGCCTACCTGGGTACATTGGTTGATTCTCTGGCGCTCCTTCTGCCCCGAAAGTTATCACCTGAGCGCTGGAGTGAAGGTTTTCGTACCCACCTGAGNAAAGGCCGNACACTGGTTAAAGACCTATCCGACCGGAGGCTCAACCTCGACGCATTTTCCCGGGCGCTGAACGAAACCATAAAGCGGCTGACGAAAGCTCAAGCAGGTTACGCTGCAGGGCGTCGAAGCCACGCAGCGATGGAAGACCGATTAGAACGGGACTTGCTGTATTTAGATGACCTTTTATCAAAACGTCGCCTGCAACAAATCAGCGAGTATCAGCGCCAACTGTCACAGGAACGGCAAGCGCTATCAAAGATGATGGAAGCCTACCGAGACAGCCCAAAAGACCCCGAACTCAAGCGGCAGATCCTCGCCAGCATTCAGAGCATGCGCAGACGGCTCGAAAAGATCGCTGCCAGGATGGCGAAGTTGCAACGGAAGGTGGGTCGGCAACACCTGAATACCGATGCAATGAAAGAAAAGAACGTCGGAGGGGAGTTGGATCGCCTCGAAGAACTGGTGCGAGCCGGCAAAGTAGAAGAGGCGATGGATGCGCTCAAAGCGATGAGCGAAAGCCTGACGGAACTCAACAAACAAGTCGATGAAGCCGGCAAGCAGTTCGGCGGCAAAGAGTGGCGTGAACTGAAAGAAAAAGCCGACGACATCAAACAAGAGCTGGCGTGGCTGAAGGACAATCAAGAGCGTGCTCGAAGCCAGCTCAGCCAAGTTCGTAAAGCACAAGATCAACGGCGCCTGGAAGCCATGGGCAATGACCTCAAAACGTGGCGGAAGAATTTGCAGAACAAGCTCTCGGAAGCGCGGGGGGCTTTGGAACAAATCGCCCATGATTCCTCTTGGATGAAGAACCTAAAGGAACAAGCACAACAACAATTGAACGAAGCCGACGACGCCCTGGCTGCCGATGCGCTGCCGGAAGCTGCTCAAGCAACAAACGGCGCTCAAGACGCCATCGAACGTCTTGATTGGGCGATCGACAACATGAACTCACCGAAGGAAAAACGGCGAGCCATGGGGCAAAAAATGAAAGCGACGCGACTGACAAAAGAGGTGACCGACGAACTTGAGCGAGTGTTGCAAAAAAACAGTCAACCCAGTCGCGCAGAACGACGGGCGATGGAAGCGATCGATGGAACTCAGAAAGAGCTTAGTGAACGCATGAATCGATTGGCGGGGAAAATGGCAAAGCTAAATGAGATGGCACCGGTGGTTGGTGACGAAAGCCGTGAGGCGCTGAAAAAGGCCCAGGGTTCATCGGGGCAAGCAAGCCAACAGTTGCAACGTCATCAGAGCCTACAAGCTGATGGGCACCAAGGCGAAGTCCTCAAAGCCTTGGGGGAATTGAGCGAACAACTCGAAGCCAGTGGAGGAGGAGGTCAAGGCAGCGGCATGATGAATCCCTTTGGCAACAAGGGTGCGGGGAAACAAGGCGGCAAGCCCGGTGGCCCACAGAGCGCACAGGGCAACAGAGATCGCGTGGAGATTCCGAAAGGGGAAGGTTTTGAAGTCCCAGGCGCGTGGCGAGAGGAGATCCTTGAGGCTTGGCGAGAAGGTGTTCCGGGAGAACACCAAGAGAGTGTCAACGAATATTACGAGGAGTTGGTCCGATGAAACCTTTCCTTATCATGATCACGCTGAGCTTGCCGTCTGTCAGTTTCGGTGGCGTTGAGAATAGAGTTCACCAACTTCTCAATCAGTGGCGAACCGCTAAAGCGGCAAAGGAAGCAGAAGCACTCCTGGCCACAATGCCTGATCTTCCAGCGATCCAAGAGGCCGCTGCTCGGGTCAAATTCTTCCAAGGTCGTTATGAGGACGCACTGGATTTACTCCGTCGGGCGCGAGCAGCGGCAAAACGAGACAGCCCTCTGCTGCCCTTGATTCAGGCGACATACGAAGAGACTCGGGATCATGTGGCTTATGCTGGCAAGCATTTCACCGTCCATGTTCCACCCGGTCCTGATCAGGTTCTGGCGGACTATCTCATCGAAGCTCTTGAAGAGGCACTCGCTCGTCATGGTCCCCGGTTCGGGGTGACTGTGAAGGAGCCAATCCGAGTGGAAGTGTATCCAAGTCTCGAGAGTTTTGCTCGAATCAGTACGCTCAGTTTAGAGGCGATCAAAACATCCGGAACCATTGCACTGTGTAAATTTGACCGCCTGATGCTTGTGACACCAAGAGTCACACTGAGAGGGTACGACTGGCTCGACACAGCGAGTCACGAGTTGATTCACCTGCTGATCTCTCGACGGAGTCACAACACGGTTCCCGTCTGGCTGCATGAAGGCCTTGCTAAATATCATGAAAGCGGCTGGCGAGGAGACTACGGCGAACCCCTCGCTCCGTACTCTGCTGAGCTTTTGGCGAAGGCGATTCAGAAAGACGAATTAATTAGTTTCGCTCGGATGAGTCCGTCCATGGCCTTACTACCGAGCCAAGAGGCAACAGCCACAGCTTTTGCCGAAGTGAAAACAGCGATCGAGTACATGCTTGAAAAGAAGGGCGATGGAGTTGTTATCGGTCTTCTCGATAGTATTCGAGAGGGTCGGGGCCAACTCGACCCCGCCTTCAAAAATCTGTTTCAAACAGATCTTCAAGGCTTCGAGAGATCCTGGGCAAAATGGCTAAAAAAACGTCCTATGGAGACCGTTAGCGGAGCCCGGAAGCTGGCGTTGGAATTTGGCGAAAATCGAAGTTCGGCGGACGATATGGACCCCTCTAGACCCGATGGGCCTGCCGGGCGCCGAGCGCGCCTCGGCGATATGCTCTACCGAAGGGGGCACCACGAAGCAGCTGCGATTGAGTATCGAAGGGCGGTGGATAAAGCCGGAACGGGCTACCCAGGGTTAGTGCACCGTTTGGCCGATTGCCTTATTGCGTCGAAAAGCTTCGAGGAAGCCCAAAAGCTGTTGAAGAAAAGCGCAGAACAAGCCCCCGATGACCCACGTACTTGGATCCTACTCGGTCGGCTTGGACTTCGATCAGAGCGTTGGCAGTCTTCAAGAGAGGCCTACGAAGAAGCCAACCGGATCAATCCCTTCGATCCCGAAGTGCATGATGCCCTTGCTCAACTTGGAATCAGGCTTCAGGATCAAGAGCTGCACCAGCGGGAACTGCGCGCGAAAGCACGGCTCCAAGGCGCCGAGCGACCAGGTTCCAAAGAGCCAACTTCGAACACGACAAAAGATAAAGAAACCGCATTTATCACACTGATCTCGAGTCCTTGGGCGGAGATTTTAATCGACGATCAAGCCATCGGACGAGGGACTCCATTGACCGACTATCCAGTGTCACCAGGCACTCACGAGATTGAATTAAGAAACACTGCGCTGGGGTTAAAAAAGCGCCTTCGGGTGACCCTCAAACCTGGGCAGCGCCTTCACAAAGAAATGACGCTAGGGAGAGAAAAAGATGACCACGACAAGCCCGCTAAATGAGGCAAGTCTCACTGAACTACAGACGAGCATGGCTCGTCTACGTGACACGGTTGGTCGGCGGGTCGTCGGTCAAGATCGAGTCATCGAGCAACTCCTCGTCTGTTTACTGGGAGGCGGACACGGACTCTTCGTCGGGGTTCCGGGTTTGGCAAAAA
Source organism: Myxococcales bacterium (assembly GCA_002696345.1). GTDB lineage: Bacteria > Myxococcota > UBA4151 > UBA4151 > UBA4151 > UBA4151. Next base: position 7,245 of record NZRT01000107.1, read on the forward strand.
CACTGCTTGTTCGCAGCGTCGCGGAGAGTCTCGGTCTCAGCTTTAGTCGAATCCAATTCACCCCTGATCTCATGCCCGCAGACGTGCTTGGCTCCGAGGTCCTCGAAGAGGATCGAGACAGTGGACAACGGAGCTTCCGCTTTCTTCAAGGGCCTGTATTCGCCCAGCTCTTACTCGCCGACGAAATCAATAGGACGCCTCCAAAAACACAATCCGCACTGCTTCAGGCGATGCAGGAAAAAACCGTCACCGTCGGCGGGAAGGACCACGGCTTACCCCAACCCTTTCATGTCTTCGCAACACAGAACCCCATCGAACAGGAGGGCACCTACCCACTACCCGAGGCTCAGCTTGATCGATTCATGATGCAGATACGGGTCGCCTATCCCAGTGCTGAAGAAGAGTTGGCCATCGCCCAACTCTCGCACCGCGAGTTGGATGAGCCCCTTGAGGCGGTCCTCTCAACCGATGAGTTGGTCGCCTTTCAAGCCCTCGTCGAAAGTGTTGCAGTGGACGAAAACTTGGTCCGACAAGCCGTTGATCTGGTGCGCAGTAGCCGAGCGGGACAGGAAGCACCTGACTGGGTCGGGGAACACATTCGATGGGGTGCCGGGCCTCGAGCAAGTCAGTTTTTACTTCAAGCGTGTCGTGCACGGGCATTGTTGCACGGTCGAGCGGCTGCCGATCGGGACGATTTACGGGCCTTAGCGCCCTCCGTTTTAGGGCACCGTCTCGTGCCCAGCTTCCGTGCAGAATCAGAAGGTTTGTCCGGTGAAGATCTCGCCAAGCGCCTACTTGAGGACCAAAGGGATTGAACGAAGAAGAACTTTCCATTGAGGCACTCGCTCGTCTGGGTGCTCTCCGCTTTCAGGTCCAGCGACTGGTCGAAGCAGCAACTGAAGGGCTTCATGACGCACGTGGGCTTGGAGGTGCGGGAGAGTTCATCGAACATCGACATTTTCGCACCGGGGACAGCCCCCGCCGTATCGATTGGCGGGCAAGTGCACGTAGAGACAATGTGATGGTTCAAGAACTTCGACCGGAAAAACGCCTGGATGTGGCCGTACTGGTCGATACGTCAGCGAGCATGGGAAGCGGAAACTCCATTTCGAAGCTTCGCTATGGCTGGTGGCTCGGTCTCGGCGCCGGTTATATTGCCCAACGGGCCGGTGATGGCGCAGGGCTTCATTTGTTGGCTGGAAAGGCTCGCTGGCAACGCCGACTTCGGCGGGGGCTCGCTGAGTTGGGATTGTGGGCCGAAGAGTTGGAAACCATTGAAGCCGAGGGAGCGACAAACCTGGGCGATGCGGTGGCAGAGATCGGTGGCGAGTTAGGCAGCAAAGGGTTGCTCATCGTGGTCTCTGATCTACTCGAAGCCGATGAACAATTCTGGCGAGGACTTGGTGAACTACGCCAACGAGGCTGGCACTGTGCGGTGGTACGTCTTCTCGCTGCTGAAGAAGTCGATTTCGACTACGAAGGCGGGATCCGCTTTGAGCCCATCGAGCGTGGTGAGTCGCTAACGATCGATGCGCAAGCCATTCGCTCCGCCTACCTTCAAGAGCTTGAACGTTTCGATGAAGACTGCCGGCGATCGGCCGCCCAAGCAGGTGCCAACATCTTGTTCGCCCGCAACGATGACCCGCCGGTGGCAGTTCTTCGGCGGTTAACCCGGGAATATCTGCGATGAACTGGCTCGCAGGCGCAGCATGGCCCCTCGCCCTCCTGATTGCCGCACCCTTGGTAATTCACTTACTGTCTCGGCGGCCACCGAGACCCCAACCATTTGTGCCCCTTCCGTTGCTGGAAAGGGCGATCAAAAGGGAACGAAGACG
>NZRT01000108.1 GCA_002696345.1 Myxococcales bacterium
GGCCCCGAGCCCAAGCTCCTGAACTACAAATGGCAACTCATCGGTGAAAGCGGCAGCAACTGTGGCTTTACCGAGACCGTCCGCCTCACCGGCAATTATGGCGAATGCACCACCGACAGCGATTGCAGCGACGACCGAGTCTGCTCCCAGGGCTTTTGCCGCCAAGAACGCTGCGTGGGCCGGGTCAGCTACTATGTGGATCCCGCCGGCAGCGATGATTTTTCGTCGGCGGAGCGCAGCAAATCAACCCAAGCGGTGGAAGACGCCATGCGCAGTTGGAAGTTGGTGCCCTGTACCGTCTGGGACGCCGCCTCCCGGGACGTGCCCGACAACATGACCTGGAGTGCCGCCAACGATGGCTTCAACAAGTTCTTCTTTATGGAACAGGGCTTTCGGAGCTTGGGCGGGCCCGGCACCCTTGGCATCACCGTCTCCCACTTCCAAGGAGGCGGCTCCCCCACCAGCGACGCCGACATCGTCTTTAATGGCCAAGATCACCGCTGGACCAGCCGGGACGGGGGCAGTGGCAGCACCGACATCTTCTCTGTCGCCCTGCATGAGATCGGTCACTTTTTGGGTTTAGGTCACCCCTGTGAACTGTCCCAAGGGGATTGCTCCGTGGACGCGGTCATGAACCCCACTTGGAGCGGTCAGCCGGAAGTGGGCCCCCGCCCCAGCGATGTGCTGGGGGTCTGCGAGCTTTATCCCGGTGTCCGCCCTCCCGTGGACGACGGCAGCATGCGCTTGGGTGAGCCTTGCACCAACGATTGCGAGTGCGCTTCGGGGATCTGTCGCTACGGTCAATGCAGCCGTCGCTGCCGCATCGATGACCCCTGCCCCCAAGCCGGTGGCACCAAATGCGTGCTCGCCCGCAACGGAGAAGGTCTGTGCATGAGTCCGGTCTTTGTGGGGGAAGGCCAGGCCAAATATCCCCTGGGCGCCCAATGTTCGCCCCGGGAAGCCCACCGATGTGAAAGCGGTCGATGTACCTTTGTCGACATCCGTGGAGTTCGCTATGGTCTCTGCACCACCGCATGCTCCGATGACGCCGCCTGTGCCCCAGGCACGGTCTGTCGTGAGGGCAGTTGTCTTTTGGACGAACAGGTGGCTGAGCCCTGTACCTCGGGACCCGATCCCGTGGACCCAGGCGAGGGGTGCTCTTGTGAGGGGAGTCACACCAGCTTGGTCTTTTTGCTGATGAGCGGCGCGTTGTTTGTGCGACGGCGGCGCGAGAGGAGCCCGATTCGATGAGAACTCTTTTGCTGTTGAGCAGTCTCTGTGTGGCCGGCACCGCCCAAGCCACCGTGGTCTTGAAGATGGACCGGGCCGAGATGACCCAGATGAGCGATGACGTGCTGATGGTTCGAGTGGGTGCCCAGCGGGTGGTGGAAGAACAACCCGGCGCCCTGGTGACCCTGACGGATCTGGAAGTCCTCGAAAGCTTCAAAGGCAAGTATGAAGCCGGAGACACCGTGCTGTTGCAGCAAGCCGGTGGCGTGAAGGGCGATTGGGTCATGCACATCCCCGGCAAGAACACCTACCGCTTTGGTGAAACGTTGGTGCTCTTTCTCAACCGACACCGGGACCGGGTGGTGCCGGTGGGCGTTGGCATCGGCCGCATGGTGGTCGAGGGCGAAGGCGACAGTGCGCTGTTGAAGGAAGAGTACGGCGATGTGGCTTTTGCCGAGCGGAACCCAAAGGGCAAGATGCGCTTCATGCATGGCCCCCCCCCCAGCAAGCCCGTGAAACTTAGCGTCTTTCGCCGTTGGATCAGCAGTCTCTTGGAGGGCTCGCGCTGATGCGTCTTCTCCTCGTCATGACCGCCTTGAGCCTCGCCACTCCGGCGGCGGCTTGGCAGGCGCAGATCGGTAAATGGAGCCTCGATGGCTCGCCCAACATCGCTTATCAAGTAAACACCCGAGGGGCGCCCGGCATCGCCGGCGACTCGGATCTGCAAGCCATTCGAAACTCCTTCGACAGTTGGAGTGGTGTGAGTTGCTCCACCATCAACTTGGTGGAGTCCGGGACCACGAACAATTTGCCCAACGCCCGCCGGGACAACGTCAACAATGTCTGGTTCGAAACCCGGGCGAACGCCTGGAGCTACGGCGCGGGGACCTTAGGCATCACTGGGACGTCCTTCTCGGGCTTCGGTTGCCGAGGCAATGGTCGGCCCGCTCGGGATTGCTGGATCGTCGACGCGGACGTGCAATTTAATGCCGTGCAACACGCCGACGGTTGGAGCACCAATGGCCGTGGTGGCTTGGACGTGGAGTCCATCTCCGTCCACGAGATCGGTCACAGCCTGGGCCTGGATCACCCCTGCGAAAACTGCACGGTCGATGCGGTCATGACCCCTTCCTATGTGGGCTATCCCTTTCGCTATCCCCGCCAAGACGACACCAATGCCGTCTGCAGCCTCTACCCCGGCCAGCGGGGCGGGCTCGGCTGGGGCTGCAACCGGGACTCCGATTGCAACTCACGGATCTGCCTTGATGACGGTTCCAACGATTACTGCACCGTGACCTGTGGAAACTGCCCCGATGGTTACGAATGCCGGGCCGACAACGGTCGCAATGTCTGCCAGCGAGCCGCTGCAGGCAGTGGGGCCGCTCAGCAAGGCGAAAGCTGCGCCGGCGGTCGGGCCTGCGGACCCGGCCTGCTCTGCTTGGGCGACCAGAACGACGCCACCTGCTACGCCGAGTGCGACCGGGGCAATTGCGAAGCCGGCTTCATCTGCGAAACCTTCTCCTCCAACGGTCAAAATATCTCCATCTGCCTACCCGGTGGAACCACCGCTGAAGGGGAGTCCTGCGATTCCCTCTACGCCTGTGAGGCGGGCTTGGAGTGTGCTCCCGTTGGCGGTCGCTATGTTTGTGCTCGAGGCTGCCGAAGCGACAACGATTGCAACGAGCGAGAAGACTGTCAGGAATTGACCCGGCCGGGGATCGATACGGTCCAAGTCTGTGTGGAATCGAACACGGCCTTGGAGGGTGAAAACTGCCAACGGAAGCGCTGCGCCGATGGGCTGACTTGCCTGAGTGATGCCGGTGAGCGGACCTGTTTCCGCAACTGCCGCAGTCGGGCCGATTGCAGCGCGGGGCTCGATTGCATCGAAATCAGCGACACCATCTCCATTTGCTACGCCAACAACTGCACCGAGGATCGGGACTGTGAGCGGGGCAAGATTTGCTTGGAAGGCAGCTGTGTGGACGAGACCGGCGGCTGTCGGGCGGACACCGAATGCCGCCGGGGCGAAATCTGTCAAAATGGGGAGTGCACCCCCTTTCAAAGCAATGGGGACCTGCCGGACAACGAGCGCTGTGCTGACGATGGCGATTGCGTGTCAAACCGGTGCGCTGCCATCGGCTCCACCCGAATCTGTCGGCCGGGATGCGATCGTCGTCTGGGGCACTTCGAATGTCCTGAAGGCTTTGGCTGCATCCCCGACGATGAAGGCAATGGCTATTGCGAGCGGGGCGCCGATGAAGGCGGTCAAAGTGTGGGCAGTCCGTGCAGCAGCGCCATCGAATGCCGCCAGGGGATTTGTGGCAGCGAGTGGGGCTTTGGTGGCGAATGCCTGACGTGGTGTGGCGAGAACTTCATCTGTCCGGCCGGCTATCTCTGCGACTCAGCCAACAACCCCATGCCGGGGCTATGCGTTCCGGAGGGTGGAGGAGTGGCTACCGGTTCTGCCTGTGCCTGTGACTCCACCACCCCCGATGCCTGGTTGCTCGGCTTTGGTCTGCTCGCCTTGATGGGGTGGCGTCGCCGCCGTTCAGCCTAAGCGCTCGCGGGCCCAAGCGGCTGCTCGACGGCCGTGGAGCAAGGCGTCTTCCATGGCGCTGTATTCCCAGTTTCCGTAGCGACCGGCGCTCAGCACCGAATGGGAGGCCAGCCAGTCCACCAACAGATCCCGGGCAGCGCCATGATGTTCGTCGTTGAGGACGTAGGCATGAGCGATGGATTCACCCCAGCAATCGATGATGGCATCGGGGCCGTCGATCAAACCTGCGTCGCTTAAACCCGCTGCGACCGCATCGAACTGATCCATGGGGTTGAACCCGCCTCGATGGGCGAACTCCACATAAAAATTCCGAGTGTCGCCGTCGGTCATGTTGGGCTCTACTGCCGAGAAACTACCGACCCGGTAAAAGGGAAAGCGAGCCTCTGGAAAATAGGTCCAGTGAGGTTGGCCATCGCCATCCCACGGGCCTTTCTGGTCGTGATTACTCCCTTTCGCCAAGACATCGAGATGGGCCACAAAGGTGGACTGCAGGCGGGAACGAGCCTCGGCGACTGCCTGGGGTAGGGGGGCGACTTGGGCAGCCAGATCGATGGCCACCGGCAAGGGCAGACTGGTGAGGAGTGTTTGGTAGTGCTCCCAGCGTCCGTCAGCCCGCTGAACTCGTTTGTTGGCGAGATCGATGGCGGTGACTTTCACCTCAAGTTCGATGGGGGCGTCGGTGTCTCGATGCACGGCATCGGCCAACTCTTGAATCCCACGGCCTGAGGGGGGGTAGAGAAAGTGGGCGTTGTATCCGAGCGCTTCTCGAGACGCGCCCACGGCACCGGCGATCACATCCTCGACTTTGGGCACGGGAATGTAGCGATCACACCAACGGGCGCTTAACTCCCTGGGGTGAGCGGTCCATATCTTTTGGTTGTAGGGCACCATGAAGTGCTCGGCGATGCCGGCACCGAACTTCTGCAAGATCCAGTCTTCAAAGGTCTCGGGCTCTGGGCGTTGCCGTGGTGCGATGCCCGATTCTAAATCGTGAAGCCTGGCATCCACAAAACCCTGCAGGCATTCCCTGGCCACCGTGGGCGGCAGGCCGAAGGTGTTGGCCTGAAAAGGGTAGAGGGTGTAGACGCCGTGGCTGAAAATCCGAGCCTTCCGGTCATGCTTTTGCAGGGTGAGTCCCGGCAGTTTTGGAACCCATTCCAGCATGTAAGGATCCCGTAAATGCAACCAGTGGCCGGTGATATCGAAGCGAGCCCCCTGGCGCTCACGGGTACGCGCTTTGCCACCGACTTGATCTAAGGATTCGAGGACTCGTGCCCCCTCACCGAAATGATGAGCGGCGGAAAGTCCGGTCAAGCCGGCACCTAAAATCAAAAACGGCTGTTGATCCAAGGGGCGACCTTTGCTTGCTAAGCGGCGAGCGCCCTGTAGAACAAAGGCAAGCATCCCGCCAAGCACCGAGGACCAGAAGTGGATTTAAGCGTTATTATTCCGGTCTATAATGAGGAGGCGATCCTCGAAGAAGCCCTGGTCGGTTTGTTTCGAGACCTCTCGGCCCACGCCGGTGACTTTGAAGTCATCTTGTCCATGAATGGCTGTGTGGATCAAACCGAAGCCATCGCAGAGCGCTTGGCGAAGACAGAGCCTCGGCTGCAACTTCATCGCTGTCCCACCCCCGACTACGGTCAAGCCCTCAAAGAGGGCATTGAGCGAGCCCGGGGTGAACTGGTGATCTGTGAAGAGATCGATCTTTGTGATGACCGTTTTCATCGCACCGCCCTTGCGATGCTGTTGGCCGATCCCGAGTTGGACATGGTCGTGGGCTCCAAAGCCCTCCAAGGAGCTCGGGATCAACGCCCCTGGACCCGACGAATGGCCACTCGCATTCTTAACCGTATGCTTCGGGCAGCCACCGGTTGGCGGGGCACCGACACCCATGGCTTAAAGGCCCTGCGCCGAGAACGCCTACTGCCTGTGATCGCTCGCTGCGAGCTCCGGGCGGATCTCTTCGCCAGCGAAATGGTCATTCGTGCGAACCTCGACGGTTTGAGGGTCGTGGAATATCCCATCGAGTTGATGGAGAAGCGACCACCGAGCGTGGCCTTGGTTCGGCGTGTGCCGAAGGTGCTGACGGGCATGGTGAAACTGGCCACCGCCGTGCGGCGTCGAGGCGACTAATCTTCGTCCTTCAAGCGGCGGTAGATGGTTCGGACCCCTAAGCCGAGGGCTTTCGCTGCACGCTCTCGGTTGCCCTCGTAGCGTTCGAGGGTCCAACGTATGACCTCGGTTTCAATCCTTTTCATGTCCCAATCGGGTTGAATGCGCAGGCCATTCTCCGCTTGTTCGGTGCTTCGACTGGTCACAGCCTCGGGCAGCGCGTCGAGTTTCTCTCTCGGATAGAGGGCACAGAGACGGGCGCAGTAATGCCTCAGTTCACGGATGTTGCCGGGCCAAGGATGCTGTTGCAGTGCCTCAAGAGCCTGGGGACCCAACTTCGGTGCACTGGTCCCTCCTTGCTGTTCCAGGAAGTGCGCCACGAGCAAGGGGATGTCATCACGGCGCTCTGCGAGCCGGGGAATCGTCAAGGTGGCGCCGGCAAGGCGGTAATAGAGATCCTCTCGGATGCGCTCGCCAATCTCCCGATTGGTGGCGCTGACCACCCGAACATTCACCGAAATGCTCTGGTTACTGCCCAAGGGCGTGACTTCGCCACTTTCCAAAATCCGCAACAGTTTCGCTTGGAGTCCCAGGGGCATCTCGCCGATCTCATCGAGAAAAAGAGTGCCTCCATCGGCTTCTTCAAAACGACCGACTCGCTTGCGGTCGGCGCCGGTGAAGGCGCCCCGGGTGTGACCGAAGAGTTCGCTTTCTAGAAGATTTTCCGGAATGGCTGCGCAGTTGATCGCTACGAAGGGCTTGGCACTGCGATGACCGCCGTAGTGGAGTGCACGAGCGGCCAACTCTTTGCCACTGCCGCTTTCGCCCTGAATTAAGATCGGCAGATCCGAAGGCGCCAGTCGGTCCAGTTGTTGTCGTAGCTGATCCACCGCGGCGCTGGCGCCGAGAATCTCACTGCCGCTACTCTGCGCCATCTGGTGGCGCAGACGTTCCACTTCGCTGCGCATCCGAACCCGCTCGCCGGCTCGCCGGACCGTCTCCACCATCAAGTCAGGATCGAGGGGCTTGGTGAGAAAGTGGAAAGCGCCGTCACCCATGGCTCGAGCTGCCACGTCGGCGGTGCCGTAAGCGGTCATCAAAACCACCTCGGGCGCAGTCCGCTCCTGTTTGAGAGCGCCCAACAACTGGAGGCCATCCATACCAGGCAGCATTAAATCGGTGAGGATGACCTCGCCGGGAGGTCGGGCGGACAGATAATCCTCGGCCCGCTCAAAAGCAGTGACCTCAAAGCCAGCCCGTGACAGGATGGCCGCAGCAACTCGACGACCGCCTGGGTCGTCCTCAACGAGGCTGACGCGCAAGGCTTTTCTCCCCCTCCAAGCTGGTGCAGTCTTCGTACGAAAAGGGGACTTAGTCCATGGGCAACCTGCCCTTCGGTCCAGTGATTGCTGCGAGCCTTAGCGGTTCAGGGGCATCACTGCAGTTTGCGGATCACCAACGACGGGATCAGCCTGCTGTCGGTAGCTTAAACGCTGCGCAGTATTTGTTGATCGTCGCAGACCGTTCCGTTTTACGGGCCGTTTTGCGCGCCGGGCATCAGCCCAGTCGCTGTGTGGTTTTGGCTCAGCAACTGCAACTGCTCCAGCGCGCAGGGGCTGACGAAAAAAAGCCACCTTCTCCCGCACAGCCACCGGAAGAAATTCACCGGCAACTCCAGAACCTAGCCCCAGATCTCGCCGCTTATGGACTCACCGGAGTGTCTCGTCTCGAGGCTGATTTTGCCCCTGTCCTTGAGGCCATGGAAGCCCGTGGATTGCCCTTAAACGTAGCGCAGTGGCGTCGGGTACTCGCAGAAGCTGAGGCCAAGGCAGCGGATGCCAGGACGCGACTCGGAGCCTCCGTGGGGACGGACTTGACCGGAAATCCCAGTCTTGAGCCCGGGGAGCGAGGGCGTATTTTAGCCTGGTTTCAAGCCGAAGGTTATCCCATCCAATCCACCTCGAAGCACGCCCTCGCTGCTGTCGATCATCCGGCGGCTCAGGCGCTCCTCGATTGGCGTGAAGCAGCCAAATTAACCAGCACCTACGAAGGCTACCTCGACCGTTTGGCAGGGGGGCGTATTTTTGGCCGGTTTCATGCCTTGGGTGCCGCCAGTGGACGCATGAGTTGTGGGCACCCCAACCTGCAAAACATTCCGGCGAGACTGAGGCCGTGCGTCGAAGCGCCCGAGGGTCGGGTGCTGGTCAGCGCAGATTACTCGGGATGTGAGTTGCGTATTGTCGCCGCCTTGTCTCGAGACGAAGCCCTCATCGAAGCCCTCCTCGAGGCAGACTTTCATTCCGCTGTCGCTCGGCGCTTGTTCCAGAAGCCGGTGTCAAAGACCGAGAATCCGGAGTTAAGACACCAAGCCAAGGGCATTAACTTTGGTTTGCTCTACGGCATGGGAGCGAAGTCACTCGGCCAGGATCTGGGCATCAGTACCACCGACGCGAGAGCTTTGATGGATCGGTACTTCGAAGGCTTTCCTCAGTTGGCGCAATGGCGCCGAGAAGCCCTCGAGGTGCCAAAGCAGCGGGGTTTTTTACGCACTCGATTGGGGCGCCGTCTCGCCGTTGATCGAAGCCGAGATATCGGCCCCCTCGCACTCAATTTTCCGGTGCAAGGAGGGGGGGCCGATCTCATCAAGCGAGCCGCCGTTCGAGTGGAGCAAGCGCTGAAAAGCGCCAACCTTGATGGCCACTTGGTCAACATGATTCACGACGAGCTTTTGATCGAAGCTTCCGCGGCCGACGGAGCAGCGGTCGCCGAGTTGGTCAAAGGGGAAATGATCACCGCTGGAGCGGAATTGTTCAAAGAAGTGCCGATGGCTGTTGATGCCGCAGTCGCTTCCTCGTGGTCTCATTAGCGACACCCATCATTTGATCTTTGGATGCCTTGTGTCGTTGGGGTCCGTAGGACCCTTTTTTGCAGAGGGTCATCACGAGGAGCTGCTGCCCTATGACCCAACCGCAACCGACGCGAATTTTGCAGTCCATTTACGATGAGTCTCAACGACTTTGTACCGAGGTGGGCCGGCGCCATGATCCCCACAGTTTTTACATTCTCATGGCCCTCTTTACGGTGGAGAATCAGGCCGGACACCTGCTGCGGTTGTCTGGATTTTCAGAAGATATTTTGCTGGATCATTTCCCGAACGATTGGGGCGAGCGCGAAGGGGCGCTGCAGCGGTTGCAATTCGATTGCACCGAGTTGGCGAAACGGATGGGTGATGACCGGGTCAATTCCCTTCATCTTCTCTTTGCGCTGGCGACCGATGAAGAAGGTCGAGCGCGAGAAGCCCTGCAGCGCAGTGGCGCGCAGATCGGCGTCAGTTTAGCGAAGGTGCTCGACCGCTGTGAGCGGGTTTTGGTGCGGGCGCAGCGAGGTCAGAGTCGGGTCGGTCACGTCCCCGAAGCCAAAGCCGTTCATGGCGGGCCACGGACCCGTCCACCAGCGACTCGAACCCTGACCCCCACACCCTCAGAAGGTGAAGAACTGAAAACGTTGGCGCCTCAATGGGTCGAGCCCGAGCGCAGCAAGACACCCACGTTGGATCAACTGTGTGAGGACATGAGCGCCTTGGCGTTGACCGGTGCCATCAGTCCCATCGTCGGGCGCCAAGAGGAGTTGGGCAAGATCCTCGATATTCTTGGCAAGCGCCGGAGCAACAATCCCGTGATCGTCGGTCCGCCGGGGGTCGGCAAAACCGCATTGGTGGAAGGTCTCGCCCATGCGCTTCAAGAATCCGGTGACGAACGTCGGATTTTAGGACTCGATATCGGCCGGTTGATGGCGGGAACCGGACTGCGAGGTTCGCTGTCCGACCGACTCGGTCGCTTACGCCAGGAGATCCAAGACAGCGATCAAGGGATTGTTCTCTTCATCGATGAAATTCACGGATTGTTGGGCGCCGGCGAAGGGGTGAACCAGGAGATCGCCGGGGAACTGAAGGCGGCTCTTGCCAGGGGGCAGTTGCCGTGCATTGGCGCCACGACCGAAGACGAATATCGAATGGTCTTTGCGAAAGATCCGGCTTTGTCCCGGCGCTTTAGCCCTATTTTCATTACCGAGCCGAGCAAGGAAGAAGCCTTTTTGATGCTTCAGGGGGCAGCCTCAGCCTATGGCTGTCACCATGGTTTGGAGTTGCCGGATCCGGCGCTCCGGGCAGCTGTCGATCTCTCTCATCGCTATCTGGATGAAGGTCAACTTCCGGCGAAAGCTTTCGATCTGCTGGACTTGGCGGCCAGCCGAGCTCGGCGCAGTGGCGCCGACGCTCTGGAGGTCGAAGCGGTTGCTTCGGTGGTCGCGGAACGGGCTCGTATGCCCATCGAGCGACTCCTTGGCGGCGACGAAGAAAAGCTGCTGAAGTTCGAGGCGGAGTTAGCCGAACGGGTGGTTGGGCACGAAGATGCCTTGCAGAAAATTGCCACCACCCTGCGCCGCAACCGAGCGGGCTTTGGGGGAGACAAACCCATTGGATCCTTCCTGTTGTTGGGACCCACCGGTGTGGGCAAGACCGAAGTGGCTCGGGCGACAGCAGAAGCTCTCTTTGGACGTCACGACGACATGCTTCGCTTCGACATGGGCGAGTTTACAGAAGCCCACAGCGTTGCCCGTTTGATCGGTGCACCTCCGGGTTATGTCGGTCATGAAGAGGGGGGGCAGTTAACGGAAGGAATTCGTCGTTGGCCCTACCGTGTCCTTCTGTTTGATGAGATCGAGAAGGGTCACCCGGACGTGCTCCAAGTCCTCCTGGCGTTGCTCGATGAAGGGCGCGTCAGTGACTCCCGAGGCTTTACGGTGGATGCCCGTCACTGCGTCGTCTTCCTGACCTCCAATTTAGGCGCCCGCCGTGTCAGTCAGCGGAGTGTCGGTTTTGGGGGCGGTTCCCGGGATGTCAGCGCCGATGTGCTGTCTGAGGCAAAGCGTAAGTTGCCGCCGGAATTCTTCAATCGTTTGGACGAGGTTCTCGCCTTCGAACCCCTGACACCTGCCGAGGCACGAGCGATCGCCGAGCGCATGATGGAAGCCTCTTTGGACCGTTTTCACGAGCATCGTCGAATCACCGTTGATGTGGAGGACGGCGTTTTCGATTGGTTGGTCGAAGAGGGCTACTCGGAAGCGGATGGTGCACGACCCATGAGAAGAACGGTCCAAAATGTCCTCGAGTCAGCACTGGCAGAAGCGGTTCTCAAGGGGGAATTAAGCGATGGTGGCGAAGCCCAATTGATCTTGGGCGATGAAGGTCCCGAGGTCCGATGCGCCTAGGTCTCGTCGGTCGGGGGCCTGTGGGTCGTTACTTGGCGACTCGATTGGACCCCGAATGCTGGACGGGGCGAGAACTCGGGTTGGTTGACCATTTGGACGCGGTCATCCTCGCCGTTCCCGACGATGCGATCGCCGCGACGGCCGCGAGGGTGTTGGACCGCTTTGCCCCGAAAGCCCTGATTCATTGCAGCGGCGCCACGCCGATCTCGGTCTTGGCCGGAGCAGATCAAGTTGCGGTTTGGCATCCAATGCGACCGTTTCCCGTCGGTGAGCACGTCCAAAGTTTGGATTGTGTCGTCGGTCTTCGGGGGGATTCCATCTGGGTTGACCGCTTTGTCACCTGGAGTCGTGAGTGGGGCGGGACGCCGGTTCGTCTCCAGGAGGATCAAGCGCTCCAGGTGCATTTGGCCTGTTGTTATGCCGCTGGCGCGACGGCCCTTATGACCAGCTTGGCTCGGATGCACTTTCTTCAAGCCGGCATGGCAGCACAGGATATGAAAGTCGCCATTCGAGGGCTCTCGCATCCTGCCCTCGAAGCGGTTCTCGCCCATGGAGCCGAAGCGATTACAGGACCCGCTAGACGAGCAGATTATGGCGTCATGGATGCCCATCGCCAACTTCAAGAGCCCTCAGAGGCTCAACTTTCAACGGCGATTCTCGGACAACTCAAAGCCTTCGGATTGATCCCCCCAAGCTAACCGAAATCCGGTAAGGGGCGGCGTCATGACGCTCGTATCCACCAGTCTCTCACCTCCAGCGGAGGAATTGAGTCGCAGTCCTGCGGCCCAATGGGTCGGTCGAGAGGCCGATCGACTGGGATTGCTCGTGAGTCAGTTCGAGAGTTGGGAGCCGCCGCCGACCCCTGAGAGGTGGTTGCCGGTGAATCGCCCCGATTTGACCCAGGCGCCTCGTTGGCAGCGGGGTGTGTTGGTGGAAGGGAAATATCAGGCTCATACCCATGACCGTCGGGTCGCAAGTTACCATTCGAGCTATCGGGCCAAATGGATGGCACACGAGTATCTGCACGGCATGGTTGGTTTTGCTTGGCATCCCGAGGGGTCTGACTTTTTCAATGCGCTGGCAGCCTGGCAGGCGGAGATTTTACCCGTTGCACTGTGGTACTTTCACGACGAGTTTGGCTTGCGTCGCTGCCCCGAGCACCAAGGAAAAGGGCCCCTCTTTCGAACCTTTTGTTCGGCCTGTGAGCAGGCTGCAAAGCAGGGCCCGATCGAGGGCACTGCATCGGAGAAAACTCACTGGTACGGGGCGGGACGTCGTTTTGTTGAAGCGCAGTTGGCGGCGGTGAGTGCGAGCGTCGCAGCGGGAGATTTTTGCCCAGCACCTTGGCAGAGCTTGGATCTCGCCAGTGACGGCACCGCCTATGCACAGGCGCAGAGCGAGCGACTCGACAGCCAAGCTTTCCGCCATTTCATGGAATGGTTTCCCCCCCCCGCCGATGACCTTGAAGCCTTTGGCGCTCGGATCCTGGGCTTTCTCGATGCTTTGGAAAAAGATGAGTCCCCGAGTCTCAACGAGGATGCGGTGGATTGGCGTGCTCGGGACCTCTGTTGGCGACTGTTGAGCCTGTGGAGCGATTGCGAAGGAGAGGTTCGTGAGGAACTCTTTACGTTGGCGCAAAAACAGGCGGAGGGTTTTGACCGGTTTCCTGAGGTTGCGACCGCCTACCGTCATTTGTACGACGACTGGTATCTGCCCGAGACGGAGGTTCTCTTTGCCGTCGGTTATCCTTTGGGATTTGAGGGTTTGGGTTGCTCCGTGGACCGAATTCGTGCCGGCCTCGAAAGTGTGTGCCCCTTGACTCTAGCCTCCCTNGATCCTGCGGTCGTNGATGGCTTTGTCGCCTCCGATCGTCTCGAGCGTGTTCCCTTGGTGCAACGATTCGCAGGGTACGTAAGCCAGCAACACCTGAGCTCTGANNTGGAGGCGCANNTGGAACGTGAAATTCGTGCTCATGATCCCGATGGATCGGATCTGAAGTCATGAACTCCAGTCCCACGCCTGGCTTCAAGTTGGTGTACCTGACCGCGTTCACTCACCTTTTCGGGTTCGGTCTTTTGCTGCCCCAGTTGCCCCAGTTCATCACCGCATTGGGGGGTGCCGGGTTCTGGTATGGTTTGGTGATCACNGTGTATGCGGGCGGGCAGTTCGTGGGGGGACCATTATTGGGTCGCCTNAGTGATCGAGTGGGACGNAAAAAAGTCCTGCTCTTTAGTTTGGTCGGCAGCGGAGTGGTGCTCTTTNTAACCGCCTTTGTTGATCATCTCATCGCCCTCACCATGGCTCGGCTTGCCGCTGGATTCGCTGCGGGTGCGATTTTGATCTGTCAGGCGATCATCGCAGATCAAACCGAACCNTCGAAGCGGGCCGCCACNTTGGGCATTCTCGGTGCATCCATGGGTTTTGGTTTTGTGGTGGGGCCAGCCTTGGGCGCTGCACTCGCCGATTACGGCTTTCCNGGAGCCTGTTTTACAGCCGCTGCTGCGCTGGGGCTAAACGCAATGATCATCGTCGTTGGCTTTAAGGATCGCCCCTCGACGCAAACAAGCGAAGTCCTGCCTTCTTCATCGGGCTTAAAATCCTTGGGGACNTATTTGCGNCANCCNGTTCTGGGCAAGGTGCTCGTCGCCTGCTTCCTCTCGGCCATTGCGCTCACCGCGCTGCGAGGTAGCTTCCCGATGTATATGAAGGANCGGTTTCTCATGAGCCCCCGAGGGCTTGGGATGGTTTTTACCTGGATTGGTGTCTTCGCTATCTTCAGTCAGGGCGTCTTGGTNCGTCTGCTGGTCCGTCGTTGGGATGAGCGACGTGTTGCNCGTCTNGGGGTGACCTTGCTCGCCATTGGTCTCGGATTGTTACCTCTCGTTCCNAATCTAACAGCAACCTTAGCGGTCGTCGCTGGCTTGGCCATTGGGCAGGGGCTTTTCGTCCCCACCTTAACAGCCCTCTTGAGTCGAGCCTCGGAGGCCCATGAACAAGGGCTGGTTTTAGGTTTAGGGCAATCGGCAACAGCGCTTGCTCGGAGTTTAGGACCGGTCGGGATCGGACTGCTTTACGACCAGAACATGGCNNTGCCNTACNTNNNCTCAGCGNTNGNCGCAGCGATCGCNCTGTTGATGATCGATANTNTGCGACGAGANGAGCATCTCCGTCGTGCAGCGGAAGCTGGTTTGGGCTAGAGAGAAGCATGTCGACGACTNTACTCAACCTGNTNATGGTCANCGCCGTCCTTGCGGCACCACCAGCCGNTAAAAAGGCNGGTGGNGGACTGATNAAAGGGCCGGCAGTCTTGCCCGGGTTTCGGGTTCCGTATCCCGACCCNCCGGGCATTGGAGGCCCTGACGGGCGCTGCGAAGCCCTCATCGATATCGATGAGATGGGCTCGGTNAAGCGCATCGAGATTCAGCAATGCAGTGAGCCCGTCTTCGCCGCTCAGTTACTNGATCACGGCCCCAATTATCGCTTTTCGCCGGGCGCCACGGCGGAGGGNCCNGTTCCNGTACGGATCCGNTGGGAAGAGGTGTTTGTGGCGCCCGAACCTCCCAAGCCCAAAGTNCAACAAATTCGCCTCCTNGGACGTGTTCGAGAGGCAGGAACTGGNGTCGTNCTGCCGGGGATTGAGGTGACCGTTGCTGGACAGCGGCAAGAGACCGACGAGAAAGGAAANTTCGAGTTTAGGGGGACAGGGAATGGTTCTCATACGCTGGTTTTTTCCGCCGACGGTTATCACGCCAAAAAGCAAACGATCATGCTCGCCCCNAAGGAGCAGGTCGAGTTGAACGTGTACCTCCGGCCGACNGCAGCCAATCGGTTTGTTGCGGTTGTGAAGAAGAGAAAAGAGGAGCCCTCGATCGTTCGTCGGACCCTGCACGCCGANGANCTNGCTCGCGTCCCTGGCACCATGGGGGATCCCATCCGNGCGGTCGAGCGCTTGCCTGGCGTGGCGAGAGCACCCTTTTTCGGCGGTGCGCTCATTGTTCGAGGNGGGCAAACCGAAGATACCGGTGTTCATATCGACGGCTTTCAAGTGCCTTTGTTGTTTCACTTCGGCGGNGGACCTTCCATCATCCATCCCGACCTGGTCGAACAAATCGACTTCCTGCCCGGTGGCTTCAGTTCTGAATACGGTCGAGCCATTGCGGGGATTATCGACGTCAAGACCCGTCGGGCCGATGGCAGCCGTTTTGGCGGGAAAATCGATATNGACCTTTTGGANTCAGGTCTCCGCCTGGAAGGACCGGTGGATGGTCGAGGGCACTGGGCGGCCGCATTCACCGCCCGGCGCTCCTACATCGATCAGCTTCTCCCCTTCGCCCTNGATGCGGTCGGCGCTGGAAGTGAGGTGCGTGTCCAACCGGTCTACTGGGATTACCAGGCACGCCTCGACTATGTGAAGCCGGGCAGCCCCAGAAGGGGTGGGGTGCGACTTTACGGCAGTGATGATGTCTTTCGCCTGGTCAGTGCCGATGAGGAGGCTGCGCGCCGTGAGGGACGGCCTCCTGGGGTGGGTATTCATACACGTTTCCACCATCTGATCGGTGATTACGAGCAACGGCTCGGTCGTGCCACCCGTCTGCGTGCGGACATGAAGTTGGGCACAACCCGTACCGGCGGCGATATTGGTGATATTCGTTGGGATCTCGGGTTTCTAGCGGCTGCTTTAAGNGGGCAGCTTCGCCACCGTTTCCACAAGGGACTTGAAGTCACGACGGGCATTGCCATCGAGGATCAGTATTGGACCAGTGATGCACGGATCCCGGTGAATTCAACCCTCGAGCGGCGGTTTCCNGGCAGTGATCTCGGNGACGACTTTGCGCTCACGGAAATTACGGAAAATGGCAACGGCCTCGGCGTGGACGGATANTTTACACTGCATTGGAAACCGGATGGAGAGATCGATCTCTTTCCGGGGTTACGACTCCACACCAGTCACTGGGGGAATCAGAGCCGAGTGGCCTTGGAGCCCCGGTTGAGTCTGCAGGTAAAATTAGACCCAGAAGGACGCCACCGACTGAAGTTTCAAAGTGGGCATTACACCCGAATGCCTCAACCCCAAGAGGTGTCAAACACTTTGGGAGACCCCGATTTAGAGTTGGTGAAGGCCTGGCAGTATGGAATCGGCTACGAGATCGAGATCGACCCCTACCTCACCACGGATTTACAGTTGTATTACCGTCGCATGTGGGACGGCATCACCAACAACCGAAACTACGTGAATGGCGGCAGCGAGCCACGGATCCACAACGAAGGTTGGGGCAGAGCTTACGGGATGGAATTGATGGTGCGAGCCAACCCGGGACCGAAGCCATACTACGGCTGGATCGCTTACACCCTCAATCGAAGCGAGCTTTACGACGGCGATCGACCGGAGGACGGGTGGACGTTGTTTGGACTCGACCAGACGCATATCCTCAATACCGTTTTAGGTTACAAGTTTGGCTTTGGCTGGGTGACGGGTCTGACGATTCGCCTCGTAAGTGGCACGCCGACAACCACGCTTGAAGGCGCCCGCTTTGATGTGGATACGGGCGGATATCGAGCTTTTCGTAGCGAACTGAACGACAGCCGCACGCCGCCGTTCTTTCAAATCGACTGGCGCATCGAAAAGCGAATCGCTCGGGCCAGGACAGCGTGGGTTTGGTACCTGGACGTCATGAATCTCACCAATCACGAGAACACAGAATTCTACATCTACCAGTACGACTACCGGGCTCGCTCGAGTTTACCGGGCCTTCCCTTCTTTCCCTCCTTTGGTGTGGAGTACACGTGGTGAGAATTTGGATCATCATCATCGCTTGGTTAGCCAATGGATGCCTCGGGGAACTCGAGTCGTCTCGACGTGTGAGCCGAACGCGCATCTTGGCGATTCAGGCGGAACCCCCGACGGTGATGCTTGGCGCCACCACTCGATTGCGCGCCTTGGTCGCAAGTCCTGTGGGCGAGGATGTGGAAGGTACCGCCCTACGATGGCTCGATTGTGGTGGTGAAACCCGCCCGGACGAAAGTCGAGATCTGTGCAGGGAAAACCCCGAACGTACTGTCGGGACCGGTTTCGAAGTGGAGTATCAGCTCCCCGAGAATTTGGATCCGGCCTTGGTTGCCGAGCAATCGTTCACCGGTGGTTATTGGCAACGGGTGAGTTTGCAGGTCGCAGGCGCCGGTGAGAACTACGACAGAGCCTTCAAACGGGTTGTGGTCCAACTGCCTTCTGGCATGCCGACTCCTCCCACGGAGGCACCCAATCGCAACCCGAGGATGGTGGAGCCGGTGGTCGAGATTCTCAAAGAGGGCAGCGATGACGTGGAGGCAGTCCTCGGTGTCGATGAGCCCTTAAAGCCCGACGTTCGCTATCGATTCAGCTTCGACTTTCCGGTCGAAGATCATGAACTTTTCATGCGTCGTTATGTGGATCTATCGGGGCTTGATCTGGCGAAGATTGAAGAGGTGTCCGAAGAGGACCTGTTGGCTCGAGTGCGTCAGGTCGAAACCTACGAGAGCCTGCGAATGCGGGCGTACACGACGGATGGTCGTGTGGGTGAGACTCAGTTGGGGACCACGAAGAATGAAGGTGTCGAGGCAGGGGAGCGCAGTTACTACCCCTTCCATTGGCAGTTCAGTATTCCGCTCCTCGAAGGCTTCGAAGAGACCCCTCGAGCGGAGCCTCTTCCCTCAGAGATCCGTCTTTGGTTCATTGTTTATGATGGGCGAGGTGGCATCGATTGGCTGGCGTGGAGTCGGGCGCTGGCTCCGTAATTAGCCCTTTTTGCGAATGACGTTGAGACCGTCACGAACACTGAGGATCACTTGTTCCACGCGGTCATCGCCGGCAACCTTTTCATTGAAAGCAGCCAGCGCGTGATCGCTGGGCTCCTTGGGGTTCAAGACGCCTCCGGACCAAAGCACATTGTCAGCGACCATGACGCCGCCGGGTCGAAGCTTGGGCAGAAGAAGGTCGTAGTAATTTCCATAGTTTGCCTTGTCGGCATCGATAAAGATGAAGTCGATGGGNTCATCGAGATCTTTTAGGGTTTCCAGTGCAGGACCGAGGCGTAATTCGATCTGTTCGCTTTGGCCCATCTTGTTCCAGGCTTCCTGACCCAAGGCGGTGCACTCGGAATCCACATCGCAGGTGATCAGTCGTCCTGAGGCCGTCAGCCCCTCGGCGATCCAACTGCTCGCATAGCCGGTAAAAGTGCCAACCTCGACGGCGAGCCGTCCGCCACTTAAAGCCGTAAGTGTCTTCAGGGTTTGACCNACCAACGGACCGCTCAACATTTGAGGCAGTCGCATGCGAGCNTACGTTGCTTCTCGNAACCAGACACGAGCCGGAGGGTCGGTCGCCGAGTGGGNACGNGCGTAATCTTCGATGGCGTCNGGGACCAGGGTCAGCATCATTNNACTCCANNTCGATGNNCTCAGNTGCGCTTCGCTACTCGTCGCAGNTTTGTCCGGAAGGTTCGCAAGTGATCCAATCCACACAGACCCAGCAGCCATCGCTGATGACGCTAACGGTTCCGTGTTCACATTCGGGGCGAGCACAGAGACACGTCAGTCGNTCTTCGCTGGCACATCCATGGGGTGTACAGGCTTGGACACAATCTTCACAGNCAGGGCAACTGGGNTGAGCACAGGGGTTGCAACTGTGGGTTGCTGGGCAGTCTGCTTGNGTTTCGCAGGCACCCTCTCCACGAGGNAGGCAGGTNTCTTCGCGNACACAACTCCAGCAGCCCCCCTGAACAGCCGCAATATCGAGACCGCAATCCGGCATTTCCATATCGCAGATCAGCTCACGACCATCATCACAGATCTCATTNCGCCCCGGTCCCCCTTCGGGNGTGCAGGTCTGCGCATCCACGCAGACATAACAGCCATCGATCACAGCGGCAATGTAGCCCTCAGCGCAGGTTGGCTCGGCCATTCGGCAGGTCAATTGGCTGCCATCATCGCAATATTCCGGGCGTCGACCACCGGGTTGGCAGGTCCGAGCGTCAACACAGACCCAACAGGTNNTTTGGACTGCGAGTAGCTGTCCATCGTCGCAGCGCGGGGGNTCGCCAGGACAACTTCGGGGGGTTCCATCATCACAGCGCTCATCCCGAGGGGGTGGACCCGCATCGGNTGGAACGACGCCCGCNTCTTCTGCCGGGGNCTCTCCGGCGTCAACAGCGGGCGTTCCANCATCAGGAGTNGGTTCTGGACCGCTGTCGATTGCGATTGNNCCTGCATCGGGACTGCTGTCGGAGCCCNCATCTTCAGTGACGTCATCGCCACTGGAACAGGCGACACTCAAACCGAGGATAAAACAGAGTGCGAGGGGGTGTTTCATGACGTGCTCCCCGTCTAGGGTGCCAGGAGGCATGCCTCGGGGGCAAGGTGGGACAATTGCGGCCAACTCAAGCCTCGGCTATGACCCTGCAACCCCTGGAGGTTNTCTTGCGTTACACTGCACTGTTGATGTCGCTGTTCGTTCTTGCTTGTGCTCCCGAGGACGCAGAAGAGACGACACCTCCTCCNCCTTACGATCCCATGCCTGCGTGGGATGCGTTGGCATCGGACACATGGACTGAGATCAATCCCGGTTGGAACACGCTCTGCTCCCGGGGGCAGCCTTGGGGCTTCTTCGTTCGTCCTGGCGATCCCCAAAAGGTGGTGGTCGAGTTTCAGGGCGGTGGCGCATGTTGGAATTTTGGCACCTGCTCGGTGGCCGACGCCATCTTTAAGGACAACATCGATGACGTCAGATCTGCTGTNCTGTCCGGTACCTTNAGCGGGATTTATGATCAGGANAACGATGAGAATCCATTCAAGGGCTGGACCCATGTNTTTGTGCCCTATTGCACCGGTGACATTCACTGGGGCGACGCCGATGTGGTGTATGAGGAAGCGGGCGTNGAGCCCTTCAANTTGAGTCACATGGGCGCCAACAACACCCGTGCGGCGCTCTATTGGTTGGGTGAGCAAGGCGTGGTGGAGCCGGAGAAGATTTTCGTGACCGGTTGCAGCGCGGGTTCCTACGGGAGTGTGGGTTGGGCGCCTTACTTGATGCAACAGTACCCTGCCGCCAAAGTCATTCAAATGGGGGATTGTGGTGCGGGCGTCATCACCGACAGCTTTTTGAGTGATTCCTTTCCCATTTGGGAAGCACGAAAAATGTTACCGGAATGGATTCCGGCATTGCATCCCGATACGGTCGATCTTTCGACCATGGCGCTCTACGATCTCTACCGTGAGATCGGGAACCACCACAGCGAGCATTTGATGAGTCAGTACAACACGATCTACGACAGTACCCAGGTGACTTACTTTCGTTACATGGGTGCAAGTGAAGAGGGAGATCCGAGGGAGAATTGGCGTGCAGGCATGCTCGATTCGATCAAGCAAATCGCCGATACGACCGACAACTTCCGTTACTATATTGCGGAGGGAGACGATCACTGCATCCTGCACCGAGACAGCTTTTATTCGGTCAATGANGACGGCACCAGCTTGGTGGATTGGATCAACAGCATGATCAACGACGAAACGGTCACGAATCCCACCTGCGAGAACTGTGACCCAGTCCTTAAGGACTAGCTGGCACCGTCCCCTGCATTTGGATCAATCGTGAGTCCCAAAGTGTAGGTNAACTCAGCGATCGAGCCTTCACTGGTGTGGGCGTCGGATTCGGGGGGAGCGCTTAGACTGAGGTCCGTGGCTAAGGTTTCACTGCAGATCGTTTGGGCATGAGTACGGGCAGCGCTCAGGAGGTCATCGTCTGCCGTCAGTGTGAGACGAATCCGAGCCACGTAGTCGAGATTTTGCTCTTTACGCAGGCTTTGGATCCGATTGATCAACTCCCGAGCATAGCCCTCTGCGATCAACTCATCCGTTAACTCNGTCTCCAAGAGNACCGTTCCAACCTGCCCGCCGGCGACNGCAAAACTGCCTTCTGCGGTGACGCTGACGGTGACGTGGTCTTGTGTGAGCGAAAAGGTTTCACCATCCTCTAACGTCATCCCGTAGCTTCCCTTTTCCGCCAAATGAGATCGAACCACAGNTGCATCGGCCTTATCGAGCGCTTGGCGCAGCATCGGCATGCGCTTGCCAAAAATGGGTCCCAGGGCTCGGTAGTTGGGTTTGACTTCAAANTGGACTCGATCGCCGGCGTCTTGGCTAAACCGAAGTTCCTTGATGTTCACCTCGCTAAGGATCAGGTCCTCATAGGGCTNNATGCGGGCTTCCAGTCCGGTGGAGGCTGGGATCACTTCAGCCATTGCCAGCGGTTGACGGATTTTCAGTTTGTGNTGAGTGCGAGTGCTTAGCGCCAGGCTGCAGATNTCTCGAACAGCGGCCATGTCCTCGCTCAGTGGACGATCGATAAGCGTCGTGTCCACATCAGGCCAGTCACAAAGATGAACGCTTTCCGCTGCGNCCTCGATCTGATCGACCACCANATTTTGATGCAGTTCTTCGGCGAGGAAAGGCACGAAAGGAGCGATGAGCCGACTCATGGTCACCAGGACNTCGTGGAGGGTATGATAGGCATCCCATTTGTCCTGATTTTTCTCGCCACTCCAGAAGCGCTCACGGCTCCGGCGTAACCACCAATTACTCAGGGCGTCGGTCAGGTGTATGATGCTCGCAGCGGCTTCGTGAATGGCATATGCGTCCATCTTCGCCGTGACCGTCTCGAGGGTGAGTTGGAGTTCGGAGAGAATCCAGCGGTCGAGGAGNCCACGATCGGCGGCTGGGCGGTCAGGGGAAGTGGCGGGCTCAAAGGCGTCGATATTCCCGTAGATGACGAAGAAAGCGTACACATTATGGAGTTTGAGTAGGAACTCCTGTTGCGACTGCCGGACGGCTTCAGGGCTGTAACGAGTGTTGTTCCACGGCGCGTTGGCTGCATAAAANTACCAGCGCATTGCATCCGCACCACTGCTGTCGAGGATGGCATCGGGAGGGGTATAGTTGCCTTTAGATTTGGACTCCTTTTTCCCCTTTTTGTCGCAGACGTGCCCCAGGACAATGCAGTTCTTGTACGGATGAGCGCCTTCTTCCTCTTCGAACAACAAGGTGCTGACCATTAACAGAGAATAGAACCAGCCACGGGTCTGGTCGATGGCTTCCGAGATGAAATCGGCGGGCCAGTTTTGCNNAAAGTCTTCCGTGCCTTGGTGGGGGTAGCCCCATTGNGCGAAAGGCATGCAGCCGGAGTCAAACCAGCAATCGATGACCTCCGGTACGCGATGCATGGTGCCACCACAGGATTCGCAGGGGACTTCCACNGCGTCGATCCATGGCTTGTGGACCATGAGGTGTTCGCTCAGGCTTGGGTCTNTNTTCTGAGCTGCTTCGAAGTGAGCAAANGCATCNGGGTTNAGGGCACGAATCTCATCACAACTGGCAAAAGCGCTGCGATCTTCGCATTNTTTGCACTCCCAGATGGGTAAAGGAGTGCCCCAGAAGCGTTCACGGCTCAAAGCCCAGTCGACATTGTTGTCCAAAAAGTCACCAAAGCGACCGTCTTTGATGTGACCAGGAACCCAATTAATNGCCTGATTGCTTGCTTTGGCTCGCTCGATCACCTCGGTGGTGCGGATGAACCAAGCAGGTCGAGCATATTGGATGAGTGGGTCGTCATCGGCTCGCCAGCAAAATGGGTAGTCGTGACGGTATGTTTTCTCCTCAAACAGCAGTCCACGGCTTTGTAGATTGCGGATGATCGGTCGATCCGCATCTTTGCAAAACAGTCCCTCAAGCTCGCCGGTACCGGNAAGGAATTTACCGTCGGGACCGATGAGTTGGAGCAAACCGACACCGTGCTTCATCGCAGCACGGTTGTCATCCTCGCCGAACGCTGGAGCGGTGTGAACAATGCCCGTGCCGGCACTGGTTGTGACAAAGTCTGCGTCGATGACAAGATGATGGTCACCACCTTCTGGAGCAGCGAAGTCGAAGAGCGGTTGATAGCGTCGGCCGAGTAAGTCCTCACCCGTTACCGTTTTGATGACCTCGTAGCTGTCTTCTCCAAGGACCTTGTCGAGCAGATCNTCGGCCAGGATGAGGACCTCGTTTTCCCGTCGAGCATAAGCGTACCGGAGATTCTTCCGAACGGTGAGCGCACAGTTACTCGGCAAGGTCCAGGGTGTGGTCGTCCACGCCAGGAAGAATGTGTTGTCTTCTCCCTCGNCCGGAAAGCGAACGGTAATACTGGGATCATCGATCGGTCGATANCCCAGGCCGACTTCGGCGCTTGAGAGGGCAGTACCGCCTTGAGGCCACCACCAGACGACCTTCTTCCCTTGATAGAGAAGNCCTCGATCAAACAAGGTTTTGAGCGCCCACCAGACACTTTCAACGTAGGATTTGTGGTAGGTGACGTAGGCCTCTTCCAGGTTCACCCAGAAGCCAATTCGTTCGGTGAGTTCCTGCCAAACATCGGTGTAGGTGAAGACGGAATCGATGCACCGTCGGGTGAAGGCTTCCAAGCCNTAGTCGAGAATCGCTTCTTTNCCGTGGATCCCCAGGGACTTCTCCACTTCGACTTCGACCGGTAGACCGTGGGTGTCCCAGCCAGCCTTTCGATTGACGAGNTAGCCGCGCATGGTTTTGTAGCGAGGCAAAAGATCTTTGATCACGCGGGTCAGTACGTGTCCATTGTGTGGNGTTCCNTTNGCCGTGGGTGGACCTTCGAAAAATATATAGGGCTGGGCACCCTGTCGGGCGGTNAGGCTCTTTTCGAAGATNCCAGCTTCTTGCCAAAATTTGAGAATACGGGCCTCAAGCCCGGGAAAGTCCTTCGTCTGTTCCACGGCCTTAAACATGACCAATCCGCCCTCCGCTCCCGCCTTCTTTGCGCCGGGCAAGGGAAAGAATCAACGGCTGTTCATGGTCAGTCACAGCCCCTTCTCTGGCATGAATAATCTCGATACAAGCTCGTCAGCAGCGTTGTCTGTTGAACCTAAACGGTAGGATGTGATGAACACCATCGGTCTCTTTGTCCTGATCTCCGCACCCACAAGTGCATCTCCAAAAGCCCCAGCGCCCGTGAAACCTCCTGCGGTGAAGGTCCCAGTGGCCCCCAAGGTNAAANTGCCGGCGTTGAAGAANAAACTGGCGCCAGCGCCCAAAAAAGTACCGAAAGATCCTGCTGAAATTAAGCCGATGCGACCCCGGGCATTCTTTACTTTGCGTCGTCGTCTGCGNAGNGCATCCTCCGAACAAGATCGGCTGGCTGTTTTGCAGCGAGGGCTGCAAAAGTGGCATTTGGACATCAATCAGAGCGAGCTTCTTTTAAAGCATTTCAAGCGTGAAAAGGTTCGTATCGAAGCCTTCAAGGTCATTCGGCCTAAAATGGTGACAAAAAAAGAAGACAAGGTGGGTTGGTGGACGGTGGATGGGGCTGACTTTCGCCCAGCGCAAAAACGTCGTTTTCAGGGCTTGTTTACCAGCCAGGACGGCAAGAGCATCGTCGACTTTGGTGGGAGTCAGTTTAAGCCCTGAGGTAGCCGAGGTCGTCCCCTCGGGTCGTGAAGACCAAATGCAAACACGTCCAGACGTAGAATGCATTTTGACCGAACCAGAGGTCGAGGGCGGTAGCGGGTCCCCACTGCCAGAGCATAAATCCAACGATCATGAGCCCATTCACGATCAGAATGTCCCGTAAATAGGGACGCATTCGTTCCCTTTTACCGACAAAGCGCAGTCCATAGAACAGGTACCAGTTCAAATAGTGGTACAAGATAATGGCACCCCAGAGGGTATCCGCTGGGATGCGCCGNCCGGCGAGGAAGAGCCCAGCAAGAAGAAGCCATGCGCCGGCGAAATAAGCCGAGATGGAGTCGCTCTTCCATCCCTTGAGGGGCGCGAGGCCAAGGCGAACCACCCACAGGATAAGACTGAAACCAAAGGCCAAACTGACGCCCTCGAGCGCGTAGAGATGTTCCAACTCATAGGCAGCAAGCATGAGCAAAGTGGGTAAGATTTCGAGCAATCCCTGAACGCTTGCCTTGCCCCCGAGCAAATGCCGCTCATCGCTCAGCATGTGCCAGGCAAAGTAGATGCTTGTCACCGCTGCGAGTAGGAGTGCGTCTCCGGTCAGCCAATAGCCCCCGGCAAAGACGACGACAGCAAGCATGTAGTTCACCATCAACGTACGACTGACCCTCTTCGCACGAAAGCGATACAGGTAGGCGATGACGAAATGACCTTGCCCCACCACGATGAACAGCAGGACCAGATCCTTCTGCGACAGCAAGAGGGCACAGGCGAGCGTGATCACAGCGCTGATCAGCTTTTCACTGGTGCGGAGATTTTGGAGAACCCAGGTCATCCCGAATCCTTCTTGCGCTGCAAGATGGGACGCTCAAGTCCGTACCAACTGAAGGCCCCTAAGATGATCGCTGCGAGAAACATGGTTGGTATCTGAATCCAAGGGCTGCTGATGCCTTGCTGAAAAAGGAGAACACTTACCACCATGAAGCCTAGCATGTGCAGAAGGTAGACACCGTAACTGATGCGCCCAATCCAGACGATTAGGGGATGGGTCAGCAGTTGATGAATTCCCGTGGGGAGGCCGGTGACGGCTAAACCCACCCAGCCACCAAACCCAAGGGCGAGCAAACTAAAGCCACCGATCGCTAGCAGTGGCTTCTCCACGCCCAGGAGCGGTGCGACAGGATCGAACCAAGCCAACAGGATGAGACCCACCAAAGCCAGAGGACTGAGGAGGTAACTGAGGCGTCGAAGTCTTTGGGGGGAGCACCGGTCGGGGTGGAGTTGAGCCCAAGCGACCCATGCGCCCGCAGCGAAGTCGTCAAATCGAAAGGGACTGACGTGATAAATGAGCCCTTCGAGGGGGATGTGCTGCAGAGCCACCCATTTTAAGGTGGGAAGTCCCAGCACGATCAGCGCGAAGAGGGCACCCAGATGGTGTCGTGGGCAACGGAGCACGATCAGCGGCCACACCAGATAAAAGTGGGCTTCGACGCCCAACGACCAACTGGGAGTCAGTAACCAACTCCAAAAGGGTTGGGCGCTAAAATTGTGGGTGAAGGTGGCGAAACGCCAGAATTCCAAGCCTTCTGGATTGTGCTGCAGGACACCGGGTAGCCAGGGGCCGATTCCAAAGGCGAACAGCAGGGTAAAGGCGTAGAGCGGCAGAATGCGACGAACTCGGCGGCCGTAAAATACCCTGAGTTTTGCGCCTCTCGGTAACTCCATCAGGATGCGGGTGATCAGGTAGCCGGAAAGCACGAAAAAGAGGTCCACGCCCGCCCAGCCGATCTCCCAAATGTTGCGAGGGCTTTTGTCGGTGATGGCCGTGAGGAAGGCTTGCGGGTCTCCCTTTGCCCACAAGACCCATTGGGCATGAAGTACCATCACCAACAGGATAGCGACCGCCCTAAGGCCGTCCAGTTGGGGTAGATATCCGCCGCGCCAGGCGCCGGGTTCAGGTGTTTGATTCACGGACACAGCCTGCGTCAGCTTGGGGGCTCGATCAAGGTCATCGCTTTGTGGCATAGGTGTTCGGTCCAAGGAGCTTGGTATGCGCTTTCTTATGATCTTTAATCTGTGTGTGCTGATCTGTGCTTGCCCTGGGGAGGTGATCCAAGAGGATGCCGGCGCTGAGATGGATATCGGACAGAGGGATGCAACCATCGTCGATGGGGCAACGCCGACTGCCGATGCAGGTGCAGGATCCGAGACGGAAGCAGGCAATGTCGAGCCGATGGATGCCGGTGTCCAGGCAGCAGATGCCAATGTGGCGTTGGACATCGGTGAAGTGCTTGACGATGCGGGACCGATCGAAGGCACACCGTTCAGCGGTACCGTTCGAGATTTCCAAAGTAGGACAGGCGTCGCCGGTGTTCGAGTGTGCGTCTATCAGCAACCTGAAATCCCATGCACCCTCAGTGATCAAGACGGTGCGTACCGGCTAACGGTGCCCCCCGGTGATCTCATCATGATTTATGACCAAGGGCAGAGTCCGATTATCCCTCAGTTGACGCCGCTCATCGTCGGCGATGAATCCTTCACGTGGAATCAAATCGTTGTCGGTGAGGCGTCCAGCGCAATGATGTTCGGCCTGTGGGGGCAAGAAAACGATCCCACGCTTGGAAGTGTATCGGTGACCAGTTTTGTTTCTCCGAGGGAGTCTGATGGATTGCAAGGTGCGGTCACCCGTATGGACCCCGCAAGTGGCGCTGGTCCGCTCTACACCGCAAACGGTGTCCCCAGTGCAGTCGCCAGTGTTACCGACACCAACGGGCTTGCAGCCTTTCTCAATGTGGAGCCTGGTGAGGCCTACGAAGCCAGCGTGTCCAAAGAGGGGTGGAACTGCGTCGTTCCCAGTGAACGCGAACCTGCATCCTTCCCTGTCGTTGCGGGTCACCTCACAGGCGTGACACGTCGCTGCACTCAATAATCGAGGCTTTCTTCTCTGTCTTTCAGCTTGGTGTGAAGCGCTTGTCGACTGATCCCTAAACAGCGCGCAGCCTGGGACTTTTTGCCCCCACAATGGTGGAGCGTTGCGTCGACGATTCGATGTTCGAAGGCTCGAAGTTGTTCTTTTAGGCTGACGCTGCCGTCGGCAATGATCTGCAGGCTGCTCTCCTTTGGGCGTTGTTTTAGTTCCGGGGAGCAGCGATTGAGTTCGATCGACTCTCCGGGCGGCGTGAGCGCCACCAATCGTTCCGCTTCTCGACGCAACTGCCGGACGTTACCAGGCCAATGGTAAGCCTCGAACCGCTCGATGAGATCCGGAGCGATCCCGCTGATGGGTTTTTGCCATTCTTCACTGGTTTCGGCGACGAAGCGTTCCAGCATCAGCGGAATGTCCCGCAACCGTTCCCTCAGGGGGGGAACGGTGACATGGACAGAGAAGAGTCGGTAGTAGAGGTCCTCCCGAAAGCTGCCGTCTGCCACTTTTGCCACCAGATCTTGATTGGTGGCCGAGAGCAAACGAAAGCGATAATGGACCAGTCGTTGACCGCCGACTCGACGTCCCTCCTTTTGCTCCAACACCCGGAGTAGTTTGGCCTGCAGTGCAAGGGGCATCTCACCCACCTCGTCGAGGAAGAGGGTCCCCCCGGTGGCCATTTCTAAGAACCCCGGCTTGCTCTTCTCTGCGCCGGTAAAAGCACCTCGCTCATGACCAAAGAACTCACTTTCGATCAGATTTTCTGGAATCGCGGCACAGTTAACGGCCACGAACGGACGTCCAGGATCACCGGAGAGTTGATGCAGTCGACGGGCAACCAACTCTTTACCGGTACCATTTTCACCGGTGATCAAGACCGACGCTGGGGTGGGACCGAGCGCCTCCACCTCGTCGAGGATCTGGATCATGCGAGGGTCGCTGGCGATAAACGAGCGATTACGGTCCGGTAGCGTGGCAATTTCTCGACTCAATTCGACGCCTAGAGCGACCAGGCGGTCTTGCGCCCAAACGGATTCGATCGCGTGGGATAATCCGTCGGCGAGATCCTCCAATCGCTCTTGATCCTGGGCATCGAAACCTCCCTTTTTGTTGAGGACTTCAACCACACCGACGATTTCCGAGCCCATCGCCCGACTTCGTACGGGAACACAGAGGATATTTTGAAGTTGGAAGCCGGTGGCTTTTTCAGCCTCATGGTGGGAGGGGGCAGCCCGGTTGGGATGATTTTCGATCACTGCGTTGCCGGTCACAGCAACCCGACCTGCGATACTTTGGGGGTCGCTGACCTCGATTTCACCTTCTGAAATCCCAGTCCCATATTTTGCCCCGAGGGTGTCACCCTGTGGGTCGGCGAGAAAAATGGAGCAGCGTTCGCAGTGTAAAAGTTTGGGCAACAGTTCGACGAAGACCCGAATGAGTCGGTCGTGGGTCTCTTCGCGGCCGAGATCCGCTAGAGATTGAACCCGATGTTGCACGTGCCGAAGTCGCTCGCCGAAGCCAAGAGTGTCCATTTTTATTTCCATTGGAATGCGAGATTGACCTATGCCATGCTGATTTGACGACGACAAGTTAGCTTGTCCTTCTTGACCCCGGCGGGAGGTCTTTCTAGTTCATGGTCAGGAGAGAAGAGATGGCCCTTCGAGCAAAGGTATTGGGCACAGGAAGTTATCTGCCCCCTAAAGTGGTGACAAACGATGATCTAGCTCAGATCATGAACACCTCCGACGAGTGGATTCAGCAGCGGTCTGGTATTAAGGAACGGCGCTTTGTCGATGATGGGATGATGACCAGCGACCTCGCCCTGGAAGCCTCCAGAGCGGCCTTGGCTTCCGCAGGCCTTGAAGCGGGTGACTTGGACATGATCGTGGTGGCGAGTTTCACACCGGATCATTACTTCCCCGGGGTTTCCAGTTTTCTGCAGCGGAAGCTGGGTCTCGATGCCACCCCCGCCATGGATCTGCGTTGTCAGTGCACAGGTTTTGTGTACGCGTTGCAAACGGCCCGGGCCTTCGTGGAATCGGGGATCTATCAACGGGTGTTGGTGTGTGGCTCTGAACTGCATTCCAGAGGTCTGGAATTCAGTGATCGAGGGCGAGACACGGCGGTTCTTTTCGGTGATGGGGCTGGGGCGCTCATTTTAGGGCCGAGCGAGGAGGGCGATGGGATCCTCAATTGCCGTGTTTACGCCCAAGGAGAGCATGCTGAACGATTGTGGATGGATGCTCCCGGATTGGCTTACCAGGGACTGACCAATGCTGAGATGATCGCTGAAGGACGACAGGTGCCGGCGATGGACGGACGTTTCGTGTTCAAGCACGCCGTCGCTCGCATGCCTGAAGTTTTACTGGCAACCTTAGCGGAATGTGATCTGGGTCTGGACGACGTGGATCACTTCCTCTTCCATCAAGCGAACCTGCGAATCAACGAGATGGTGGCGAAGAAATTACAAGCGGATCCCGCCAAGGTGCACAACAACATCCACAAGACAGGCAACACGAGTGCGGCCACCTTGCCCATCCTCCTCGACCAGGTGGTCAGCGAGGGTAAATTGAAGCGGGGTGAACTGGTGACGATGACGGGTTTTGGAAGTGGGTTTACTTGGGGGAGTTGCGTCTTTCGTTATTGAGTGAGTCGATCGCCCATGTCGCTTCCCTTGACCCGGTTCGATGACGTCGGCTGGAAGGGGTATTTCCCTTTATCGAACGAGAGGGCGCCCAAGGCCATCTCGCATCTCACCATTCACGATCATGACGATGTCGTAGAGTACCCAGAGCCCACACCCTCCGAGGGTGATGAGTTTCAGGGTCCCGAGGAGACGGTAGCCCAGATAAAATCGATCCAAACCCATGAAGCCGGTGAGGATCGAAAGAATCAATGTAAGGATCCAATAGCAGGGCTCCATGTTATCTTGTTTGTTCGTCAATGAAGCCTCCAGTCTCATGGTTAAGGTGAGTGACTCGATTGCTCGGGTCAAGCTGCTCGGGAATCGAAAGAGGGCGTTGAAAGTTGAATAGGGTCGTCGACGGATCTATCTTGTCTTCATGAAGCGTGCTCTTTGGTTCAGCTTAGCTTGGCTCTGTACCCTCGCCTGTGAGGATCCTGAGCCCGTCTTGCCGACTTCGGAAGAGCTCGCCCGTCTAATGGATCCACAAACCTGTGGTGAGTGTCACCCCAATCACCTGAGTGAGTGGGCCGGCTCGATGCACGCCTACGCCAGTGAAGACCCGGTCTTTTTGGCCATGAACGCCAAGGGACAGCGGGAAACAGGGGGCGCTTTGGGGTCATTTTGTGTTCAGTGTCATGCGCCGATTGCCCTGAAAACGGGAGCGACGACGGATGGTTTGAACCTGGCCGACGTACCCGCTTCACTGAAGGGGGTATCCTGTTACGCATGCCACGCTGTTTCGGCGGTCGAAGGGACTCATAACAACGCTTTGGTGCTCTCTGATGATGGGGTCATGCGCGGAGGGTTTGCAGACGCTGCAGAAAATCCCGTGCATCGATCTTCGTACAGCAATCTGCATGATCGAGACCATCTCGCCAGCGCCGACATGTGCGGCAGTTGCCATGATATTGTGAACCCACTGGGCGTGCACATCGAGCAAACCTACAAGGAATGGAAAGAAAGCCTTTTCAGCGATCCGACCAATCGGGATCGTTCCACCTGCAATCGTTGTCATATGCCGGGACGAACCGATGTGGTCGCCAACTACGAAGGAGTGTCGCTACGCCGTCACCATGACCACAGCATGCCAGGGGTCGATATTGCTCTGACACCCTTTCCTGACCGAGAAAGGCAACGACAAGCTGTTCAGTTGAGCTTGGATACCACGCTGTCAGCACGCCTTTGTGTTGGCTCAGATGGTGAGAACACTCGACTTCTTGTTCAGATGGAAAATATGGGAGCTGGGCATGCTTGGCCAAGCGGTGCCATTCAGGATCGTAGAGCCTGGGTGGAAATCATAGGTTATGAGGGAGATGAGGAGCGCTTCTCGACGGGCAACGTCGCTGATGATCAAGCGATGACGAGCGTGAAGAATGAAGACACGCAAATGATCAGCTTTGGTGCCACCGCTTACGACGCCGACGGCAACATCACCCATGACTTTTGGGATATGGTTCGCACTGAGTCCGACGTGATGCCTTCGCCGGTACCCCATCTGCGGGGAATCGATACCGGCGAAAATCATCGGAACTACAACCTGTCATTTCCTGGTGACGTGGATCGNGTGGAGATGAAGGTTCGGATCCGACCCATGGGGCTCGATATNCTTCAGGAACTGGTCGATCATGAAGGCCTTGACCCTGCGGTCAAACAAGCCATGCCCACCTTTGATTTGGGCTCGACGNAGCTGGTTTGGACACCGGAAGCAGCAGATCAAAGTGGCTGTGTGCCACCGCTTTCGAGGTAAGCGGCGGTAAAGTTTCTTTTCCTTCGTCGCNATGAACGCGAACAGTCCGTCATGAACCCGATTCTCTGGCAGCCTGACCCTGAAACGATNGAGAACGCAGCGATCACGCAGTTCCGTCAGCGCGTCGCAACGAAATACAACGTTGATCTTCCGGATTATGAGGCACTTCACACCTGGAGCGTGACCCATCGCGAGCTNTTTTGGTCCGAGATATGGGCGCTGGGTGAATGCGTTGGGGAGGGCTCGTTAAGCCCTGCATTGGGCGCTGATACCATGCCAGGCGCACAGTGGTTTCCTGGGCTTCGACTGAACGTNGCTGAAAATCTNCTCCGGNATCGGGACGATCGTCTAGCGATCCACTTTCGATGTGAGGAGTCGATGGAGCGCCAGTTGAGCTTCGCCGAACTCCACGANCAGGTGGCNAAGGTCGCCGANGGGTTCCGNCGCNTGGGGCTGGAACCTGGGGATCGGGTGGCTGCTTTTGTTCCCAACGTGCCGGAGGCGGTNGTTGCCATGTTGGCGGTGACGAGCTTGGGGGGCGTTTGGACCAGTTGTTCACCGGATTTTGGGGTGCAGGGTGTTTTGGATCGGTTTGGCCAAGTGGAGCCACGCTTTCTGATCGCTGCGGATGGTTATCGCTTTAAAGGNAAGAATTTCGACCGGCGCCCGCAGTTGGCGGAGATCCTTGCGGGTCTGCCGACCGTGGAGCGATGTCTGGTCATCTCCTACCTCGAAGACCAACCCGATGTGGACGGACTCCGTGACTGCCAGTTGATGAATGATTGGATACACCAAGCCGATTGTCCGGATCTTTCTTTTGTTCGTCTTCCCTTCGATCACCCGATGTACATCATGTATTCTTCCGGGACGACGGGGGTTCCCAAAGCCATCGTTCATGGGGCGGGTGGAACGCTGCTNCAGCATATTAAAGAGCATCGGCTGCATACCAACTTAGGTGCTCATGATCGTCTCTTCTACTTCACCACCTGCGGATGGATGATGTGGAATTGGTTGGTTAGCGCCTTGGCCGGTGGCACGGCGATCATGCTGTTTGAAGGCAATCCATTTTACCCCGGTNCCGAGGTGCTTTTTCGTTGGGCTCAGGATCAGGGCATTACAGCCTTCGGTACGAGTGCAAAGTATGTCGATGCGGTGAAAAAGAGCGGTTTGGTTCCCAAGGATCATTTCGATTTATCCAANGTCAAAACCTTGCTCTCCACGGGCTCGCCCTTGGTGCCAGAGAGCTTTGATTTTGTTTACGAGGCCATCGGTGACGACCTGTGTGTCAGCAGCATCACGGGGGGGACGGATATTATCTCNTGCTTTGCACTTGGCNATCCCGCCGGCCCGGTGCGTCGGGGCGAGTTGCAAGTGAAAGGCTTGGGCATGGATGTGGCTGTCTTCGATGGTGAAGGCAACGCTGTGGTGGGTCAGCCCGGTGAGTTGGTCTGTCGACAGGCATTTGTGTCGATGCCNATCGGGTTTTGGAACGANGATCAGGGACATCGTTATCGANCTGCTTATTTCGAAGCCTATGACGGTGTCTGGACCCATGGCGATTGGGTCGAAGAGACGGAATCCGGTGGACTCATCGTCTATGGACGCAGCGACGCGACGTTGAANCCCGGTGGAGTCCGAATCGGCACGGCGGAGATTTATCGTCAGGTGGAGCAGATGGACGCGGTTGTTGAAGCGATTTGCGTCGGCCAAGATCGTGACGGAGATCAGCGCGTGGTCCTTTTTGTGGTGCTTCGGGACGGTCTGCAACTCGATGATGAGTTCCGTGGTGAGATTCGTCGTCAAATTCGAGCCGAAACAACACCACGACATGTGCCCGCGGTCATCGCACAAGTTCCNGANATCCCTCGTACAAAGAGCGGTAAAATCGTTGAGCTNGCNGTGAAGAAAATGATTCATGGACAGGATGTGAAAAACCGCNCTGCTTTGGCAAACCCTGAGGCCCTTGAGCACTTTCGAAATCGAAGCGAACTCAANGNCTAAGGGGTTTGCGCAAACCAATCGACCGTNTTCTTTAGTCCTGCNTCAAGGCTCACCTTGGGCTGCCAACCAAGAACTTCGGTAGCTCGCTGGTAACTGATGACACTGCGCCGTTGTTCGCCTGGCTTCGCCGGCGCATAGTTTGGCTGGCCNTCGTATTCAGCGGCTTCGCTGATCAAGCGGGCAAGTTCATTGACATCGGTTTCGATGGCGGTGCCGATNTTGATGGCACCATGNGCNGCGCNGANNNTCGAGNANCGANAGNAAGGCGGCGACCACATCGCCNACNTANACATANTCNCGNGTCTGNCCNCCGNCNCCGAAGATNGTTGGTTGTTCATTCGCCAGCATCTTTTGGCTGAAGATGGCGACAACTCCTGCCTCACCATGGGGGTCCTGCCGTGGGCCGTAGACGTTGGCTAAGCGAAGCGCTGCTGTTCGCATGCTGCTCGTTCGGCTGAAGTAGTCTAGGTAGTGTTCACCGGAGAGTTTGGACAAACCGTAGGGGCTATCGCTGCGGCATGGGTGTGATTCGGGCGCTGGGTATTCGGATTGCTCGCCGTAGATCGCGCCACCCGTACTCGCCATGGCAAACAACTGGCAGCCACTTTCTGCTGCAGCTTTTGCAAAAGCGATGGTGCCGAGGACATTGACCTGCGCATCAAAGATCGGATCGGCAACGCTCTTTCGCACATCCATCTGTGCGGCGAAGTGAAAGACGGCATCCGGTTGAAATCGGGTGAGTACCTGGAGCGCCTCTTCGCTGGTGATGTCGAGGGCGTGAAAGTGGGCTTTTGCAGGTAGGTTTCGACGATGTCCGCGACTGAGATTATCGATCACCATAACCTCATGACCAAGGGTGCATGCGGCGTCTGCTAAATGGGATCCAATAAACCCGGCACCACCGGTCACTAGAGTTCGCATCATGTCTCTCTTGAGAGTCTATTTCTCTCGTTCAGAGCCTTAAGTAAGGCTTTTGTGACCCGACTCTGCCACGCAGTTACCGAAAATTCACGATGTGCTTTCTCCTGAGCTCGCAATCGAAGGCTGGCGAGGTAGGATCGGTTCTCATCCCATGCTTTTAACGTCTCGATCATCTGAGCCACATCGGTTCTCGGCACCACGCTTTCCGTTGCGATATCACCAAGGACAGTCTTTGCGCAGCCGACGTCGAAGCTAACCACTGCTTTGCCTCGAGCCATCGCCTCGAGCCACACCAAGGGGAGTCCTTCACGGACATGAGATGGAAAGAGGAGGACCTGACACGCTTCTAGGGGGTCCCAAGCGGTTTCTGGGGGCTGCGAACCATGAAAATGAACCCGTTTCGTTAACCCCAAACGAGCGATCTGATCATGGATCTCATGTTGGTACGCTTCCGAGGAAAAGCCGCCGACCACGTCCAACTCGGCGTGGGGCAGACCTGCGAGGACTTGGAGGCCATACATGAAGCCTTTAATCGGCTGAATGTTGCCAATAAATGCGAGGCGAAAGGGTCCCGACTCTTCGATTGGCGGCTGTAAAGTACTGCCGGGTACCCCATTGCCGACGGCGCACCATGGAGTCTCGGGTTGAAGGTAACTGTTAAACTCCGGATAAAATTGTTCATGGAGCAGTAGAATCATGGCTGCTTGGTTGAGCATGTGCCGATGGGCTTTTTGGATCAGGGCACCATCGGGCTGCCCCTCCCAGTTGAGACCGATACCCCCGCTGTGCAAATGGAGGCAGTAGGGGACTCCGCGCGCTTCGCAAACCTTCATCAGGACAGCATCTCGAAGAACAGACAAACCGAAGAGGCCTGGCGTGTAGTAGACGAGGTCCGCTTTCCCGACGGCTGCCGTTAGCTTCGCTAAGAGGTTGATGCCTCTTCGAGTTGCGCCGATGGGAAGGCGACTCGGGTTTGCAATCTCTTTGATGGATTGAGCCCCTTGGACCGGAAGAACCCGCACTTCGAACGCATCATGGATGGGACCCGCATCGAGGAGTCGTTGGTTTGCGAGACTCACTCCATGGAGGGGAGGAGGCAGGTGTCCGACGAACAGTAGTCTTGGTTTCACGGTGCCGTAAGACTCCGGTCAAAGCGCCAATCCGAATCATAAAAACCCGTGGCGACCAGGCCTCGATCGTTCCAAGCGAGGAAGTCTGGAAAGCCGCTTCGACTGGAGTAAGGGAGAATCTCAAAGAGGAGATCTTCTTTGCCGGTGGGGGCGGCGAGAACCGCTGAGAGTCGGCCGTCTTCCTCAAAGAGGGAGAAGAAGGCGCCGTCCCGTT
This sequence comes from Myxococcales bacterium, assembly GCA_002696345.1. Classification (GTDB taxonomy): domain Bacteria; phylum Myxococcota; class UBA4151; order UBA4151; family UBA4151; genus UBA4151. The sequence continues at coordinate 36,287 of NZRT01000108.1, forward strand.
GGCGCTGATCTTGATAGTAGATGCCTTCATCATCCCAACGAAAGGGAAAGTCGTTGGGAAGATTGAGTTGGTCCTGTGAAACGGCCACGTAGATTGTGTTTCGCCCCGCATCGATCGCTTCTTGGCGCCGGCTCATCGGCAGGGTGCATGCTTGCCCATTGCCGATGACGTTCCATTGACCCGCATGGTGGGCAGCGACAGCCGCTGCAGCGCCTCGGTCGTTGTCGCTGACGATAAAGCAGAAGGGGCGGCGATACACCTCGTTGTAGGGACCGTGGACTCCAGGCCGCTTGCCGGTTTGGGGGCCGTACTCGATGTCGCCGGTGGTCACCGGAATGACTTCACCATCCACCTCAATCTCGCTGATGCCCTTGGCCGTGAGGCCATCACCGTCGAGGATCATGCTGCGGACGTTCACCGTCTCTAGAATCACCCGGTCAGCCTCCTGCCGGCTACGGAGTTCGAGGTCTGCCTCGGGGCTGAGCGCAGAGCGCAAGCGAACATAGGAGTGATGTTCGGCGTAGGCTGCATTCGGGCTGATGAACTCGAAGTCGAGTTCGAAGGGGTCCAGGCTGCGGGCCTCCATGAAATCGAAGAGGGGTTGCCAGTCAACACAGTCGACCCCTTCCGAAACGTCTCCATTCCACCAATGCCCCTTTCCAGGCTCCTCATGGTACGCCACGTCATCGGTATGTTGTCGAGCCGCCTCAACGAGGTTGCGCCCCTCTCGAACGGGCACATTGTCGTCGGCGTCTGCATGGATCACGTAGACGCCACGGCGGGCGATGTTGGAGAGATAGTTGAGGGTATCGGAGTGGGCTCGGGAGCGAGCAAAAAGTCCGCTTGGTCGCTGGGAGCCACCATAGGAGTAAAAGCTTTCCCAGCCGGCGCTGGGGCCGAGCGTCGCGAAGCGTCCAGGCATCATGACGCCATTGTGCCAAGTGCCGTGTCCGCCCATGGAGTGACCGGTGACATAGACCCGGGTGGTATCGATGTTGAAGCGATCCATGGCGTTGTCGAGGGAGTGGAGGGCGTTGAAGTGACCCCACTCCTCCCAATCGAAGCCAAAGGGACGACGGTTGGTGGCGGCCACCACGTAATTCCAGTCCCGCTGGGAGTAACTGCGTGCCTGCCCGATGGCTTCGACGCTGGCTCCATGAAGGCTCAGGACCAGGGCGTAGTCCCGCTCAGCATCGAAGTTCTTTGGGGGTTGAACCCCGTAATACTGCACAGAGCCATCTTGAGGGCTGATGAAACTACGGCGATAGTGCTTGGTGCTTTCGATGACGGTGTATTCCTGAGTGTGCTGGTAGCGATAAATCAGCCCCTGAGCTTCGATCTCAATGGTGATGGGAATCACGGTCTCTGGCGCACCCCACGGGGCCTTCGGGCGGATCTCGAAAGCCAATTGGGTGAGGGTGTAGGAGCCCATTCCGGGAAAGACCGTCGTGGTGGCTTCGACGTGCTCGCTTTCCAGGACTCGGCATTGAACGTCCCCGAGCAATTGGGATGTGATGTTGAGAACGGGGATGCCCAGGTAGAGGGGGCTATCATCCCCTTCTCGCAGATCGCTGTAGGTACGGTCCCGAGGGTTGAAGACAATTTCATGGCCGGTGATAAAGAGTTGAATCTTCGCATTGCCCCGGCCACCCGTGAGTTGGGCGGCGATGAGGTGTTCGCCGGGTTCGTCAGCCAGGGGAATTCGGTGTTTGCCGCTGCCGTAAATATCCGCCGGTTGCGCCCGGCCGTTCACGTAGACGGTGTAGCCCCGATCCACTCGAGCGAAGAGTCGCTCGCCTTCGCTCAAATCCATTTTTGCTACGGCCCAATAAAGGGTGCGTTGGGAGGTGGGTAAATCCCCTGCTTCCGTCGCCCGAACCCGCTCCCAGTCGACCGCATAGCGACGATCCGATCCCACTTCCGGGTACTGCAAGCGGTTCCAACGAACATCTCGCTCCAAAGCCTGATTGTCCGTGTTGCCGATCCTGCCGAGCATCCACTCGTCGGGCAGGACCTGAATCACCTCCTCTTCGGGGGCGAGTTCTGGTCCTTCCGGTACGGCGATTCCGGCGTCTTGTTGGGGCTTGGGCTCTTGTGCAGGACAGGCACAAAGGAAAAGAAGGCAAAGAGGAACAAGACGCAGCATAGGAGACTCCCAGGATCCGAAGTTAGCCTCAAGACGGCGGCTTTTCCACATCTGCTTGACCCGCATGGGTCGGCGGGGCAGGCGCGATCGGAGGGAGGGGACTTGTCGATGGGATTTGTAGGTATTCGTTTGGAACAACTGAAAGCACTCCTCGCTGCAGTTCACAGCGAACAGTTGCCGTGCCCGCTGAGCCCGGACGCTTTGGCCTGTCAGGGGTTTCAGGATGTTAGTGAGCAGATTCTAGCCAGCCTCCGCGGCCTCGAGCAGAACGCCGTTCGAGCGGTACTCGTTGCCGTGATCGCCGAGCGTTTGTCCGCTTTCGATAAGCCGATGGGGTCTGCGTGACGCCAGCAGAACAGGTTGCCACCTGGTTACACAAGGCTCGAAGGGTTCTCTTTATCACAGGCGCGGGGCTTTCTGCGGAGAGCGGCTTGCCCACCTACCGAGGGGTTGGTGGACTCTACGAGGATGCAGAGACCCCTGAGGGCGTGACCATCGAGCAGGCTTTGTCCGGGGGCATGCTGCGTCGTCACCCAGCATTGTGTTGGAAGTACATCGCTCAAATCGAACAAGCCTGTCGGGGCGCCGAACCAAATCGAGCCCATGGGCTGATCGCTGCTTTTCAGGATCGCCTTGAAACATGGGTTCTGACTCAGAATGTGGATGGTTTTCATGGTCGTGCGGGGAGCCGCAATATCATCCCCATCCACGGTGATATCCACCAACTTTACTGTCCGAACTGTCGCTGGGATGAGGAGGTTGTAGATTACGCTCATTTGCAACTTCCTCCCCATTGCCCTCGCTGCCAATCGATCATTCGTCCCCGGGTCGTTCTCTTCGGTGAGATGCTNCCGCCCATGGCGATGAATCGTTTCAATGAACAACTGCAAAAGGGCTTCGATCTGGTCTTTTCCGTNGGCACAAGCAGCGGCTTTTCTTACATTGCCCAGCCCATCGTGATGGCGATCTCTCGTGGGGTTCCGACGGTGGAAATAAATCCTGGAACCACNCCGGTCACCCCCCTGGTTCGGTTGCGTTTTTCCTGCGGAGCTGTGGAAGCCCTGGAGTCGATCTGGCGNGTTTGGAGTGTCAAGGCGCGGGAGATTTAATCCGCCTTCGTTGGCTCTCGAGGTGTACCGTGACCAATCTCCGGCTTTACCCGTCGTGCNTGAAGGGGNACGTCNTGAGTGAAGCGCCGGGAGGCGCCAGGGGGGAGGTTCGCAAATCGCTGCCTTTCGATTCCCCGCTCGTCGAGAGCGAGTTCAAGGTCATCNAGAGGTTCGTCCTGCCCCTCCATACCTAACTTGAAGGTTCCATGGTGGACCGGGATCGCCGCCTCGGCGCCGCATTCNAGGAATCCCTCTACAGCCTCTTCTGGATTGACGTGAACCGAGCGCATCATTCCGTTCGGCCGGTAAGCGCCGATGGGCATGAGCACCAAGCGAGGAGGNCCGAGCCGCTCGAGGACTTGTCGGAAATGAGGNCCGCTGGCCGTGTCCCCGGCATAATACATGACGCCGCTAGCNGTTTGAAGCGCCCATCCCATCCACAGGGTCCGGTCTCGGTCAAAAAGACCCCGGGATGANAAGTGTTGAGCGGGAATCCCGTGGAGAATCCGCCCCTGTCCCAAGTCGAAGATTTGCCACCAATCGGAGGCCTCCACGTTCTCGATNCCTGCGTCGCGTACCAAGTGTTCGACCCCCAGGGGGACAAAGAGTCGAGCAGGATGTCGCTCCATCAAGCGCTTTAGCGTCGGAAGGTCCGTGTGATCGTAATGGTTGTGACTGATCACAATGGCGTCGATCGGAGGCAGATCATCGAAGGGNATACCTGGTGGATGAAAGCGATGAGGTCCCGCAAAGCNAAAGGGACTGGCACGCTCCGACCAAACAGGGTCNGTGAGCAGATTGAGCCCCTCGGTTTGGATGAGCACGGTGGAGTGCCCGACAAAAGTTGCCACGATGTCGGAGCCCTGCACCCTTTCAACAGGCTTTGCGGTCTGTTCGAGGGGCCGCTCTGACCACGCTTTGTTCTTTGTCTCCCACGCTGTCTTTAGGGCATGNAGAGGATCCCGTACCCGAGGGATCTGGTTGATAAAGGTCTTGCCGTTNAAGTTGTATTGGNTGGGNCCTTCGTGGCCNGCAGCACTTAACCACCAGCCAACCACAGCGGCGGTGATNCCGAAAAGCACNAGTCCCGCACCNAAGATTTTAAGGAGGGTTCGTTTCATGTCGACCATTGACTCCGAAAACGTTGTTCGATTTCTGCCACATTGGGGATGACTTGGCGGCACCAGTGGAGAAAAATATCGAGCTTTTCATGGGAACCAAGCCCCCAACTGACGTCACTGGCTTGGAGTCGGGTTCGAAGATCATACAAACCGAGCGCCACACTGACGGACAGATTGTAACTTTCAGCAAAGCCATACATGGGCAGACAAGCCACATGATCTGCTCGATCCAANACACTTNNACTCAACCCAGGNTTCTCCTCGCCAAAGCAAAGAGCAAGAGGCTTGTCGATCGGTAGGCTGGCCAGGGNTCGTGTGGTGTGGGGGGTCGTCGCGACCACCTGATAGCCGCTCGCTTTCAAGGCGTCGATACAGNCGGCNGAATTCGAGTGGTGGGTCGTTTGAATCCAGCGCTGACTGCCCAAGGCGATGTCTTTATTCGGTGCAAAGCGGTTGTTTAATTCAATCACGTGCAGATCTTGGAGGCCGAAGGCATCACAGGACCGAATCACTGCACTGGCGTTGTGGGGNTGAAAGATGTTTTCNAGAACCACAGTCAGGTGGCGGGTGCGGTGNTTCAGCACCTCGTGGAATCGCTCCACTTTNCGATCGGTGAGCCACCGGCCGNTAAAATGATCGATTAAAGCCGCTTTGTAGGCNCGTTCCATCGTGCTTTCACCGCTCCATGGGGCGANTTACCGTTGAGGCCAAGCTCGAGTCGTGGTCAAGGCTTCTGCCCAGGAGACCGCCAATGTCCATAAGAAGCAAAGCCATCTGGATGAACGGTAAACTCGTTCCTTACGACGAAGCAAATGTTCACATCCTTTCTCATACCCTGCACTANGGCCTCGGTCTTTTTGAGGGNATTCGAAGCTANGCACAGGAGGGCGGTGGAGGCGGTGTCTTTCATTTAGACGCCCATTTGGACCGGCTCTACGACAGCGCAAAAATGTGTCATATCGACGTTCCTGTGNCGAAAGCCGAATTGCGATCCGCTTGCCTTGAGACCTTGCAGGCAAATGATTTCAACGAGGCTTANATTCGNCCTCTNATTCACCTGGGACACGGTGCGATGGGGCTGGGTGCACGAAGCAACCCGGTCCATGTCAGTGTTTCGACCTGGGAATGGGGGGCTTATTTAGGCGCAGAGGGTCTGGAGAAGGGAATTAGTGTGGGGACTTCTTCCTTTGCTCGTCATGCGGTTGGCTCCACCTTGCAACGGGCAAAAGTGGTTGGACACTACGTCAACTCCATCCTGGCTCGCTATGAGGCCAACGATAACGGTTTTGACGAGGCCGTGATGCTTGATGCCACAGGATTGGTGGCAGAGGGTACGGGCGAAAATATCTTCGCCATCAAAAATGGCACGGTAAAGACACCTTCCGTGACCAATATCTTGGCCGGGATCACTCGGCGAACTGCCATTCAGATGCTGGAGCACATGGGTTACACGGTTCAAGAGACTCTTTTTGGGCGAGATGCGCTGTACGTTGCTGATGAGGTGTTTATGACCGGCACAGCGGCAGAAATCACACCGGTACGAGAGGTGGATCGTCGGCCGGTAGGTGAGGGGAAGCGGGGCCCGATCACCCAAGAACTCCAGGCGCTATACGCCGATGGAGTACGGGGTCGTGTCGATTGGATGCGCCCCATGATTACCACTTACTGATGGCTCGCTGGACACTGTTGTTTGGGCTCTTCTGCAACGCATGCGCCGCTTGCGAGGAAGAGTCGATTCAGGATTTCATCGAACGAAGCGAGGGGACGACACGAGTGGTCGCCACCTTTTCCCCTTTCTCTCTGCAGGTTTTCGAAGGCGAACGTTTGGTGGGTCGAACGGCTGAGCGTGGGTGTCCCGCCCTCAGTCTCGCTTTGAAAGGAGGGACGTCAGCGGAGCGTTTTCATCCGCCGGAAGAGCCAACAGATGATTTGGCTTGGCTCGAGAGCACCGATGCAGAGTTGCAAGAGGACGGCAGTTTACTCATCCCCCTTAAAGGAGATCTGGAAGGGGAGTCTGCGCGACTGACCCTGACATCGGGTGTTGAGGGGTTCATCGATATCGAGATTCAGTTCACAGCGCCCTCCGAGCAGATCGCAATGAATCGAATCTGTTGGCAGCTTCGGGAAGGTGAGCACGTGGTGGGTGCCGGCGAGCGTTTCGATGGTGTCGACCTGCTTGGGCGCGTGGTCCCACTGTATTTTGCAGCACCTCGAAACTATGCATCATCGACCAATGAGTCCCATGCTCCGGTGCCATTCTTCGCAACGACTCAGGGATTTTCCGTGTTGACGGAGACCGAGCGGGTGGGTGCCTACGACGTCGGCGCCACGGACCCGGATCACTTGCGAGCGCTTTTTCACGGCGACCGTTTGCCTCTCCGTGTTCGAGCCGGATCGATTCTCGACAACGCGGCAGCTCATGCCCGACGGATGGGCTTGCCTCCAAAGCCGCCTCGATGGGTTCTTGCACCGCAACAATGGCGCAACGAGCATGCGGTGACCCTCCGAAATGGTGTGGTGGTCTCCACGGGGCAAGATCGAGTGTTGGCCGATGCGCGCAAACTTCGAGAGTTAGAGATTCCTGGTAGCTTGATTTGGATCGATGCCCCTTGGTCTACGGGTCACAATACTTTTCAATGGAATCGGGTACAGTTCCCGGATCCCGACGGGATGTTGGCTGAACTGGAAGCCCTGGGATTTCACGCGATTGTTTGGGCCACAGAACATATGAACACCTCCGACGACTCGGACCAACAAGTTGGTATGCCCATCGAGGGGAGTCGCGATCTATACGATCGCTTCGCCGAGGAGGGCTGGCTGGTTGAAGGGCCTGATGGGAAGCCCTTTCGCTTTCAGTGGGGTCGGGGGTTTGGTGGTCATGTGGACTTCTCAAACCCCGAGGCAGTGGTGGCCTACCAGGATCTGATTCGGCCCGTTCTTGAGCAGGGAATTCGCGGGTTTAAGTTGGACTATGGCGAGACTATGCGAGCAGATCTTCTCGGAATGGACAACCGAGCCGTGACTTTTCACGATGGGGCGGGCTCAGAAATTCATCACACCCGTTACAGTCGCTTGTTTCACGAGGCGATGATCGGGTTGCTGAAAGAAATTCACCCCGAGGATTGGTACGTGATCACTCGTACGGGTGGTATTTACGATACCAAGAATGGGATTACGCTTTGGCCTGGTGATTTGGATAATGATTTTCGGCGTGCTGGTGAGGTGGAAGCTGACGGACGTTTGAGCGTTGGTGGTTTGCCCGCAGCGGTCAGCGCTCATTTGAGTGCTTCCATGAGTGGCTACCCGCTCTACGGTAGCGACATCGGTGGTTATCGAGGAGGGCCGTCGACCACCGAGGTTCTTTTGCGATGGTCTCAGTTTGGCGCCTTGTCCACGGTGATGCAGTTGGGGGGCGGCGGTCGAGGGGATACGACCCATAACCCCTGGGATGAGAATCTCTACGATACCGAGATCGCCGTGCCGATCTATCGAACCTACTCACAGCTTCACATGCGCTTGTTGCCCACCATTGAGGGACTGATCGATCGGGCCGTCACCGACGGTAGCCCGCCGCTGGTGCCCGTGGGGGTTGCGGCTGGCGAGGTGGAAGCGGCTTGGAATGACGAGGAGAGCTATCTCTTCGGTCCGGATCTGTTGGTCGCACCGGTGGTGGAAGAAGCGACTGAACGGCAGTTGTTTGCGCCCGAGGGGCAATGGTTCAACTGGTGGGATGACAGCATGATCGAAGGGAATCGCACCCATGTGGCAGCCACTCCCCTTGAGATCATGCCCATCTACCAAAGGGGTGGGAGTTTGATCGCCATGACAGACCCCCGCCTCCGCACGGTCCTTCCCTATGGCGACGAGGACTTAGACCGTTATGGCAAAACGCTCTGGTTACGGGTGCTCCCTGGACTTGCGGGCAACAAGAGCTGGCGTTTCGATGGGGCATGGGGCGCCAGTGCNGGTCAGGGCAACGTGAGTGCGAGTCAGATCACCACGGGGTCGCAGACTCGAATTAATGTGAACCGATCGCAAAGAGGACGAACAGTCATTGAATTGCGCCTGNGGCCCGACACCGGGCCGGATGCAGGCGCCCAGGTAACTGTGGGGGGAGCAACGNTTTCAGAGGTCGCTGAAGACGACTTTCTCGAGTGTATNGCACCTTGCATTGCACGGGGAGAAAATCATCTNTTGATNGCGGTCGAAGGGGAGCGTCCGCAGGTTCAGGTCGGTCTGCCCTAAACGCCTTGCGTNGTGCTTTTTNANGCNCTTATCTTTCTCATTTTNTCGATCGTATTTTACANGCNTTGGTTGNNTCCATTCCGGCATNGGTCCCCCAACAGNCNGGAATCAAAGGATNTCATTGTCCGTGNGCGTCACGGGTTTGGGCGCTAATCGCCTCATCCCAGAGCAACACGGCGTCAAGATCGCCGGTGAACGCTCGCATGAGACAGGCTTCGTCGGCGCCACAGCCTCCGATTCTTAATGGAGCGACGTTGTTTCGTAAGGTCCCNGAGGCNGCCGNCGAACCGGCGTTTTGACCCCGAACAAACAGGCGGACTTGATTCCCGTCATAAACGGTACACAGTTGATTCCATTGACCGAAAGAGACCGGNAGGTTNCCATCCACCCGAAANTGGCCTTCCAAGGTGGCGATGCTGATCCANGGACGCTGATTGCTGGGTTCGATGGCGAGGCGGTAGGAGCCGCCCTTTTCGGCNACGATAAATCGCTCTCGNTCTTGTTGGGCTANNGGNCGAACCCAGGCGCACAANGAGAAGGCATCGAAGCCGTCGAGTCGGTCATCATCNGCAATCTCCACATAAGCACCGTCNTGGAAAGCCAAAGCCCCNGCAGGTGCTTGCCGTCGNTCGGCCACCATGGCGGCGCCGTAATTGACACCATGGTGCTCATTGCCTGACGAATCGAGAATATCGCCGTCCATGGGGTAACAAGCCATGCTGCCAAGGCANGCGGCGCCAGAGCGGCAGGNGTTGGAGCAAAAGTCNTTGTTTTCGTCGTTGCCGTCATCGCAATCCTCGACACCGAACCAGATGATTCCGTCGCCACATGTCGCCCGTCGACAGGCGTCCGTGCAGGCATCTTCNTCNCCATCTTGGCCATCATCGCATTCTTCGCCCATGAAATCGTCGACGATGTTGTCACCGCAGACGGGNTCGCTGCAGTCTCTTCGGCAGGCGTCTCTGCCTTCGAGNTTGCCATCATCACAGGCTTCATCGTGATCGACAACACCATCACCACAAGCCGGTCGCTGGCAGTCGGCTCGACAGCCNTCGGTGGGGTCGTCATTGCCGTCGTCGCATTCCTCGTCACGGTCGATCCGACCATTGCCGCAGGCTGCCAACTGGCAAGAGTTTCGACAGCCATCGCTGTCCACGTCGTTGCCATCGTCGCAGCCCTCGTAGCCTAACTCACCCGCNCCCCGGTTGGTACGAAGAATCCCATCGCCACAGCGAGCGCGTTCGCAATCACGAGTGCAGTCGTCGCCGTCGNCGTCATTGCCGTCGTCACAGGCTTCCATGCCGGCTCGAACGATGCCATCGCCACAACGAGCAGCAANGCACTCCGTTGTGCAGCCATCGCCGTCGACGCCGTTGCCATCGTCGCACTCCTCGATGCCTGCACGGACATAACCGTCACCGCAGCGGGGCAACTCACAGCGGGGGGTGCAGTCATCGCCACCCTCCCGGTTGCCATCGTCACAGAACTCACGNCCCGGATGGAGAATCCCATCACCACATTCCGCCTCAGCGCAGGTGTTGGTNCAATCATCGGTATTGATTCGGTTGCCGTCGTCACAGGCTTCATAGCCGATTTCGTTATCGTTTAGATCTTGTCGAAGGAGGCCGTCACCACAACGGGCAGCGATACAGNTGTNGAGGCACGAGNCANAGGGATCGTCGTNGCCGTCGTCGCATTCCTCTCCGGGCCCCCGGAGGCCATCGCCACAGGCTTCGAGGCGGCAGGTAAATGAGCAGCCATCACCGCTGAACGTGTTGCCATCATCGCATTCTTCGAAGCCTCGCTCACCGGGGTCGATATCGGAGCGTAAGAAACCATCGCCGCAGCGGGCCGGGCTGCAATCGTTTAAACAGGCATCCACATTCGCTAGGTTACCGTCGTCACAACGTTCACCCTCATCGATGACACCATCGCCGCAAGGGGGAAGTTGGCAAGCATCGTTGCATTCCTCGCCACCATCGCAACCTTCACCGGGCTGGATGGTGCCGTCTCCACATCGAGCCCGACGACATTGACCGTTGCACAAGTCGGCTTCCACTAAATTACCGTCGTCACATTCTTCACTTCCCGGGCTACCTTCCGCTAAGTCGAGGCGTTGAATACCATCCCCGCAGCGGGCCAATAAGCACCGGTGAGTGCAGCCGTCGTGAGCTTCGGTGTTGCCGTCGTCACATTCTTCATAATCCGGATCGACATCGCTTCGATCCAGTCGAAGAATTCCATCGCCACAGCCTGCGACCTGACAGTTGTTCAAACAGGAATCAGCATCATTGCTGTTTCCGTCATCGCAGCTTTCGAAGCCCTCCTCACCTTCGAGGCGGTCTGTCCGTCGAAGACCGTCACCGCATCGAGCCAACAGGCATTGGTCGGTACATCCATCATCGGCGACCGTGTTTTCATCATCACATTGCTCGCCCTGATCCACCAGACCGTCTCCGCAGACGGGATCAGGATCGAGGACCGCAGGGGCGACTTCGCAGCCGAAAGCGAACCAGGCTGCCACAAAAAGGATTCGATGCACCTATTCGGCCTCCTGATTCGATGTCAGTATCGATTCGATCGCTGAACTCAACTCTTCTGCCCGATAGGGTTTCGAGATGAAACCGTTCATGCCTGCATTTAAGCAGGCATCACGGTCTTCCGCTTCTGTTCTTGCGGTCACTGCGAGGATGGGGATTTCCTCGGCGTATCCACCTTCTTTTTCCCATTGGCGAACCTGTCGAGTGAGATCCAAACCGCTTTCGCTGGCGAGCATTACATCCATGAGGACCAAATCGATATCGACCGGCGTTCCATTTTTAAGTGTACCGAGTCGGGCTTCAACCTCCGCGCCCGTCGAGACCACCTCAACGATTAAGCCCAGCTTTTCCAACATGGCTTGAGCGACCAGTTGATTCACCGGATCGTCTTCGACCACGAGGACTCGTGCAGACAGTTTCATCGAGGCTTCAGTTTCGAGGATGTTAAGAATGGGGGGTGCCTCCGTTTCGATGCCTGACTCCTCGACGACAACGGAGAAACCGAAGCGGGTGATACCGGTACCCTCATCGCCAAAGAAGGCATGACCACCCATCCCTTGGGCTAATAGCTTGAGTGCGAGAAGATCGATTCCACACCATCGCTCGGCGCCGGGGTGCGAGCGTGACCCGAGCACCCCAAAGACTTTATCCTTTTGATCGGCTGGAATGGATGGCCCCGAATCTGAAACCTCAATTCGAAGCGTCCATTTTCCACCACTCCGCTCGGCTTCTCCTCGAACGGAGACCGTTCCTGATTCCGTATAGTAAAGACTTCGGCGGAGTAGACAGTTAATCATTTGTCGCAGGCGAAGATCATCGACGACGACCTGAAGATCCGCGGAGATCATGGAATCTAAGATGAGATCGAGCCCTTGGCTCTTGGCCTCGTTTCGGAAGAGTTTGACCACTGCATCAACCAGTTCTGCGGGTCGGACAGAACGCGCATTAAAGTCGAGCGAACCCGTTTCGAGTTGCACCAAATCTTGAACGTCATAAATTGTTTCCATGATTCGTTGTGCTTGGCTCTGTAACTGTTGAGCAGAGGCCCGAAGTTGCATTGGCTGACCTGCTTGATCGGCGACCAATTGGCTTAAGCCGATGACCGAGTGAAGTGGACCCCTGACTTCTTGATTGAGACCGGTCATTAAGTCTTTCCGAGCGACCCCTCGCTGCTGCAGGATCTCGTTGTTCGTCTGGCTCGTTTGAAGTCGCTTCTCGGTCTCTCGTAATTGCTCTCGAAGGGTTCGAAGGTCGTGGTTCAGATTCTCGTTTGCTTGCACGGTCTGGGTGACGTCGTGGGCAATGAAAATAGCCCCCTGACCTTGACCGAGCGAAATCAAGGTTCCCTGCAGTGTTCGGTCATCGGCGCAATGGAGAAGTCCAGTCCAATTGGACACACCCGTTGTTTCTCCAAGGTCTGGCAACTGTTCTTCCTTGGCTTGAACCACCTGTTCAAGGGGCATGCCGATGAGCGACTCCGCCGAATCGCTTGCCACAAGCTCAGCCAATGGGGTTCCGGTGACGAGGATCTTCAGGTCGTCATCAACAATGGCAGAAGGAAGGGTCTCAACCACAGCCTTTTGACGTTCCTTGAGTACCGTGACTCCACTGGAATCAAGGCAGTTAATCAAGCTGATCTCGTCGTCGATGGCCTGACGGCTAAAATCGATGTGCTGTCCAGCTTGGTCTGATTTTAGAGGCACATCCTCTTGCAAAAATGTGTTCACCTCTTCGGCGCTGAAACCCAATGGCTCCAAGATGTCGTGCAGGGTTTGTCCCGTTTCGATAGGGCTTAGCAGTCGCTCTGCCTCTGGATTAATGGCGACGATGGAGTGACGCTCAAGGAGAATACAGCCTCCTTCAAGGCTGTCGAGAAGGCTCTGTACGATGGGGAGACGGTGGGCTCCTGCCGCTAACGTTTGGTCCGCCTGTTGCGGGGAATCTGAAACCTCAACATCCTGCCCGAGCAATGTGGACAGGCCATCTGATAGCCAAAGCAAGCGACCGCCGACCTTTCTCCCTGTTCGCCATGCGACAAACAAGGTGAGCAACAAAGAGATCGCAATGACGAGACCGACTCGGTCTCGATACATTTCGATTTTATCTGCTGTCTCTTGATACCGATTTTGGGTGTCGCTTCGGTAGCTTAGAACCAACCCGAGTAAGTCTTGATACAGCAGGACCTGAGTCGGCTCCCAACGTTTGATTAAACTCTCCTGCGCCTCGGCAATGGGTCCCTCTCGGGCCTGCTCAACAATTCGGTAGCTCGCTTTCTCCAGCGCTCCAAAGTGGTTCTTTGCCGATTGCAGATAAAGCTTGTGAGTCTCCCTCTCGGCCAGTTTGTTCAGACAATCCAAGAGCCCGGAACGTTGCGTTTGCATGGCTTCGAGACGGCTGGCGAAGCGGGTGGACCCTGTGGCCATGACAAGGCGCCTGAGCGAATGGTCCCAATCCATCAGAGCACGCTCACACTTGAGAATCTGTAAGGCTTGATCCCAGTCTTCTGGCGCTTCGTTTTTGTGGATATTGCGAGTTTGTTGGAAGGCGTAGAGCGAAAATCCACCGGCTCCGAGGACGAGAAACACCAGAAAGGTGAAGCCTAATTGAAGCTGTGAACGCAGTTTCATATCCCGCTCGATTCAGGTGCCTTGGTTCACGACGCTCGAACTCATGCTAGGCCGTTTCTGCCAAAACTTTCAGTTTCGGTTCAAGGGACCCGTAAGCAACATGCATCTTCTGGACTTCTTGATGGATGTCGAACCGCCCTTCGCGACCCGCGTGCTCGATGGTTTTTGCCATATCCGACAATCCCATTGCACCCACTTGCGCCGATGAACTCTTCAACCGATGGGCGAGACTCCATATTTGTTCAGGGTTCTCTTCTGACACCGCTTCGTCAAGCTCGCTGAGAAGACGAGATGTGTGCTCGAGATAGGTGGTAATCAGTGTGGTGAAGACATGACCGAGAGTCTCTCGTTGGTAGGCGATGTGTTCCTGACTGAGCCCCCCCCCTTCGGGTTCAGAGTGAACTGGAGCCGATTGGGTCTGATCGTTCTCTTTTCCCATCAGATCTTCGATTAATTGATGTAACTCCCCTTGGCTAACTGGTTTCGCCAGATAATCGTCCATTCCAGCGCTTAGGCAGTCGGCTCTTGTTCCCGGCATGACGTTGGCGGTCAGTGCAATAATTGGACATGGGCTGCGCCCATTCGCTTGTTCCCACACCCGAATCTCCTCGGTGGCGTGAAGACCATCCAAGACAGGCATGTGGAGATCCATCAAAACCAGATCGTAAACATCTTCTTGAATCGATGCGACGGCCTGAGCTCCATCGGAGAGAACGGTACAGTGACAACCGATATTTTCGACCATCGCCTGCACAACGACCTGGTTGACCGGATCATCCTCGACCACCAAGATATGAAGCCCATGAACCGATTCGACTTTCGGGAGATGCACGATCTGGGGAGCCGGTGGTGTACTTTCCAGATCACTTGCTTGGAAGGGGATTTCGACCCAAAATAGGCAGCCTCCTTCTTCCCTGTTTTGGTGACCGATCGAGCCTCCCATCAACTCGCAAATCTCCTTGGAGATCGCCAAGCCCAAACCTGTGCCGCCAAAGACACGAGTGTTCGAGTTATCGATTTGCGAAAACCGCTCGAAGAGATGATCGCTTCGCTCTTGGGTGATGCCAATGCCCGTGTCTTCAACCTCGAAGCGAATCCTCATTGAGTCGGCAGAGGATTCGAGTCGTCGGCATCGGAGGGTGACCTGACCCTGTTCAGTAAACTTGATCGCATTACCGAGAAGATTGACCAGGACCTGGCGGACGCGGTCCGAGTCCGCCCGTAGCCAGGTCTGCTGATGGAATGTCGATTCCAGGCGAAGTTCGAGACCTTTGCTACGGGCTGGATGACCATGAAGATCGATCAAATCATGGAGGAGCGCAGAAAGATCGAAACGTTCTTGGCGAAGCCGCACCGCACCGGCCTCCACCTGACTCATGTCCAGGACATCGTTAACGAGGCGTAAAAGACGTTCGCCGGAGCGTTGCAGAAGTTGAAGGTGCTGTGTTTGTCCGGGCTCCAGCGGTTGGGTATTGATTAACTCTGCCAATCCCAAAATTCCGTTGAGTGGCGTTCGAAACTCATGGCTCATGTTGGCAAGAAACTGGCTCTTCGCGCGACTCGCTGCCTGCGCTTGCTCCATCGACTTCGCCAATTGTTGCTCGATAATCTTCTGTTCCGTCACGTTGTTCACGACCACGAGAATCTTGTCGTCAAAGGGAATCCCGTCCACCTGGATCACGAGCTTCAATGCTCCCGCACCCACTTGTTGAATCTCCACCTCGTGGCGGGAGAAAGCTTCCCGTCGAGCAATCCTTTCCTGCAGCGAGACAGGCAGTTCGAGTCGTTCCAGAATTTCACTAACAGGGCGTCCCCGCTCCGTGGCGAAAAGACCTTCAAACATTCGCCGAAAGCCATCATTAACCAGCACGATATGGTCTGATTGCACCACGACGAGCCCCTGGGGAACTGCGCTGAGGATGCGTTCGTTGAGTGCTTCAGAATCCGCCAGTTCATGAGAAGTCGCTGACAGGTTAGCTTCCAGTTCTCTCTGTTTCTTTCGCTCTTGATCGATGGCCCGAAAGTAGCCGTTCAGCTTATTGATAAGTTGGCGCTCATCCACGGGCTTGAAAAGGTAATCGACAGCGCCGAGATCAAAACCTTCTTCGATGTCCTCTTCCCGCTTTGCGGCGGCGGTCAGGAAGATGATCGGGACGTTCGCATCCCGTTTTCTTTGCTTAATCATTTTGGCGGTTTCGAAGCCATCGAGTCCAGGCATTTGAACATCGAGAATGATGACATCAACGGATCGCTCAAGGAGAACAGCCAGTGCAGTCATGCCGCTCGTCGCTTGAATGACCTCCACGCCGAGCCTCTCGGTAAGCAGCGCCTCAAGGGTGAACAAGTTGTTCGGGTTATCATCCACAATCAGCACAGAAAACTGCGTGAGATCCAATGCAGTCAAACGAGGTACCTCCCTACAGGACATCGCTGGGCGCGCAGGCCCTCCAGTCTGTAGGAGATCATCGCAGCCACCAGCCCAAGATGACAAGGGTGGACAAAGCGAAAAGTCCCAGCACAGTTCGTAAGGTTGCGGTTTGACGGAGGGCTCGTTCGACCGCCTCTTGGTACGGAATGTTCGAGAAGCTCACCATGCCGTAGAGCGGAATGAAGCCTGGAAAAATCCGCTCCACGGCTTGTTCTATCTTCTTCTGCAACAAGAACATGGGAGAGGCCACCGATGCCCGCATCTCGTAATAGTGATCCAAGGCTAATTGCCGGATCGCAAAACCGTTCGGCTGGCGCTGAAGGGTAAACTTTTCCAAGGCTTCTGCTTGGGAGTTATTTGCAAGTAAGTCATCGAGTAAGCTGGCGCTTTCGAACGCAGCGTTCATCCCCTGCCCATAAAAAGGAACGATCGCATGGGCAGCATCGCCGATCAAAACCACACGCTCACCAAAATGATATGGGCTGCATTTAATCGTCGCCAAACCGCTGTGAGGATTCTCAAAAAAATCTTCGATGAGCTTCGGCATTAAAGGCACTGAATCGGCGAACTGTTCGTTGAAGAAACTTCGGACATCTTCGGTGGATTTTAAGCGATCAAAGCACCAGTCATTCTCGGATTTAAAAGGGAGAAAGAGGGTAACCGTGAAGCTTTTGTCCAAGTTGGGTAGTGCGATCAGCATGTAATCTTGACGGGGCCAAATATGCAGTCCGGCGGGATCCATGGCGAAGTCGCCATCTGCTGTGGGCGGTATGGACAGCTCGACGTAGCCCGACTCGATCCACGTTTGATCGTAACTCAGTTGACTCTGTTTCATGACTTGGTCACGTACCGCTGAAAAGGCACCGTCGGCACCGATCACGAGCCTTCCTTGCTCACGTTTTCGTGCACCTGTGGGCGACTCAAAGGTAATGTAGCCAGAACTTCCTTCCAACTCGGCACACGCTTGCTCGAAGTGAAAAGGCACGCCGGCTTCTTCTGCTTTGTCCATGAGAAGGGCGTTGAGGTCACGGCGACTGACGCTCCGGATCGCTTGGTCTTTTTGACCGTAAGCCTGAAAGGTGATGTTGCCTGCCTGATCATGGAGGATACGCCCAGGCATGGGCAGACTTTGTTCCAGTACCGCCTCCTTCAAACCGACCTTATCTAAGGCGGTGAGCCCTCGAGTGGAAATGGCGAGGTTGATGGAGCGACCTGCGGGGATGTCCACCCGGCGGAGATCGGGGCGCCGTTCCCAGACCTCAACGTTTATGCCCCGCCGAGCCAAGTAGAGTGCCATCAGTGAACCGGCCAGACCTGCGCCCACGATGTGAACAGGAGGATCGTGGCTCATTGAAGTTGCTCCCGAAGAAGATCAGCGACCTGCCAAACCTCGTGGAATCGATTGTACAGAGGGGTTGGAGCCAACCGAATGACATCGGGGTGGCGGAAATCGCAATAGACGCCCGCNGCCGACAATGCTCGGTGCAGNGCGGGGCCATCGCCGTGTATCCGCAGGCTGATTTGGGCACCNCGACGGTGGGCTTGTTTCGGGCTNATCACTGAGACTTTACCCGCTGGGAGTTGGTCCAAATGAGCCAGAAAAAAATCCGTGAGCGCCAGACTCTTTTGACGAATCGCCTCCATCCCTGCTTCGTCATGGATCGACAGCGCGACCCGGTGACAGGCCATCGTCATCACGGGTGCGTTGGACAGTTGCCACGCCCCGGCACCCTCCTGAGCCTCAAAGACGCCCATTTTAAATCGTGTCTCCGGGTTGGTACCCCACCAGCCATTCAATCGGGGGAGATCGGCATTCTTGTGGCGATCGTGCACGAAGAGGCCAGCAACACCCCCAGGTCCCGAGTTCAAATATTTGTAGGAACACCAGGCAGCAAAATCGACACCCCATTCGTGCAACTGGAGCGGAACATTACCGGCGGCGTGGGCAAGATCAAATCCGACGATCGCACCGGCTTGCTGCGCTGCTTTCGTGATCCGAGCCATATCGAAGAGTTGCCCGCTGTAGTAATGAACACCACCGATCAGAACCAGAGCGACTTTATGGCCATTTTTGTCGAGATAAGATTCGATGTCGGCCTCATCGAGAAGCTCTCCCTTCTTGCCAATAGTGACCACGGCTTCCTCGGGATCGAAACCGTGCAATCGGGCTTGGCTTTCGACAGCGTATCGGTCGGAAGGAAAAGCACCGGCTTCTGTGAGAATCTGAAACCTCTCGGTATTGGGTCGATAAAACGACACCATCGCAAGGTGCAGGTTGTTTGTGAGTGAGCCCATGGACACCACTTCGTGGGTCTTCGCACCCACCAGACGTGCAAGGGGTTCAGCAAGGTCTTCGTGGTAGCTATACCATGGGTATTTCGCTTCAAAATGTCCTTCGACAGCGAGCCTAGCCCAATCGTCGAGTTCTTGCTCCAAAGCGGAGCGAGTTTCGCGAGGCTGAAGACCGAGCGAATTGCCACAGAAGTAGATCGCTTCGTCTCCGCTTTTGGTACGGGGAATGAAGAAACGATCTCGAAACTTGCTCAGTGGGTCTTGCTGGTCGAGATGAAGCGCTTCAGATTCACTCATGGCGCACGCTCCAAGGGAAAGAGAAGGGGACGGGAGGGGGCGGCGTCACAGAGCATTCGAGGGACTTGCAGGTCCAGAAGATAAACCCCATCTTGAGCTTCATTCGGGACCAGCGCGAGTTCGGTGACCGTCCGATGACCGCCGTGGGCCCTTGATCCAGGCTTCAGTTGCCAGAAAATACGGTGGTTGGGGAGGCTGCCCCCGTCCTCATAACGATCGAGGCTGGGCAGATCGAGGACCAGGTGGTCGATGCCGCGCTTCACAATGAGTTCGACGGCTTCATGGGTGAGGTAAGCGGCGGGACGCTCGCCGTAATTCCGCATCGCCTTCCCTTCGTCGGGAAGACTCCGGATGACCAGGGCTTGGATCCCCTCCACCTCTGACCATTGTTCTTTGATCGTTTGCGCGCTGATGACCAAATCCTCATCGTGCTCGAAACCGTTGTAGGATTCATTTGTTTCCCTAAAGGGTTGCGTGAGCACAGTGATCAACTGGCATGGGAGCGGCCCTTTGGGGGCAACATCGGCGACATATGCTTCCTTCGCGTCGAGGTGAGCAGCGCTTTCGGTGTGGGTCATGGACCCATGGGGGGTCAATTCGATCGTGCTGCAATTACAACTTCCTCCACGCTGCGTGTCACCGATGAAACCGCCGCCTTCGACAGCGGTGATCCGTGGCTGTGGTAGGTCAAAAAAGCTCGGGTTTTGCTTTTCGAAGTTGACGGGCAGAGCCAAATCGATTGCGGCTCCCCAGTGTGCTCGATAGGTCGAGCCGCCTAAAGTGATTCGGGTTTCGATCACGAACGGAATCGATTCTTCAGCCAAGCAGTATGGGCTCGGCTCGCATCGGTTTCGAAAGCGCTTCGTTCCAGTCCGAGGAACTCCAGTGCAGTGCCTGAAAGTAATCGTTCTGCTGTTTCGTAGTCGGTAATCGTCGATTCAATTAACGCCCCAGGACTCAACTCACCGAGAGGAAAGGGGTAGTCTGTGCCAAGGCCGATACGGTTTGCGCTGAAGGTTGCTAAGAGGAACTCAAGCGCCTTGGGGTGATGAACCAAGCTGTCGAGGTAGACGCGGTCGAGGTAGGAACTGGGCTTGTTTTCCGTTTTTGTCTGACAAAGATCGGGACGCACCTCGAAGCCGTGATCGATTCGTCCAATGGTGACCGGAAAGCTTCCTCCTCCATGGGCAAAGCAGACCTTCAGGTTTGGATATCGATCGAAGACACCACCCATAATCATCGAACACATGGCTAGGCTGGTTTCCGCAGGCATGCTGACCAACCATGGGAGCCAGTGACGTGGCATTCGGTCTTTGCCCATCATATCCCAGGGATGAACAAAAATACTGGNTTGCANNGNCTCNGCNGCTGCCCAAAATTCATCCAGTTCAGCCTCATCCAGATTCCATTGATTGATGTGGGTGCCGATCTCAACACCTGCCAAGCCCAGGTCTTTAACGCAGCGCTCCAATTCTTTGATCGCCAGATCAGGNGCTTGCATGGGGAGCGTTCCNAGTCCGACAAAACGTTTGGGGTGGTCCCGGCAGACTTTGGCGAGGTGATCGTTGAGGATCCGACTCAGATCATAGGTGTCTTCTGGCTCCGCCCAATACGAAAACATGACCGGGACNGTGGAAAGCACCTGAACATCGACACGAAATCGGTTCGACTCTTCGATACGCTGTCCTGGANTCCANCAATTGTGGTCGATCTCTCTGAAAAATTGATCACCCATCATCATGCGTGCGCAGCACGGCTTATGGTGNTCGAGNCGNATGAAGCCNGAATAACCATATCGCTTCTCGAGATCGGGCCAGCGTTCGGGAAGGATGTGGGTGTGGAGGTCGATCTTCATNNNGTNAGNTTGGNACCTNATCNACNGCACCACANTTNNNNCATCGNTGCTTCTCNGTGCTCGCGTAGTAGTTTTTGATCGCGGGAAGTAAATCCTTCGCAATATCTTGGAGATGGAAGGCTTCTCGGTGAAGCGGCGAATTACACTGTTTGCAAAACCACAGCAGTTGGTCGATCTCCCCCTCTCGTCGTTCTCGCTCGATCACTAAACCGACCGTATTNGCTGGCCTCCGGGGGCTATGGGGAATNCCCGCCGGCAACAAAAGAATCTCGCCNTCTTTNATGGGGATGTCNCGGAATTCTCCATCTTCCACGACCTTCAAGACGATATCGCCTTCGAGTTGGTAAAAGAACTCTTCACCGGCGTTGACGTGATAGTCAGTTCGNGTNTTTGGNCCNCCGATNACCATGACGATAAACTCGTGATTTGGATAGACTTCACAATTGCCCACCGGNGGTTTGAGTTTGTCCCGGTTGTCGTCGATCCAGCCCATGAAATTGATTGCCGAAAGTGCCATGTCTCAACCCTCCACNTNAAACCCGACGNNNCCAANNCCTGGGATCTCTAATCGGACATCATCCCCGGCTTCCAAATAGACNGCTGCCGTTGCAGCACCTGCTAANACGGTTTGGCCTGACACNAANCCCTCACCCCGTCGATCAAGCATGACNCAAAGTTGNCGCAGNCTATCGAGNGGATGCCCATAGATCGCTCCACTCGTCCCTCGAAGTTGCTCTCGCTTCCCNACATCGAGGGCTAACTCAAGGGTNCCGAGGTCGATGCCCTCNGGGGATGANCCCGCTCCAAGGACATAGGCACAGGCACTGGTGTTGTCNGCAACGACATCGATGAGNGTNAACTTGAAGTTGGTGTANCGGGAGTCGATAATTTCCATNGCGGGATGGATGGTTTGAATNGCNNCCAGCGCTTGCTCTCGATCCACATCACCGGACAGATCCTTCCCGAGNGTGAAGGCGATTTCGGGCTCGACTCTCGGATGACAGCAACCTTGCAATTGGAACCGGTCACCATCGAGAAGTTTCATCGCGTTTGTGAGGTGTCCGTAAATGGGTTCATGAACCCCCATCTGTTCCATTTTCGCCTTCGACGTGAGACCCATTTTCATTCCCANGAGTTGCTCGCCTCGTTCGAAGCGTCGCGCCATGCTCAGGCGTTGGACAGTGTACGCATTCTCAATATCGAGATCTGGATGATCGGCGGTGAGCATGGGGATGGGTCGACCCTCGAGGGCCGCCTCGTCGATGATCTTGGCGAGTGCAGGGAGGTCGAGGGTCACGTTGGGGCTCCATCGAGGTAGGCGACGGCNTTCATCTCNATTCGCAGGTTNGGNTGGGGAAGTTGATGCACCGCAATGGTGGTTCGAGTCGGACCCGTCTGGGCGTNGAAGTGCGCATTGTAGATCTTATTGTAGCCGGGGAAGTCGTTCATATCGACAAGGAAAGATGTCAGATCGACCAGTTGATCGAGGCGGCTGCCACAGCGCTCAAGCAGGATACGCATGTTTTCGATCACAGCTGTTGTTTGGAGTTCAATATCCGTTTCAACNCGCCCATCCGAATGGATGGTCACACCCGCATGGCTGTTGTCTGGNCGTCGGCAGGAGAGCCCGGAAAGGAAGAGNAGCNGACCCACNCGTCGGGCGTGGGGGTAATGAGCCAAGGCACCGGGTCGATCCGGGAAAATATAGGCTTCAGTGACGCTCTCCATGTCGGTCCTCTCCTCCACGATTCTTGCACTAACCGGCCGAGCGAGGAGCCACAAGAGTNCNGCTTGACTTCGCTNGNTNNNTNCGCTGNNNNGNNCACTGANTNATGACTCGANCAAGGNNGTNCNTTCGTCNTTCGATACGGGCGCTTCCAAATCGTCGAAGTTCACCACGAGTGCTTTTCTTTCAAAGTTTTCCGCTTCNAAGAGTTCGGTATGACCNATACCAGCCAGTCCGACGAAAAACTTGTCGGGAATGACCTCTGAGAGCGTGTTCGCGTGGGTNGCNATCTCGTTAAAATAGTCACGCGAAAGCGCNATGCGATCCTCGGTATCCACAAGGGTGTTCTGCAAGGTCAAAAAGGCTTCGCTTTGTTGCAGTGTAGGATAGTTTTCACTGACCGCTAACAGCTGTTTNCCAACGGATTTTTGTGGGCCTTCGAGTGTCGTACCACGACGCAGTTGAGCTAAGGTTTCGTGGAGTGAGGTTTCAGCGGATGCGACCTGTTTNGCCACATCGACCAGGTTCGGGATGAGATCGAAACGACGTTTGAGTTGCACATCGATATTCTTACGTCCCTGGTCCACACGGTTTCGAACCTGAACCAAATCGTCGTAGATTCGCCAAGACCAGAGCGCAAAGAGAATCAAGAGNTTNATGAAAGCCGTAAGCCAAGGAAACCAGAGGCTATGAAAATAGGNTGGGGCAGCGTCGATTAANGTCATGAGTGGGAAANNCCCGACAGCCAAGAGTCCNAAAATCAAACCTTGCCAGAAGGCGCCACGCGCCAACTGTTCCTCGCTTTTGACGGTGATGATGTAGCGGTTTCCAGTGTCCGGATCGGCGGCGATCTCAGGGGCTACCACATCTTCCCGCAAACGGGCTTGACCCATGATGTACAGTGCGTCGCCGACCTGGATGGTATTTTCCCGGAACCTGCGGTTGCCGGTGCTGTTTGCGATGCCTTTCGCTGGACCTTTGGCATAGTAGAAGGCGTCACGGCGNCGACAGCGGTAACTGAAGGTCAGGTTCTGTGTCAGNTCGGCTCCCTCTGGATGAACCCGTAAGGCACCCGTCTCGTCTTCCACAAAGAAAGCAGGAATAGTGCTGCCACTGGCGACGGTTTTCCAACCGGACGAGGACCGAGTCTTCCCATCGGAATCCACCTCNGTCTTCTGCCATTCNTCTTCCACAGTCCANTGGCTGCAAAGCGCTTCGGTTTCTTCGAGAAAGGTCGTGTGCGTTACACCCTTTGCTTGACCTTTGACTTCCACAAGACCGATGAACACGCCTTGGACTTTAGAGGTCGGCAAAGCAGCCATGAGACGCCTNAGGCGAAAGGCGCGTGAGGCGAATTTATGGAAGATNANNATGAAGAGACTGGGAATGATGAACCAGAGCCATTGACTCATGGGGAGATCTCCTGAAGAGCGATGGGCTCAAGACTGCTAAGACAGGCAGTAATCGGCAACATAAACGGGAGCGCTAANCCCGTNGCAAAGGTNTGAGCATCTTGACTTAGACCACCGAGCGCCATGAGTAGACTTCCGAGTCCGGCGCCCCCGGCATAGGCGAGGATTCTTTTGTCCATATCGCAGCGAT
Organism: Myxococcales bacterium; assembly: GCA_002696345.1. Lineage (GTDB taxonomy): Bacteria > Myxococcota > UBA4151 > UBA4151 > UBA4151 > UBA4151. The sequence continues at coordinate 60,275 of NZRT01000108.1, forward strand.
AGCCNGCGTTCCCCGCAACGTATCCAGGNGCGAAAATGAGTCCTGCGCCGGCACCGAGCAACGTCCCNGTGAAGGGAAGNATCCAATCGGAACTGCAACCTTCCGGCTCCAGGCAGACGGTTTCTGCGTGGNGTTGACCCATCTGGAAGCCAACATAGCCCCCGAGACCACCAAGGATGCCACCGAGTAAGAGACTCCTGCCCATGATGTNNCGTTGGGTTGATTCTGGGATGGNTTNGGAGGNNGTCCGTCTNCGGTGAGGTNCTGCCGCCTTCGTCTGAGAAAATTCCGGCCTNGTTGGCGTGNTCGTTGTTACGGTTTCGACCGCTGCAACCGGTAGGGGCTTGGGCAACAGCCACAGGCCNATCATCAGAGCTTGATACATATGTTTTTGAGATCGCTATAGAACTCGATCGAGTGTTTGCCGCCCTCGCGTCCGATCCCACTGGCGCCGGTGCCACCAAAGGGGGTTCGGAGGTCCCGAAGAAACCAACTGTTCACCCAAACCATACCGACCTCAAGTTGGTCGGCGACTCGATGGGCTCGACTTAAATCTTCGGTCCAAATCGCNGCGCANAGGCCGTAGGGNCTATCGTTCGCCATACGAATCACATCATCTTCATGATCAAAGGGCTGCACATGAGCCACGGGACCAAAAATTTCCTCACGGACACAGCGAGCGTTTTCATTCAGNCCAGTCCAGAGNGTTGGCTGGACAAAATGACCTCCTTGAAAAGGCTCCTCAAGAGAGGGCTCACCACCGCCGGTGACGACCGTGGCGCCTTCNTCTCTCGCCAGTCGAAAGTAGTCCATGACCTTCTCTTTGTGATGGGCACTGATCAGTGGCCCCATGACGGTTGCTTGATCGTGAGGGTCTCCAATTCGGATGGCTTCTGCTCCGGCTTTTAAGCGCNCGAGAAACGGCTCGAAAATACTTCGATGTACATAGACTCGCTCGCTGCANAGNCAGACCTGTCCGCAGTTGGAGAAGACCGANCGGAGGGTGCCTTCAATCGCTTTGTCTAAATCGCAGTCAGGGAAGACGATGGCGGCATTTTTACCGCCCAGTTCGAAGGAGATGGGTTTGAGGCTGTCCGCAACCGTTCGCATGATCGCTTTGCCAGTGGCAGACTCACCGGTGAAAGTAATGGCTGCGACGTCTGGATGCTNCGTCAGCGCTTCACCTGCACTGCCCACTCCAAAGCCATGGACGACATTGAAAACGCCTGCCGGTAAGCCGACCTCTTGAAANACTTCGGCGAGGAGCGTGGCNCTGGCGGGCGTTTCTTCACTGGGTTTAACCACCACNGTATTGCCNGCNGCCAGCGCTGGACCCACTTTCCAAGTCATGAGCAATAAGGGAAGNTTCCAAGGNCAAATCACACCGATCACGCCCAGTGGGTCTCGNTGNGCATAGTTGATCGCCTTGCCTCCATCAGGGGTCTCTGTCGTNTAGCTTTCCGTGCCCATNCTTCGAGCGAGATCGGCGAANANTTGNAGGTTTGCAGCGCCTCTTGGTATATCTATCTTTGANGCAAAAGAGACGGGTTTTCCCGTGTCATCCATTTCGTATTNAAGAAATTGATCAAANCGTTCCATGATTCGCNGGCTGGCCTTTGATANNAGGTCTAGCCGAGCGTTCATCGTCAACTTNCGCCAAGGCCCTTTGAAGGCTNTTTGGGCGGCTNCGACNGCTCGGTCGACATCGCTTTTACTGGCTTCTGAGACGGTTGCNATGATGTGACCGGTCGCTGGGTTGATATCATCAAACCGNNGAGCATTTTCACCCTCGCAAAAAGCCCCATCGATAAACAGAGGGTAGTGTCTCGTCATGGGGATGATTTCGGGTCACTGGGTTGGGGGTGTTCGGAATCCAATGAGCCAGAATACCCCATCGTTCCCGGTTTCTCACTGAGGTCCTTAATGACATATTTTCGGGCGGACCAGATCTCCGGAAAGCAACGCTTCTTGAGCGTGGAACTGAGATAGTCGACACCCATGCTTCCACCGGTGCCGATGGTATGACCGATGATTCGCTCCACCATGCTCACGTGTCGCCATCGCCAAGCGATGAGCTTTTGATCGATGTCCATCAACAGTTCGAGGAGCAGATACACATGGTAATGGGCTTCTGAGTTGCGATAAATGGAACCAAAGACTTGCGCGAGGTGTTCCGATTCCTTGTGGGGGGTCGTGACATCCCGGTCGAGAACCTCTTGGGGAATGTCCAAACCCAAGCGATCCAGGCACGCGAGCACGCGATCATACACCGTGGGTTCAGCGATAGCCGTCTCCAGTGCCTTGGTCGCCGCCGGGTCGTTGCTGTGGTAGCGGAGATAACTTTTACGCTTTAAGCCCAACTGAAACTCGAAGACACGAAACTGGGCGGACTGAAAGCCTGAGGCAGGGTTCAATAACTCGCGAAAACGATTGAAATCATTAGGGGTCATGGTCTCAAGAATATCGACCTGTTTGACCAATAGATCTTGAATCCGAATCACCCTGCGGCAACACTTGAAGACGGCGAGGAGGTCGTCTTTCAGGAGGAAAGACTTCATCGCAGTGACTTCGTGCAGCATCTGCTTGAACCAGAGTTCGTAGGCCTGGTGAATAATGATGAAGAGCATCTCATCATGCTGAGGTGGATCGCTTTGCAGGACCTGCAGATTGATGAGTTCGCCAACTTTTAAATAGCTGTTGTATGTGAGTTGGCCTTTCTGGGGCTCGGTCAATCCTTCAGTCATGGATCTCCTCTCGCCCCGATCTCATAGCCAAGACCTGAGCGTTGGACCAGTCCCGCCAAGCGCCGCCGCCAGGGCTTTCGAGGTGCAAAACACTCCCGGCTTCAACGATCAAACTAATCTTCCCCGGGAGGGGGCGTTTCACACCCTGAGGGTCGGTTAGATATTGATGTCCTCGACGACCAGGTAATGCTCCATGGAGTCCCCATGGGGAGAGCTTTCTTCGCTCGCCGCTGAGACTGAGTTCGACGGGTTCAAGGAAGCGCAGTGAACGACAAACACCTCTGCCTCCATTGCCGGAGTGCCTGGGGGCTAAGCTGTACCCTTCGACGCGAACAGGAAAACACTGCTCTAAGCGTTCGATCGGCGTATTGAGAGTATTTGTCATATGGACCTGGATCCCATCTGCGCCGGGGCCTTTGGGACCGGCTCCTGCGCCGCATGCCAGTGTTTCATAGTGTACAAAGCGACCGTCTAAGGCGCCGAAGAGCAGGTTGTTCATGCTCCCTCCGGACGCCGCCGGGATTCGGTGGGGGACGGCTTTGGCCAGAGCTCCCATCAGGCAATCGACGATGCGTTGACTGGTTTCGACATTGCCCGAAGACACCGGCGCTGGGTCCACCGGGTCCAGTAGACTTCCGGGGCGCGTCAAGATGTCGATCGGCCGAAGCATGCCCGAATTCGCTGGCATCTCGTCACCGGCGAGGCAGCAAAAGACATAGAGTACCGCAGATTCTGTGACCGCTCGACTGGCGTTGATGGGGCTCGCCACCTGGTCCGGTACCTCACGGAGATCCACACAGGCTCGACCTGATTTGATTTCGATCTGCACCGATAGTGGAAGCGGTCCACCTCCCAGGCCGTCACCATCGAGATAGTCTTCGAAGGAATAGACGCCATCTGGAATCTCGTGAAGACATCGGGTCATCCGAGACTCCCCCAATTCCAAGAGGGATTGATTCAAGGCATGGAAATCACTCGCACCCAGTTGATGGTAGAGGCGCAGTAAGCCGGAAAGACCCGCCTGGTTCGCCGCCTTTTGTGCATGGAGGTCGCCTCGTCTCTCCCAGGGGCTCCGAGAGGCCGTGGCGATCCTATCGATGACCTCTGAACTCCAGGGGGTAGGCTGAAGACGGAACCCCTCATCGTGGATCGTTAACTTTCGGTATCCATGCGGGGTTACGGAACTGGGAAGACTCCCGGGAGTGATACCGCCGATGTCAGCATGATGAGCTCGGTTCGCAACGAGACCTGCACTCGACGTCTTTGCTGCAGAGACGAGGCAGAGGTCGGGCAGGTGACTGCCTCCGGTGTAGGGGTCATTCACCAAAACTTCGGCATCGGGCTTAATCAGGCCCGAATTGATCACCGCCTGGACGGTTGCAGGGGTTGCCCCGAGATGCACTGGTATGTGTGCGGCATGAGACAGCATTCGCCCTTTGGCATCGAAGACAGCGCAGGAATAATCTCGTCGTTCTTTGATGTTGGTCGACCGGGCGGTGCGACAAAGGCGTTCTCCCATTTCCTCAGCGATCGCCGCTAAACGCTGATAGTGCACTTCAAGGGTGAGCGAGATCTGAGTTGTGGCGCTTGCGGTCACTTGGTCTTCGTCCCGGAAGCAGCGCAGTGTTTGGTCGTCAAACCTTTCTGCGGTCCAGCCCTCCGGTAGCCACACGGTTCGGTCCATTCCAAGGAGCACCTGAGGTCCCTGAATTGAGCTTGATGAGGACGTTGGAGATCGAAGAACAGGAGAGGACCCAGTGACTTCGGCGTGCAACTGAGCGATTTCGATTTCGTCGGCAGCAGCCGCAAAGCCGAAACCTTCCACGTGCGCCTTTTCGAAGCGGGTTCTTAATTTTTCGAGTGAATCCTCGGCGCACCATACAATCTGCAGGCTCGAACCTTGCCCTCTATATCGGAGGCGCAGGCGAAATTCGTGTGCTTTGACGGCTTGGTTTAATTCCGACTGTGCGTCACTTTTCAGATCGGCAAACCATTGAGGAAGTCGGGCATGGATCGTTTCGTTTAGGGGGCTTGTTATGCTCTTTTGACGAAAAGCTCTGGGTTTTGCGTGAGCGATTCCCCATGCGGATAGAACACCCGCACCATGGGGAACAAGAAACTCACGGCAACCGAGTTCCTCACAAACCGCAGCGGCATGGAGTGGACCTGCGCCGCCAAATGCGATCAAGCAGAGTTCTTCTGGATCGATACCTCGAGCCACTGTGACTCGACGACAGGCACGGGCCATTCGCACTTCGGCTTGGGCGATGATGGCTTGAGCGGTGGACTCGATCGATTGATCCAGTGCATCAGCCAAACGCTTCATCGCCGATTTGGCGGCAACCTCGTCCAGGGTCACCTGACCTCCAAGCAGGCTTGGTAGACGACCAAGAACGACATTCGCATCGGTGACCGTCGGCTGTTGACCCCCTTGCCCATAGGCAACAGGCCCAGGAAAAGCGCCTGCGGATTGAGGACCCACCTGCAGCAACCCGTCGGGGTCGATCCAGGCGATGGATCCACCGCCGGCTCCGACGGTTTCGACCGGCAACATCTCTTGGGCGATGGGATGAACGCCAAGACGACCTTGTTCCACGCAGGTGGGGAGATCCTTACCGGCCGCGACATCGGTCGATGTGCCCCCCATATCGAGGCTAAGTAAGGCATTCTGCGTCAGCCTCGAGCCGACTGACCAGGCACCGACAACCCCTCCTGCAGGTCCACTAAGAAGGGTTCTGCAGGGAAAGGAACGAGCTTGGTGGATATCCATCAGTCCGCCGCTGGAAGACATGACATTGATCGTTATCTTTGGCCGTGCGGATTGGAGTCGACCGAGGTAGCGATGCATGATGGGCTGAACCAGGGCGTTGGCAACGGTCGCCTGTGCCCTTTCATATTCTCTCGGAACATTGGCAATTTGGTGAGAGTTGGAGATAAAAATTTCTGGGAAGGCTTGTTCGATGGCGGCGGCTATGAGCCGTTCATGCACGGGATTGCAACAGCTATGAAGCAAGCAGATGGCAATGGCCTTCGTTTGCTCCAATCGATGACGATGCATCTCGATCCATTGCAGGGGGTGGGCGAGAGGGATTAACTCGTTCCCCTTGGCATCGAGTCGACCTTCGATACCGAGAACTTGGGATCTGGGGAGTAGAAGGGTTCGAGAAGTTGGCTCCAGGGCGAACAAGTGTTCTCTGTTTTGACGTCCAAGCAGCAGGAGGTCCTCAAACCCACTGTTGGTGATCAGAATCGTTGGCGCGGTTTTATTTTCAAGAATTGCATTGGTGGCGACGGTTGTGCCGTGGTCGACTCGAGTCACCGTCTCGCCCGTCTGTTCCTCGAGCGCGCTTAAACCAAGCAGAATNGCCTCGGCAGGATCATGGGGNGTGGAGGGTCTTTTCAGGAAGTGAGTTTCCCCNAGCNTCGTGCACGCCACGAAGTCGGTGAAGGTGCCTCCAGTATCCACGGNAACGCGCATGGTTTCGGCTAGCCTTTTGGTTGCAGNGGGACAAGGTCGTCCTTGTGTCAGACCCCCTGCTTACGCTGTGACATCGAGGAGGAAAGACCATGGATCAGATCAAGGAGAGAAATGCCAATCGAGATGCTAAAGAACGCTTTAGGGTACGTTTTGCTGTGCGAAATGGCGAAAGGGAAACCGTGGAAGAAGCGGGGCCTTATTGGCTGGATGAAGGGGAGGTTTTTCGTCGGATACGNCAGATTCAACTNAGCTTACCTCCCTCATGGGTGGTGCTTGCAGAAGGTGTNGGGCCTCGTAGTCGTTGGCGTTGCTGGCGCCGGGCTGTNCCTCGGCNGCTTGCAAGAATTGCTGAGGAAGTCGNCNCCCCTCNTCGGCTGGGCTTAAACGTCGCCCTCAGCAGTTGGNTTTAGTTCAGCGATNGCNNTCAATTCGGNTTTGACCCGTTTCACTTCTGTGAGTCGATTGATGGGCTCCCACTGGCGAAGNGCTCCTTGAAGGGCATTTTNGGCTCGCTCCAACTCGCCATCACGACGGGCAGCACGACCGACCTCNTCGAGTAACTCTGCGGTTTCAACACTGACTAAACCCCGGTCGAGTCGAAGACTGTACAAGGCNTNGAGGCAGCGATCGAATTCTTCCCAGTTGAGATCTCGAGCAGCCAATCCCAGCTTGAGCGCTTCGAGTTGACCGATGAGGTTATTGTCGCCGNAANGTACGAGGTTGACTTCAAGACTGCCGANTAGGTCTCTCAACTCNATGAGTCGGCCTTGTGCAAAGAAGAGAAACCCCAGTTGGATTTGAGCTTGAGCCACTTGCTCTGAGCCGAGTCGCTGAAAGGCTTCAAGAGCTCGGNGGTACCAGGCTTCTGCGCGTTTCGGGTTTTCTGCTCGTCGTGCAACATCTGCGAGACTCATCACCGTTTGACCGATTCGACCTTGGTGGCCGAGTTCTTCTGCNTGTCGTAAGCTGATTGCGAACGCCTGGGTCGCTTCCGCAAGTTGTTTGCTTGCTTCAGCCATTGCACCCCGTTCGAAATGGTAATCGTGAGCCATTTCGACGGGCATGGTCCCAAGCTGNTCAAGACTCTGGCTTATCTGGTCCAGTTCTAAGCTTGCCTGNCGAAGGTCTCCGCTGATTCGGTAATGGCGAGCAAGCGAAAGTCGGCATCGTTGAGCATTCATCTTTTGCGCTTCACTTTCGAAGCTTGTGATGGCCTCTTGCAGGCGCTCTTGCACCAACTCCCGATCGCCACGATGTTCGAGAATCTGAGCGCTCAGTTCCGCCCATTGGGCTCTCAATTGGCCTCCGGTAACCACNGACTCNAGGTGATCGATTTGAGTCCAAGCTTGTTTGATATTGCGGCGCAGCAAAGCGAGACGAATCTCACTGGCAAGTTGTTCTGGATCTTGACTTGCATCNCCCCCCGACCCTTGAAGCATTTGAGCGCGACGGCTCAACATGATTTCGGCCTGATTCAAATGACCTGCAGTCATGGATTGGTTTGCNGCGTTGGTCAGNGGCAANAGGGCTTCATCGGCACGACCCGTTCGCTCCAAGTGACGGACGAGNCGTACGTCTCCACCACTTCGCTCCGCTGCTTCGCGTAGAACACTAAGGCTGTGTTCTGCGAGNTGCTGNCGNCGTCCNTTTTCTTCNGAGGACTGGATGATGCTTTCGACGATTAATGCGTGCTGAAACCGGAAGCCATCCTCGGTACCTACCCCGAGCCCCGTNGCGAGCAAAACGTTGATGAGATCTTGCTTGAGTTCGTGACCCGCTCGACGACATGCATCGTGCCATTCGTCTTGATGNACGTCACGACCCAACAGCGCAGCCAACTCGAAGCATTGACGACTGGCNCCATCGGCGTCTTCATCCAGGAGTTNCATGGCTCGNTCGATGCGCCCTTGCCAGAGGTCATGAAGGTGTTTCGGTAACTTGAGTTCTTNGTCGGGAGGCAGGGAGACCTGGGCGTCTTCGAACACCAGNAGGCGTTGGTCCGCACTGTCTCGAATCAACTCAAGCGCAAAATAAAGGTCATCCTCACACCGCCACTTTAATGCTTCCATCGTTTGCGGACTGAGGTGGAGACCTTCGATAAGAAGTTGACTCAATTGANTGGGATGCAAAGGGAGGACAGGCAATGAGTTGACNTGCCCCGAGGTAACGAGATCTCCTAAAAGTTTTGCCTCTGCAGGCCGTTCCGAAAGACGGGCACTNTCTTCGTTGCTNACGATGCAGAGCGGNAAGCTATCCATGCGATGGAGNCCCATAAGATGGCGGACCATCGCNAGGCTCTCGGCACCCAAATGGGCATTTTCAAGCACGATCANNAAGGGGCGCCTGGAAGCCAGTCGGCGGAGCAGGTTTTCGATCACTTTGAAGCGTTGCTGCGTCGTTTCGAACACCACCCTCGTGATGCCATGATCGGGGGCGAGAAGTTGACAAAGAGCTTGCCACTCATAGGGGTCCTCGGCACCCAGTGATCGCAGCAGAAATTGGCATCGCTTCAGGATCTCTTCAGGCCCTAAACCATGGCAACGTAGGTAGCGGTGCAGGGCGCCTGAGATCCCGGTGTGGGGGCCTCCATCATCGCCATGTTTTAAAACAATCGCCTGAGCGAGTCCCGCCTTCTGAGCCTGTTGGATCAACCAATGACTTAGCACTGACTTACCCACGGAACGGGGACCCGTTAGACGGAGGTAGTAGGGGCTTTCTTTCTGGATCGCTTGCTGCAGTGTTGACCAAAGTTTATTTAGCTCATCTTGCCGGCCGAAAATGGGAAATTCACGGGCACCATGAAGTCTCAAACCCATCGCCTGCCAGGCCTTATCTCGCTCCATTTCCTTGGGCGCAGGAGCCTCGTCTCGTATTCTCGGGGTGGGCATCGATGCCATTAGCACTCTTGGTTTTTGATTCATCTGTTCCAGGCCAAGAAGCACTTGGCTCGCTGACCAGGGGCGAGCAGCCGGATCTGGATCCAGAAGACTTTTGAGCCAGAAGTTGAAGCTTCGAGGCAGTGTCATTGTCGTTTGAAGTCGCTCCTTATCAGTGGTCGGTGCCTCGCCGTAGACCATCCAGTGGGCGAGTGCTCCCACTCCATAAAGATCTGTACTGGCTCGAACCTCACGCCAGTCGCCCGCTTGGAGTTCTGGTGCAGCGAAATCGGAGACCAAGCCGGGAAGTACACCATCCAAAACCCGTAATCTGTGTTCAGGACCGATGGCAAACCCACCGAGTTTCAGGTGGGGGTGTGCCTCGGCGCCTCGACGGATCTGATCGGGCCGAATGGACCCATGGAGTAGGTTATGTCCATGGAGATGCATCAGTCCCCGAAGGACTGACTCAAGCGCTTGACGACATTCTATCCAATTGTCGGGAGGATGCTGGGCCAGATTCCCGCCAGGCGCATCTTCCTCTACAAACCACGAACAACCCGCCTTCAACTGCCCACCCAGGGCTCGTGAGTCGTCCTCGGAAACGAGACCATAATCAAAGATTCCCAACAGGTTGGGGTGATCGAGCAGCGCAAGGGGCCGCCAGGTCGATACCAGCCTAAAGTACCAATCGATCGGCTTTCGATCGGGGCGTGGCTGATATGCTCTCAGGATTGCTGGCATGCCACTGTGGACATGTTCCACTCGCCAAATCCAGGCTTCAGTTCCGTCGACGAGTCGCTCTGTTAACCTGAAAGGGCCAAGGGGGGACATGAGTAAGGAGATCCATCGATTCGCCGCACCGTCTAAAGAACAATGCTGTCGGCGTCTACATCGCTATCGATCTGTCATTAAACACGGAAGCCCATCGGTGCGAAGATGGTCCGTATCGAGCCCTGCGCCTTGCAACAGACTGGCCACCACTGTGGACGGATTGAGTGTGACTCCGCCTTCTTCAACGACAGCACCGGTGATGGGGTCGATGGGGAGTGGAATCATCCCGATATCTTTGGAGGCACCGATCGCTTGATTGTGGGGTACGCCTGCCCCGATCATCATGCATGCGGTCGTCAACGAGTGATCTCGACCGCCCCTATTGTTCAAAAGTGACGTCCGGCCAAACTCTGAAAAGACCAGAATGGTCGTGGTTTCGATGAGCTTTTGCCCCGGCGCAACGGGGTCGTCTTCCGCCTTCAGGTCACTCACCAACTGCGCCAGCGCTTGCCAACCGGCCGCTTGCCTCGCGGGATGCTCATCCTCCCAGTCATCGGCATGGGTGTCCAAGCCCCTGGCGACCTGGATGGTCACACATTGGGACGTGTTGTATTTGAGCGCCTGAAAGGCCATGGCGGCTTGAGCCGCCCCCGATGTGAGATCCCAGGGGAGATAGCCGTAGCGTTCTCTCAGTGCAGCCATTTCTGGGTCTCGATTGTTGCCCAGNCGGAAACGNTCGCCGAGGCCACCTTCGACAAGCTCCCGTGCCTTGCGCTGAGANGTTTCGATGAGGCTCATCAGTCCCCATCGATCCAGTCGGTCGGTGTCACAACGAACTCTTTGGCTTCGATAGAGTTCGAGGTGACGACGAATGTGGCTGAGCGGCGCCGAGGGACCATCGTTGAGAACGGCGACCAAATCATCCACGTTGGCAATCTTCATGGGACTGGCGAAGTGAGGATCACCGGCGTTGTACCCCTCCGCCCGAGCCACAAGGTTGGGGATGGGGGCACGATCGCCCTGTTGTGCAGCAACCTGGGTGGAAACGGANCTGCCTTTCGCTCGTGTACCGACCGGCATCAATCCTGTGAGGAAGAACCGACGTCCNACCTCGTGAGTCACCGTGTCCATGCTTAAACCTCTGAGAACACAACTGACATCGAAGTGGGGTGCAAAGCTCGACATCGTGGGGCCGAACTTNATCAAAGAGCCTTCCGGCTGAATCAAGCGGTCGAGCGTATAGATTCCNGGGTTGGCGGCTTCGATGGCCTGCCAACCGAGTTGGATACCAAACATACCAAGGGCATCTTCGGTGTCGTCAAANCGGCCGGGTTCACGGGGATCAACGCTGAGTAATGTATCCCAACCACCGTCAAAGTAGGCGAAGATAAAGTTNCGATGGGGCGGTGCTTTGCCCGCTGCAAGAGCTCGGTGAAAGGGGAGCANGGGGGCAAGGATAAGCCCGGATCCGGCGAGACCGAGGCGGGCGAGAAAGTGACGTCGATTCATCGTCTCATACCTCCTCAGTACGTCATAAATTCAGGTGCGGTNAGCATGGCGACACAGACGGCATTCCAACCGTCTAAAGCGCTGGTTTCCGCTTGAACAGAACGGTACAATTCCCTGAGTTCGAGAAGTCCCACCGAACTGTCTTCGGGGACATGGATGCCGTGAAACTTGAGTCGTAAGAATCGNAGATTCTTGAAGATATCGTCGGGAAAAGGAATGAGGATTCGCTGGGTTGGGTCCGGCTCCTGTCCGTCAAGAGCGACCGCCTTTCCGCAGACCTGCCCTGCCATATCGTCCATGAANTTAGCGAACAGCGGAGAGGGAGCAGCCTCGTCTTCGTAGCGTTCTTCATAATCCGCTTCGCCGAGGGTTGCGACCATCGTGGCGAACTGNTCGTTGCCGGATGCATCCGTCCAAGTGAGACCGTTGAACAGCATGGGGATCGTNCGACGCAATTGNTCTACNCGAAGTCGCCTTGGNATTTTCCCATACACGATATCATCGGGGTGNAGAGTTGCCGGTCCTTTTGATTGGCGCTGTCCACCCGGACTCCAATGGTGATCCATCATTTGCGTTGGCTGAAAGGTCGGCGCTTCATAACAGCCAAGNCCGAGCAGAGNCAGAGAGAGAAATATTCTCATCTTTTCTCTCCATAACCCGAGCCACCTCGGTACGCNTCCGAGCTAACGATTTCTCGAGCCAAACTTCGCATGTTGTAGTTGGAGGCGATGAATGCCTCGGTGAGACGAATCAACTCTTCCGCTTCGCTCGCCGTCGGTTCTCTCGCTAAGAGACGNGTCCAGAGTTNAGAGACGGTACATTGGGCGAATGTTCCATTGTCGATGGAGCGTTGAGCAAGNCCTCTGGGGCCTTCGGTAATGTNGTTGGAGTAGTCACCATCAGCGGAGCCCTCCTCTTGGGTTCCGAGGGCATCGGCAAAGACNTAAGCCAAAAGATAGCCTTTGTAGGGCATTTCATCTTCATGCCGGGGGTCAATGAAGTAGTAGTTNCGACAAATACCNCTNCNANNTCCGTTNAGGCAGTCCTCACGCATCATGGGGTATGTGTCTTCATCGAGGNTGATCGTACCCGCCTCAGACCAACGTCCCCAGTAGGCAGCGTCGGGTTCAACGCCGACGTGGCAGTACTTGCAACCGCAGCGCTTTGTTAGATTTGGTTCCGTGTGACATGCGTCGTCCGAGGCAGGCAGCCCGCCTTTCGGCGCCTGAAAATTGTGGCAAAGGAATGCATTGTTGAATCGGTTTGCTCTGCCTCTATTGGATTGAAATTTTAACAGGTAACCGAAGAGGGTGAGCACGCCCGAGTGCAGCCCTGTACGTTGAACTGATATCCATCGATTGGTATCCGTGAAGTGCAGTTCTTCNGGGATNGGGTAGCCTGGATCCGTTGATGAGCGCAGGAAGTTGCCACCGTGCCGGGATTGGTAGCGATGGAAGTGTGCGATCGGGCCGTTGACTTCCACATCCATTCCCAAAAGGACNTCTGTGTAGGGCCGATCCTCAGCNACGACCTTGTCCATGAACCGGAGCANNTGTTCCGCAAAGGAATTGGTGATGGCTCGGTGGGTGTTGGCACTTCGGAACTCNCAAAATTGCAGATTAGGGCCGCAACCACACTCCATACTGTTGGTGCTTGAAATGCATTCAACCTGACGATTCGGATTGTCCCGATTGACTCCCGTTAGGTTCTCCTGGGCATCGAAGGCACAGACTTTAATTCGGCTGCTAGGATCCCAATAGGGAGTGATCCAGCGCCAACCCTCGCGACACACACCGTTGTCGTCGCAGGTTGTCATGATCTGCCCATTTTCATCGTATTGGACCGGTTCATCAAGACATCCAATGGTTGCCCCTCGATAACGGCTGGCTCGGCCAAATGCGCGCACATAGTACGCTGCTTCCACGTTCCGCCGAGGCTCGTTGATGACGAACGTGTTCACTGTCAGTCGTTGGCTCGTGACATTGGTCCATAGCAACTCTTGATGGTGGTCCCGGAGTTGGGCGAGAAATCCCTCACTTTCCAGCATGCCTTGCAGGACCGTTCCTGACACCTCGCCGCTTTCTATGACTTCCTTGTATTCCGCCGTACTCGGCGGATGCCCCCTTAAATCGAGGCTGAGACGTCGTAGGTATTGCAGACTCTTGTTGATGTCCGTTTCCAGGCATTGAGCAGCCAGTGCGGGTGGTGTGTAGAGGAAGCCAAGAAGGAGGAGAATTCTCATTCTTTCATTCCCCCCTCTTGCCACAAAGTTAGTAGGCTTGGCGTTCCGCCCACCAAGGGTCTACCATCTTGTGGCATCCGTTGTGAATTGACCGCATCGACGATCAAATCGATTTGGTCTCGCCAGTGTTCGAGTCGACTCAAATTTCGGGCCCCCCCGGTGCCATCGTGACAACGAATACAGTTGGCATTGTTAAAGGCTGAGATCCGGCCATTCCAAGTGACACTCTCATCGGCTGGGCCACCGACTCGGATCAGTTTTCCGGGCTCAGCACAGGCCAACCAAAGCGAGCCATACGCATCGACATCAGCACGCATATTCGGCCGAAAGCTGTTGGGTAAGGGCATCACCGTGGTCGCTGATGCTGTCATGTAAATGATGTGCTGAGCGGTGACCGCCCAGAGTCCATTGTTGACGCTGTCTCGAGCCAACGCCCACAACTCGTCTTCTGGTGTTTCGAGGTTCGAGCTAAGTGTCGTTCGATGCCAGGCACTCTCTCCGTTGAAGGGTTGAAGACTCAGCCACCAACCATCTCGGTGCCGTGCATGGAGTCGTCCATCGGGACCCGGAGTCATTTGCTGACTGCCGCCTGGTAATGGGATTGCCGCAGTTTCCAGCCCCGTCTCGCTGCGTTGAATCAATAACGGGTTGCCAGCGGTTCGGTGTATTAGAACTTGTTCTTCTTCGACGACATCGACGCGATATGCGGGAATATCAGAAATCTGTTCGAGTTGATTCTCCGTCCATCGATAGAGCCCTGAATCTCCGACCATCCAAAGGGCTTCAGCCCCTTTTCGAAACCGTCGGATCCCCCGCCCGTTCAGAGAGGCCTCCAAGGGAGAGTCATGAACACCGTGGTCATAGACTTTGAAGCCTAGAGGCGTCGCCATGAGCACACCTCCACGGGTCAGGCTGACCAAGTCGTAAACTGGATCTGGGTGGTGCAATGTTTGTTGACCATCCAGAGAGACGAGTCCGGTCGTTCCTGCAAGGAGCCTTCCGTGGTCGGGGGTCCAGGTTGCGCGCGCACCGTCACACGTCGTGTCACCTAGCTCGTAGCGTTCAACGGTGAAATCCCCTACTTCTTCCGGGGGTGCAGCCCACATGGGCAGCGAGGGGTTTTCCACCGGTCCGCAGCCAAGGTTTGACCACAGAATCCAAATGTACACCGCACGTTTCATACCTATTCTTCATAGCCCCATGTCGGTTCGCTGTCACGGTAGCACTCTCAATGTATCGGCCTGATTAGAGGTCGAATGAAGGGCTATTAAGTCATCGAAAAAGCTCGCTTTAAGCAAAATTGCACCGACATTTTTCGCCGGGTGTGTGGATTAGTCGTCGATCGGATGCTGTATAGCATCGGTTAAAGAAAAACTTGCCTACCTTAAAGCTCGTATAATCAGTATCTTGGGTTGATATTAAGTGAGTTTGGGTGAATTGTTGAAAACCTATGGATGGGGCCTCTTTGAACGCCATTAAATCCGGCCGTGTAGGTTGGTTTTTAGCGTTTTGCATAATTTTTAGGCATCATCATAAGTACATGAAATTACTGGTGCTGTTCCGGCAGTATCGGTCTATTGGTCAGAGGACCGATATTGGCCATGAAGGCCAGTGTGTTTACCGCTTCAATAAGGGTTATTGATCCAGTTTAAATAGGCGATATTTCCATTTGTTTCATCCACTGTGAGGGGCAAAAATTCTGGTACATCGTAAGGATGAAGTTCGAGAAAACGAGCCTTTAGATCTGCGATCTTTCGTTCGCTTGTTTTGATCATCAAGACCGCTTCCTCTTCCTTTTGAATTCGACCTTGCCAACGATAGATACTCGTTGCGCCCGTTTGAATCTGGATGCAGCGGGCAAGTTCTTCATCGATGAGCTGCAAGGCAAAGGCCTCGGCTCCTTCAATGGGGTGGGTGGCTAGCACGATACGCATGACTTTTAGACTCCATGACTTTGAATGTCCCGACACGGGGGCCGAGAGGTTCGTGTTGTCTCTCAATGAGTGGGGATGGATTTTACGACTGTTCGATGTGCCGTGAGAGAAGAATCTTTCTCCGACTCAATGGAGACCAAATCGACTCTAAAGGGCAAGTCTCTGTTTTTCCAAATCAACGGTTGTATTGGGTCGCCAAGGATTATCCTTACCTCGAAAAAAGAGGAAACTCGATGACGTTCAGGTGGGTTGTACAATGCTGTAGACTCTCGACCAGACTCACAGTCAGACCTTCACCAGCGTCCGATTCGAAAGGAGGGAATCTATCCGGCTTTCTCGAGCGTCGCGATCACAACCATACCCGACTCTGGGTCCTCACCCACCTCCTGTGCCATGGCTTTTGCTAGCGCCATTTGCTCAGGCAATGACAACGGAGCGCCGGCTCCATCCATCAGAAGGTCGCCTAACGTCCCATCGGCCTGGAGGCGAGCTTGGGCAACGGGCTGGTTCGATGAGCCAAGATGGATCAACTCCAACTGTAACTTACCACCGTTGTCACGGTAGAGTTGGCAGCGATACAGGCCACAATCGGGCATGGCATCGGCAAGGGCATCGTAAAGAAAATCCTCGACCGGACCCGCCAGATCGTTCCCATAGCGAAAGGGGCGCTCAAGTTCACCCGTCTCAAGGATTCGCAGCACTAAGGGCGGAAAACTCATCGTTCTACTTGCCTTATTTCAAAGCCTGACATTCGACCCGCTACAAAGCTTTGCACCAGATCCGCAAAGACGTCCGGTTCCTCCATGCGGTCTGGGAGATTTTTTTTAAAGTGATGGTCCGCAAGTTTTTTGCCGGTTTCGGTGAGAAACTCACTGCCATCTTCGTTTTTCATCAAACCATGAATCCGTTTGTCCAGGCTTGACGTACCGAACTGGACATCAACGGAGGCCTGGCCCCAGCGCTCAAGGTCTAGTCTCATACTCATACGGTGCCGACCCGGGAGGCGGTCACCGTCGTCGGCAAGCATTCGAAGTCCGATGCGTGGATCCCCGGTTGTCTCGCGAAACCGCCGGGTCGTGACCGCAAAACGATCCCCGTCCGGGCTTTCTAACTCCCAATGTCGCACCCCATCACCGTGTTCCTTTGAACTGAGCACATCGACTCGTCCTGCTTTTAGGTCGGCCGTTGCTTCCATCATCTCTCGCATCATTTCGAGGGCGTCGGCCGCCTCAAGGGGTGTGACCCGACCCGCATCAAGAGCGGTCATGACCCGTTCTGTGCTGGTCTCAAGTGCCTTTTGAAAGCCCTGATGACTGGATTCGGGGAAGAGCTTTGCGGTCTCCCTTGCTTGGGAGAGCAAACGTTCCTTAAGAGCGGTCAGGTCGTTGGTCGTCCGATGACGAGAACCCAAGATGTCCTGGCTGTCAGTGGAATCAAAGCCGTCTTGTGTTCGGCTGAGCCGCTCGGGCTCTACGGGCGTCTTGACGACCTCCGCGGGAGAAGACTGCGTTCTCTGAATGCTTGTGGTTCCGTCAACAGGGCGGCTGCTCACGGTGCCTCCGGCATGACGGTTTCGTCTTCAGGGGGCCTCACGACCAGTTTGCGGTCGCTTTCGACAACCTGACCGTTTGCATCTTGAATCTCATACTCGAGGAGGCTGCCGAAGGGCAGGGAGATTCCAGCAGATTCGCTCTTGATGAGATATCCCGGTGCGTCATTTTGGGGCTGTAATGCGGGATGGTCGCTGACCAGGTAATAGTCGCCCTCTCGTCCGCCGAGTAAAGCCTCAGGCATGACCTGAACTTTCGGCCAGTTTGCCAAGGACTGTAATTTTTCAATGGTCGCTTTCGCCGGGCCGTGATCGGCGTCTTGACCATCATATTTACGGAGTAAACCCAACATGTTGGCTAAATAACGGCGACCCGTACGACCGTTGTCGACTCGACTGCTCTCGATGAAGAGGAAACTTTCTTCATTCTTCGCCCGTTTTCGGCCGCTACCGATGCCCGCTCGAGTCCAATTGCCAGCACCGGTCATCACCTTCATGTCTGTCAGTCCAAAGACAGCCGCCTTGGCGTGGACCGCGTTGTAAGGGCCTGCTGGATTAATAAATTCGTGAACCGGGATTCCCGCTCGTTCGAGATCTTCATCGAGCCAGCTGTTGGAGGCGTAATGCCCATACATCATGATTCGATTTCCATCGAGATCTCGTCCGTCACTCTTCTTTCGATCGGTGATGACGAGGACTTCGACGCCACGGGCTTTCGCTTCGATTAACTTTTCGGTTAGCTTTTTCTGGTCTGTGGGGCTTTTTAGATCCTTTAGATCAAAGACCGACAAAGCGATGAACTCATTTTCCGCATCGATCCATTCGAAGAGTTTTTCGATGGGCCGAGGACCGCTTTTCGCGGGGGTGAACAAGACGTTCATGCCACGCTCGGCAGCCCAAACGTTGTCGGTGCGCTCGTGGCGGCGGACGTCTTCGAACTTCTTTTCATAAAGCGAGACCAGTCGAGGATCGCGAATCATGTTTAGATTCTCATCGTTTCGACTAGCGCCATCTCCCGGATTCATTGAGCCGGAGAGGACGGTCTCTACCGGTTCCCCCGAGCTGGGGTCGACGGTTCGGTAAATCCGGCTCTTGAGGTGCATGAGATGATTGGAGTCGATTCCCAAAAGGTGACTCGCCTCTCGACTTTCGAGGGAAGCGTCTCGGTCGCTTCGGAGGACGTTCAAGCCAGCCGCTTCGAACTGTTCGTCGACGGTATTCCAGTCTCGCTCTGGGCTGATTTGCTCCGCTTCGATCAAAACCCGAACATCCACACCGAGTTTGTGCGCCTCGATGAGGCGGTCAATGACCTTTTGACTGCGCAGATTGTAGACGGCGTAATGGATCTTGTGCGGGTTTTCACCGGGAGGATAAACCCGTTCGTCGGCTCGTACTCCGGCAATGACGCTATCGATTAAACGAAGTTCAGCCTTGGCTGCTGGATCCTCCGGGGTAAAGTACGCTTCAAACACCGCCCCTGGATTCCGTGCCTCAAATTGGTCACCAACACTTTCGTTGGTCAGCACGGTGCCCTCGATTCCTCCTAATTCTCGAGGAGATTCGGCGGGTCGGTTCGGAGCGTTACCAGGAATTCGAGGCAAGAGATGTCTCCAGGTCCTATCGTGCACCGGTTGTCGGCAGCGATGCAACTCGGGTGCTCGGGCGAACGACGGAGGCTTGAAGGAAGAGGGGGCTAGAGTGCAGACTTGGCGGGGGGGCTCGTGTCTATTCTTCTCGTTGGTGGGCTCGAGCCCTTAAAGCCTGCAGGGCTTGAGTTTCATCGCCACCTTCTTCGTTCGACGTCGGGGTGTGGTCAGGTTCTGCATCTCCCGGCTGCCCGTCATGACGCGGCGAGCCGTCAGGCTGAGTTTTATCAAGCCTACGGGGAGGCTCTGGGCTGCGAAGTAACGACACTCCAGTTGTATCGGCAGGAGCCTGATCCGATCGAGGTACAGCAGCGTTTTGCCGCTGCTGATATGGTCTTTTTAGATGGGGGCAACACGGCGTGGTTGGTGGATTGTTTGACCCGTCATGATCTCATTCATTTACTCAAGCCTTACAGAGACGGTCGCCGCTGGTTGTTTGGATTTTCTGCCGGCGCTAATTGTCTTCACCAATGGGGTTGGTCTTCCATTGAGTCTCAGCAAGCGGTTGCCGGTCTGGGGATCTTGCCGGGAGGTTTTGCGCCCCACGGTGGCGACCAACATCGAGACCGTGCGCTCAGACACCATTTGACGGTGCATCGAGAACGATGGCTGGTCTGCAACGATGGATCAGCCCTCGCAATTCAATCGGACCGCTTCCGTGTCCTGGGCGAGGGTGTCTCCATCTTATGCAGCAGCAACGGGGGCTTGGTAGTGAAGTCGCTTGAGGATGGACAGCAGGGAGATCTCGATGATCTCTACGGCAGCGCCTAGGCGCTACGCTCTGATTTTGCGATAGTCGATCCGATGGAGACTGGCGTGTACGTTCGATCGATCGTTATCGGATTTTGGATTTTCAGTGGCTGCGTGACCATCCATCGGGTCATCGCCGTACCACCGGTACGCAAGCAATTGGCGAAGACAGCCGGGCAGGCGAATAAACTTTTTCGGGGGATTCATGAGGGGCGTCTGCAGCGTCAAAGGCTTCTGGGTAAACTCTATGCCGAGGGTGCGAGCCGGGCGCAAGCGCCCTACAAGACCTTGCAAAACCACTTGTCTGCTTTGGCGAAAGTGACTCGGGAGGTCAAAGCTTCTCACGATCTATTGCAACGGCATCGACAGGTATTTTTATCGGTGACGAAAGGCCGTAAGCGCATTCGCAGCGACAACCCTCGCTACGCAAAAGTTCATGGACTCGTCGATCAAGTCAAAGCAGAACTCGCGATCCTTCAAGGACTGGCGAAGAAAGCGAAGGCTCAGGCTGCCAAATTCGACCGTCTTGCGAAGAAAAATCGAATTGGTGAGGTTGATGCCGCCAAACTTAGCGCACAGCTTCAGAAGCAGATTCGGCAAACAAGAACCGAAATGACCCAGTTTAACAGTACCCTAAAACAAGCCCGACAAATGATGCGCCAGGGTGCAGGGAGTATGACCAAAGACACCCGGGCAAGCCGTCAGAAGTTGTTGAGCCAAATGCGTTTAAAAGTCGCCAATATTGAAGAGGCTGTCTCCGCGGTGGAAACCCTTGTGGCTCGCTTCGAGATTGAGCGCCGCAAACGAACTCGTCTGGTCGTCGGTCCTGGTATGGTCGCTTATGATGTCCTCAAACAGGTCGAATCCGCCCATCAATCACTGCGCAAGGAAGGGGCTGAACTGCAAAAGCTCACCCAGCGCTTTCGAGTTCAGTGATTCAGGGAGTCGAGCAGTAGCTGATTGAACTCATCGAGAGCGTCATCAAAGCCTTCCGGGGTGGCTGAATTCGTCACCTGTGTTACGGAAGCATTGGCGTCGATGGCTTGATGTATATCGGTCTCTCCGAGTCGCCAACTTTGTCGCCGTTCGGGTCGTACCATGCCTTCGAAGCCATCCTTACTGATCACGGTTTTTGTTTCCGGCTTTTGCGGCTTTCGAGGGGGTTGAGTTGGAGGCGTGGGGGGCTGACTCCCCGACTTACCGGTGCGGCGGATGCTCATGACAGTCCCCCTTCATCCAGAAAGCGATGGGCTGGACGAATCTCGGTAAAGGCGTCGACAGTCGTTGTTAAGCCTCGGTCCCGGTAGCTCGCTTGAAGTTTGCCCGCCATCGCCGGAAAGCGAACCACGTGGGCAAGCCGCACCATGCCCCGATGCAGCGCCCACTTTTGCAATCGCTTTAGGAGTTGCAGCGCTTCACGGGTTGTTTCTCTCACGTTTCGAGTGTCCAGCAAAAGAGCGAAGGCTCGACCGGAAAACCCCTGAACACAGAGTTTGAGTTCGGCGCCGAGACGTTGGACATCATTGGTTTCGAGGCGAACCCCACAATGCACTTGCAGGATCGGAACTCCACCCCCCGGGATCGTGCAATGAATTTCGTAGTTAGTCATGGGGCAGGTTCCATTGGGGGGTTCGGAGGAGGTATCGGTGAGAGGGGGCTGCGGTTGTCTCCGCCAAATGTCCGAGTCGGTTAGCGTTGAAGAACAAGGTGTCCGTCTCCTTGGGTTCCCAGGTAGCCGCCCCACGTCACTTGTGGCGGTGCTGGACTGGATAGATCCCGTCGCTCAAGGCGAAAGCCGTTGGGGCGGAACGTGGTCAGCAACATTTCCATCCGTCCGTCACCGTCGAGATCACCGATCCAGGGCGTGCCAAAGCTGGAACCTCGGAATCGCTCCAATTCCACACTTTCCTGGGTCGGTGTGCGGAACATGAGAATTTGTTGATCGAGTTCTGGGTGGCCAAGTGGGTTGTCCTCGCCGTGATCGAGAATGGGGTTCGTGAGTAGGAACGCCTCGTCCATACCATCCTGATCAAGATCGGCCAAGACCGGCGAGGAGATGACCGTACGGTCGATGACTTGCTCAAGAAGAACATCACCGTTTGAGCCATCGACAGCGAGTACGATGGTCTCGGTCCATTGCGGATAAGTCCCCCGACTGAAGGTGACAAAGACGTCCGGTATATCATCCTCATTGAGTCGCCCGAGAGCCGGTGAAACTTGGGTTTCTGAGTTTGGAATAGTGATCGACCAGAGGGTCTCACCGGATTGAGGCGAGAGTGCGATGAGTCGACCGTCAAAGGTGGCGACCACGACATCCAGACTTTGGTCGTTGTCGAGATCAGCCATCGCCGGTGGCGCAATGATGCCTTTGTGAGTGGTTGGCAGAGTAAGGACCTCTGCGGATTCCAAATCGCCCCGTTGGAGGTCGCTTAAATTGGCAGTCCAAAGCGAACCGCTGTGGGTCTCACCACCACTCCCAAAGAGGAGCTTCCAGGGGAGATCTGGCCCCTCTCGCCATCGATAAGGGGAAACATAGGTTTCTGCGCGGTCGGGCATAGGAGCCGAGGCAACAAGGCTTCCATCCATGCCAGAGAGGATCATGAGGTGACCGGTGGGCCGAGGGGTGAAGGGTTGGAGTGACGAATCACCTCCGTTTGCGACTAAAATTTCCGGTCGCCCATCCCCGTTCTGATCGGGCAAGAGTTGGGGTGAGTAAAAGTTAAACCAACCGTCAAACCGAGCTGCGTGACCGGTGGGTGAGAAGGCCCAGATTAAGCTTCCATCCCGGCCAGAAACTGCGCGCAATTCGGCATGTCTTCCGCCGATGATGACATCATCGACTCCGTCTTCATCGAGGTCAGTTAGTGCCGCCGTAGCGAAGACTTCTTCCCCTGTTTCCGCACGCCATAATTCCTCTCCTGTTCGTCCGTCGAAGGCTTGAATGCTGCCCTCCTGCATGAACTCCAGGCCGCATCCAATCACTGCGTCAAGGACGCCGTCTTGATTAAAGTCGGAGACCCGAATTGAAGAAACGGAAGGTTGCGCGAGATCAACAGCCCATTGGATTGCGACGGTGGGTGGAAAAGCCAGTGGCGCACCTGCATCGGGAGGTGCTCCGCCATCGTCGGTTGGAGACGAATCGGTCGTCCCCCCATCCCATCTAGGCAAGGCATCGTGCCCGCCCGAATCGAGGCTTGGGGAAGCGTCAATGGTGCCCTTACCCCCATCCACTGCGTCGATACCGGTGTCGGAAGTTGCGGGTGACTCACCCAGCGGGCAGGCGCACAGACTCATCACTGGAAGTAGGTAGAGGCTTGCCCACGACCAAGGTCGACGTGACTTTACCGATTGCGAGCATGGGTTTAGTACCATTATCTCCCCCGCAAGGAGAACGTACCATGGCCTCACCTCAATTTCCCGAACCACCTGCAGGCATTGAGCCAAGTACAGAAGATGCCATGGATCGTGCACTTCAGAAATTGTCCGCCAATAAGGGGCGATGGGTCGGTTTAAACCTGTCTGAACGAATCAGTCTCCTGGAAAAGCTGAAAGACAGAACCTTGGAGCAGGCGGAACGCTGGGTGGAGCTCACCTGTCAGGCGCAGGGGCAATCGACCCAAGATGGTGGCGCTGGAGGGCCTTGGTTGGGAGGCCCAGTCACGACGATGCGTAACATTAGCTTGTTAATCGACACCCTGAAATCCGGGGGGCAGCCGAAGCCGCCACGGATGGAGTCTGGACCTGGGGGGCGAACGATTGCCCACGTGTATCCGCAAACCCTTCTGGATCGGATTTTGATGCCTGGAATTTTGGGCGAGGTCTGGCTCCAGGCGGGTCAACCGGCCACGCAGGGGCGATTTTACCGGGAAGGCGGCGAGGGTGCTGTTGCGCTGGTTTTGGGAGCGGGTAACGTCAATTCCATCGGTCCGATGGATGTTCTCTACAAGCTTTATGCAGAGGGAGAGGTTTGCATCCTGAAGATGAATCCGGTCAATGAGTACATCGGTCCAATCATCGAAAAAGCCTTTAAGCCTCTCATCGATGAGGGCTTCCTAGCGATCGTTTACGGGGGGGCAGATGTGGGTAGGTATCTAACATCCCACCCTCTGGTTGAAACCCTTCACATCACAGGATCGGATCAAACCCACGATGCGATCATTTGGGGAGACGGGGCAGAACGTGAGCGCAATAAATCGGCAGGAGAACCCCAGTGCTCAAAGCCGATCACTTCGGAATTGGGCTGTGTGACACCAGTCATTATTGTACCCGGTCACTGGTCCAACAAAGAACTGGATTATCAAGCTCGTCAGATCGCAGGTCAGGTCTTCAATAATGGTTCCTTTAACTGCAATGCGGCGAAGGTTCTCGTGACCAGTTCCAAGTGGGCTCAGCGTGAAGAATTTCTCGATCGCCTACGTGCTATTTTCAAGTCTGCAGAACCTCACAAAGCCTATTATCCAGGCGCGCAGCAGCGTTATGATGCCTTTATGGATCAGTATCCCCAGGCAGAGGTTCTAGGGGGCGATGGAGAGCAAGTGGTTCCTTGGACATTGATCCCCAATGTTCCACCGGAAACGGGAGAGTATGCTCTGACCCACGAGGCTTTCTGCGGGCTCCTGTGCGAAACAACATTACCTGAAGGGGATCCAGCAGACTTCCTGCGCAGTTCGACCACGTTTTGCAATGAGTCGGTCTGGGGGAACCTGAGTTGTTCCATTGTGATCGATCCTCGACAGCAGAAAAAGTATCGTCACGCACTTGAGGAGGCAGTGACTGGACTTCGCTACGGTGGCGTTGCCGTTAATGTCTGGCCTGGGATGATTTATGGATTAGTGACCACGACCTGGGGCGCTTACCCTGACAACCCTCTTGATGACATCCGCTCGGGGAAAGGGGTGGTTCACAACAGTTACCTTTTCGATCATCCCGAAAAGAGCGTTGTGCGGGGGCCATTTGTGATGAGCCCTCCCGCAGTTTGGGCTGCGGGCCATCGCTCCGCCCATCAGGTTGGGGAGAAACTGACAGCTTTCGAGCATTCGAAATCGATTTGGAAGATCCCCGGTTTGGCGATCAGCGCCTTGAAGGGCTGAACTGTCCGGTTCCCGTTGGTCCCAGGTAACCTGTCCAGCTCGGCCTCTCGTCAATCGGCGTATTGAAGTCCCAACGGACCAGTTCGAGCCCACGTTGCCCGGATCGGGTAAAGACAAGCTCGTAGCGCCGGTCCCTATCAATATCGGCAAGGACTGGAGTGCCGATCGTATTGCCTGGGTGAACGGCGAGTTCGTGGATTTCGCCCGATCCTCCTTCGATCATGATCACCTTCTGGTCTCGACGGGGTGCTCCTCCCTGACTGACGGCCGGGTTCAGGATCACAAGGGCTTCATCCAAACCATCCTGATTGAAATCGGCGAGCAGAGGCGATGGAATCGCTGCATACTCAAAGGTATGGCGAAAAAGGATACGACCATCATGCCCGCTCACTGCAATCAATTCGGTACCATTCCACTGGGGGTAAGTTCCTCGACAAAACAGCGCCAAGACATCTGGGTAGTCGTCATCATTAAGGTAGCCCACTGAGGGGCTTGCTTGGGTTTCAGTGTCGGGTACGAAGTGACTCCAGATCTCTTCGCCTCGACGCAAGGAAATCGCTTTCAGATACCCGTCAAAACTCGAGGTGATCACGTCCAACTGTCCATCCTTGTTGAGGTCGGCAACGGTGGGTGGTGCGATGAACCCTTTGTAGCTGGCGGGGGCGACCAGTTGAACTGCCTCGCTCAAATCCTCTGCCATAAGCTCTCCAAGGGTCGCCCTCCAAAGGCTGCCCGACAGGGTCTCGCCACCACTGCCAAAGACGATGAAGCTGGCGTCGAGAGGGTCTTGTTCAACCCAGAGGGGCGAAAGATAGGTTTCTGCCTCATCGGGCATCGCTGCTTTTCGCAGCGTCTCACCGGTGGCTCCACTAAGGATCATCAAGTGTCCGGGCGGCCTCGGCGCAAAGGGTTCTGCTCTTGAATCACCACCATTGGCGACCAGCAACTCCGGCACGGCGTCACCATCCAGATCAGGCAACTTCTGAGGCGTGTAGAAGTTGAAATAGCCGGCGTCTCGCCCCGAATTTCCCCGAGGGGAGAAGCTCCAGTGTTGTTGACCTGTTTGGGCATCGAGAGCCAAGAGTTCGGCACCTCTGCCCCCAACGATGATTTCATCCCGACCGTCGAGATCAACATCCAGTTTTAAGGGGAGGGTGAAAATGCTCTCATTCGCTGCCGCATTTCGCCAGAGACTTCCTCCATTCACTCCGGAAATAGCCTCCACCGCACCTCGAGCATTCTCGGTGCCTGTTCCCAAGACGATGTCGAGGATGCCGTCTCCGTTTAGGTCGGTCGCTATGGGAGAAGCAGAGCTGTTATCTGCAAGCGGGGTTGCCCATGTCTCCTCAACTGTTGGTGGAAGCTCCGGTGGAGGCCCCGAATCGACCATGACGAACGTGTCGGGCGACCCAGCGTCCCAGAAGCCCACGTCTTCAGGACCGGCCTCTGCAGGCCGGACGGAAGCGTCTCCTGTGCGGGCCGGATCCTGCACCGTTGCCGTGGTGCAGCCGAGGAGGGTGGTCGTGAGTAGGGCAAAGGGTCTCATCGCATACCTAGTTTAGCTGATTTGCGAAAAAGAACAGGAGATGCCGTCGAAACTTTCCTCCGCCTCAGAAAGTCTACCCTATAAGCTCTTTAAGAAAGCAACCATCGCATCCCGCTCATGGGCATTAAGATCGCCCGTGCAGCCCATCGAGCAGTCTTTTGCTCGATCCAGGACATCGTAAAGAGTCGCCGCGGATCCATCGTGAAAATACGGCGCTGTTGCAGCGATGCCGTTAAGTGAGCGCGTCCTGACGTCGTTCCCGAAGACCCTATGGACTTGGTTATCCGTGTAGATCTCAGGATGTTCTTCATTGCTGTGGCATGTGGAGCATGCGGTTCGGTCGCTGTGAAAGAGTTCCCGTCCTTCTGCGATCAGGTCTGTTTCGATGCCCCGGTTTTCGGTGTCAACTTCCGGGGTGCTGTTTACGAAGGCTGCGATCGCATCCACCGTGTCCTGATCAATTTCCGTCCCACCCATGCGATTCTGACTGGTCGATAGAATCTCCGCGGCCACGGTCGGCACGTTATCGAACCATGAAATGGGCTCCGTTCGACTGACATCACCAGCCAATGATGGAGTGCTTCGGCCCCGGCCATCGTCGAAGGCCCAGGTGAGACCGTCATTGCGACCCTCGAAGTGACAGGCAGAGCAACTGACACCGGAGCCCTGCGCACTGACGGCGGCATGTACCGAACTAAAGAAGAGGCGACGTCCTCTGTCGTGCTCATCGGAGAGGACGGATTCCGCTAATCGAATGGTTTGGGGCACCAGCGTTGCGCTCGACATCCGACGCTGTCTGCCGATGTTTTGCTGCACAGCCTCCACATCGATGGATGAGAGACCATGGTCAAGTCGTGTGTGAACCATGGCTTCACCCACTTCATTAAATGTAATGGATTGTGGGCCGGAACCGACGGGGACGGTAAGAAACTGGGGGTTGCCCTCGATGTCTAAGATCTCATCGATCTCTAGGGCTCTCCGCCCTTGATCGTCTTGCCGTGTTTTAGGCGTTCCGAAGACACAGCGATTGCTCGGGAACCGTCCCATCGGAACGGCCAAGACCGAGTTGGCACTTTCCATGGAAACAAATGCAAGGTGACCGTCGGGCGAAGGTGTAACGCCTGATGGAAAGCCTCGGACAATCGCTGGGAAACCCGCAAACTGATCCGTGCTCATCATGGCCATGCCGCTCAGTTCGACTACCGTGGCTGAGGAGGGTTCTGGTCTTCCCTGGGCGCTTAGGGGCACCGAAACCAGCGCGGGGACGAAGCGGGGGTTGATCGTGCTGCCGTAATCATCACCGGTATCCACATCACCACAGCCCTCTTCCTCCTCGCATTGGATGTCTCCGCTGTGTGGGTTGGTCGGCACATCTCTTGTGTTGTCGACATAGAAGGTCGGGATCAATAGGCGCTCACCATCCACGTCGATGGCGATGTCACCAGTGATTCGCACGCTTCGATCCTCGCCATCAAAACCACGAATTTGCGGCATTCCCAGATCGGCGATGACCTCGTTGTCACCGGTAAGTTGAATCGCTTTGACCTGTCCGCCCATCGCGGTCGCCACAAAGAGTGTGTTGCCTGTCGGGTGCAGAGCAAGCCACCGGGGCTCATTGCTTACACTCCACGATCGGGTCACCTGCAAGTTGGTGACGCTCCGTTCTTCGACGATGCCCGACTGCGCCGAGACCACGTAGAGCAGACTGCCGGCCTCATTGACCACGATGCCAGCGGGTTCTGCGCCGGTATCAACAGTTTGAAGCAGTTCAAGCGTTCGACCGGTCTCTCGATACACAGCCAAACCTCGTTGCCCACGGAGCGTGACAAAGACCTTATCGCCACCGACGGCGATACGGTGGGGCGAAGCACCTGCCTCAATGCGCTGCTTGACCCCCGTGTCACGGTTGATTCGGGTCACGGTGTCGTGATCTGCATTGACGACGTAGACAAATCGTTGGTCCGGCGAGGTCACAGTGCTGCGGCTACCGGTGGCATGGAAGGCATCCACAAGCCCACCACCATCGCACTCCGGCGGTGCAGGGCATGCTGTCAAGAATCCGAGGCTCGACACCAACAGAGCTAGTCCGAAAATCCGCATAAGTACCCCCCATACTAACGCTTTATCCGTACGTTAGACTAACAGGGGGCGGGGGGATTGCAAAGTGATCCGATGCACAGTCATCCCCAGTTCGTCTGTCGAACCGGTCGTAGAGTCCAAAGGTGATCCAACGAGTCTATCGCCCTTGTCGAGGTTTCAGGGTAAGGGATCGGCATGATGATCGATGTTGCCCTCATTGCGATCGGAGGCTTCCTTGTCGTCAGCGGTGTCATTGGCTCGCTGGTTCCGATTATTCCGGGACCCCTGCTGGCTTACCTGGGACTACTGTCGCTTCACGCCACGGAAACAGTTCACGTTGATGGTCTCATTACATTCGCTGTTCTGACGGTCGTGGTGGCTGGAATCGAATATCTTTTGCCTCTTTATATCGGGCGGAAATTGGGTGCGACGCGAGCGGGCATCTATGGTGGGATCCTTGGCACGCTCATCGGCTTGTTGTTCATGCCCGTGGGGATCTTGGTGGGTCCCATGATCGGCGCCCTTGTCTTTGAGATGCTCACAAAACGCGGCATCGGTCCCGCACTGAAAGCATCACTCGGTGTTTTCTTAGGGACTGTTTTTAACTTTGTTTTGCGCTTCGCGCTCGCCGCTGGGATGGCCTATGTTTTTGTGGTCGAGCTTTGGCGGGTTTTGCCTTCGTTGGCTCCGTAACATCTTTTGAAGTTCCAGTGCCTTTGGGTTGGTTTCTAGCCGCAGTCCCTCTTCAAGGACATTCAGAGCAGCGCCTATTTGCCTCTCTCGCGCCAGACCACCGGCCTGATTGAAAAATGCCTCCGCTAGTGTTGGATCGATCAGACCGGACAAGCGCCAACTACGCAACGCTTCACGGGGGCGCTGAGACTGAGCATAACGAACCCCTTGATCGTTTAGAGACCGTGCTGTTGCCTGCCTATGAATGCCCAGCCATCGCCGCAGTTCCGAGAGGTTTGTTGGCTCGTCACTCGTTCGCTCCGGCCACCGTTCAAGCCATTTAAAGACCGCTTGTCGTGGCGGGGAAAAGTCCGGATCTAGCCGACTTGATTCGAGGTAAGCGTCAAGCGCTTCCTGGTCCCGCCCCTTCGCTTCCATGCTGCCTCCTAGAAAAGCTTGCGCTAGTGCACTATCGGGGACCAAATTCGCGACCTGTACATGGATTTTGTGTGTGGGTTTGGTGTTCTGACTTTCCCCAAGGATTAGGAGCGTTGCCGGCACGACGAAGAGAAGGAGCCAGCGGAGTCCATGCCCCCAGCGCTGGCGCTTTTGCTGGGTGGCGGCGTGATGACCTTTGTCGATCCCCAAGTCTCGCCGGGTGTCATCATGACTCAACTTCCATATGAACCCATCGTAATAGAAATGCAGAAGTTGACTCGCCGCGAGAAGTCCACTTGTCAGTCCGTAGGTTGTGCTTCCTGAATCACCGATGGGGGGTAAGGCACCATAAGCGAGACACAGCAACACGTAGAGACCGAGACCGAGCGCTCCTCCGGTAAAGAGACGACGACTCAAGGGGCCAAGCGACGCACCGCCTTTGGCTCGCTGACGATTAAAGAGCCAAACGATGGTTAGATATTGAATGTCGTGAAACACTTCGAAAAGCGGCAGCGCCAAGAGGATGTTGCTGACCGCAATGTTTGCCCAAGCCCAGGTGCCAATGCTGGAGACAAGAAGTAAGATTTTTGCTGGGCTTGGTCCCCGGCCCTGCGCGTAGCTGTGGACTGCATTACTGAGCCACAGGAAACCGACGATGACGCCGAGTGCGATCCCCATCGCTTTCACATCGCTCAGCATCTGCACTGAAGGGAGTGAAAATCCAGCTTGTGCCATCATCTGCAAAATAAATTGCAGTCGGCCGGGGGAG
>NZRT01000109.1 GCA_002696345.1 Myxococcales bacterium
ATCGATGCCGACGTGCCCCCCAACAGCCGAATTGATGCTCGGATTCGGGTGGCCGATGAAGAAGATCAGCTAGAAGCACCGGGCAATCCCCAATATGCCCCCTATACGGCCACGTCCGATGGTGCAGGACGAACCCACGATTTGGCGGAAGTACCGGATGGACGCTTCCTTTTGCTGAGCTTCCGTCTGATCAGTAACGATCGAGATGCCACACCGGTGCTTCGCGACTTCGACCTTCGCTTCCACTGTGAGCGGGGTCAATAACGCTCCGGCTTGCTCCATGGCCTGCCAATAGTTCGACGAGCAACACCCGCCACCAGCCCAGGAATCAACGGTAAGCATTCCTTCAATGTCCGACCCAGTCGAGCTCGTGGTGATAAGACCGTCCGATACAACCATTCCACACCGCCTTTTCGAGCCCAGTCAGGCGCACGCTGAACCCGCCCTGTCAGCACATCGAAACTACCACCCAAGCCAATTGCTACCCCAAAGCGGAGCCTCTCCAAGTGGCTAGTCAGCCATCGTTCCTGCAATGGGGTACCACGAGCTACAAAGAGATAGTCTGGGTTGAGGGAAGAGATCTCGTCACAAAGGACGAAACTCTCT
This sequence comes from Myxococcales bacterium, assembly GCA_002696345.1. Taxonomy (GTDB): domain Bacteria; phylum Myxococcota; class UBA4151; order UBA4151; family UBA4151; genus UBA4151. The sequence continues at coordinate 607 of NZRT01000109.1, forward strand.
TCATTCCCTTCGACAAAGCCATTTCGAACGCCCACCAAGTTGATCTGTGGAAACTCAGTTCGAATCCGGCAGGCAAATGCCTGAACGACTTCTTCGTTGGCGCCAAAAAGATACAAAGAACGGGAACGGTAGTTCGCCTGGGACAACAAAGCTTCGGCGGTATCCACCCCTGTCACCCTCTGCTGACGATGAAAACCGGCGGCCCTTAATGGAAAGGAAACACCCGCTCCATCGGGAATGATGTAGGTGGCCTGAGCCAAGAGTCTAGTGAACTCAACGCTCCGGCGACATCGAGTGACCTTCGCGGCATTGGTGGCAAAGATGATTTGCTTACGTTTTCCCGCCTCAAGGCTTTGATCAATAGCCTCGAGGAGTGACTCCTTTGAGACCAAATCGACGGGTGTCCCGAGAAAGTCGACTCGCTCGATGGTCACAACACCCCCTGCAACCGCCGCATAGAACAGCTCCAAAGGCTCTTCAAGGTCTCCCTTGCACCCCCCCGACACCGGCTCTATGGTGCCGCCCGCAAGGGGGTGCCTACGTGTCGAACTACGACCTCGTCGTGATCGGAAGTGGACCGGGCGGTTACGTGGCTGCAATCCGGGCCAGTCAACTGGGACTGAAAACTGCTTTGGTGGAAAAGGATGCCACCTTGGGCGGGACCTGTTTAAACCGAGGATGCATTCCAGCGAAAGCATTGCTTCATTCGGCAGAAGTCCTTCATGAAGCCCAGAACGGCGCTCAAATCGGTGTGGATGTTCGCAGTGCGAAAATCGACATGGATGGATTGCAAACATATCGGGCTGGCATTGTGGGTGAACTCACCGGTGGCATCGCCTATCTGATGAAGAAGAATAAAATCACGGTGGAGCGAGGCTTTGGTCAACTCCTCGCAGCCGATAAGGTGAAAGTGAGTGACGGGAAAGCGGGTGAGCGAATTCTCTCGGCCAAATATGTCCTCCTCGCCACCGGATCCCAAGTCAAAGGGCTCCCTGGACTTGAATTGGATGGGAAGCACATTATCTCCAGTGATGAGATTCTGGAGCTCACATCGGTACCCAAGACGCTCTTGGTGGTCGGGGCTGGAGCTGTGGGAACCGAATTTGCCAGTGCCTATGCAGACTACGGCAGCGAAGTCACATTGGTAGAATTTGCCGACCGGCTGTTGCCCATTGAGGATGCAGATTGCTCCAAGGAACTGGCCAAAGCATTCAAAAAGCGCGGCATCAAAGTCATGACCTCTCACAAGGTGAATGGTTCTAAGGTGAGCAGGAACAAGGTCACCGTCGAAATCGAATCGCTCAAAAAGGGCGATAAGACGGAAGCCAAGTTCGACAAGGTGCTGGTGGCAGCAGGCCGAGCGCCCTGTACCCGGAACCTCGGTCTCGAAGCCCTCGGTATTAAAGTTGATGATCGGGGGCTCGTGGAGGTGGATGCGAACTGTCATACCGGCGTCGGTGGTGTGTATGCCATCGGCGACATCATCCCCACCGCTTGGCTCGCCCATGTGGCAAGTGCTGAGGCCTTCGTGGCCGTGGAGCACATGGCGGGCCTGCAGCCGAGGCCCGTCAATCACGACCGAGTTCCTTCCTGTACCTACTGCCGCCCCGAAGTCGCAAGCGTTGGCCTCACCGAAGCGGCGGCAAAGGAACGTGGCTACACGGTCAAAGTTTCCAAGTTTCCCTTCAGTGCGATCGGTAAAGCAAAAATTCTGAAAGATACCGGAGGCTTCGTCAAAATCGTCGCTGCGGAAGAATATGATGAAGTGCTCGGTGTTCACATCGTCGGTCCTCGGGCAACGGAAGCGATTGCGGAGGCTTGTGTTGCACTCAACGCCGAAGCAACGGGCGAGTGGTATGCCTCGATCATGCACGCACATCCGACGCTCTCTGAGACGGTCCAAGAAAGTTTACACAGCCTTATGGGCCATCCGGTGCACATGTAGCTATGGGTCGAGCCGTTGACGAAACACGCTTTCCTGGTTTCGGTGGTCGTCGAGCCCCGGACTTGTTTGCATCAAAGAAGCGAATCAGCGGCAAACAACGANTGTCCTTATGGCGATGGATGGTGACCACCCGTCAAGTNGAGGCTCGGTTAGGCATCCTGTATCGCCAAGGCAAAGTGGTCGGNGGNNTGTATCGNGGCGAAGGNCAAGANGGNATCAGCGTCGGNAGCGCNATGGCATTGGAAGCGGGTGATATCTGTGGNCCGATGATTCGAGATCTAGGCGCCAATATGGTTCGTGGCACCCCACCCAGGGATGTCTTTTGCCAGTACATGGCGAGGGCAACAGGACCCACCCAGGGTCGTGACTGCAACACCCATTTCGGCGATCACGANAAGGGGATTACCGCACCAATTTCGATGCTTGGTGCATTGATCCCAGTCGTCAGCGGGATGGCTTGGGCAGCTCGGAATCAAGGCAAAGAGGTCGTCGGGTTAACCTACATTGGTGATGGGGGGTCATCGACAGGTGACTTTCACGAGGGCTTGAACATGGCGGTGACCCTTAACTCGCCACTGATTCTTATCTTGGAAAACAATGGTTGGGCTTATTCGACACCNACGCCCAACCAATGCGGCAATGAATGGTTTATCGACAAAGCGAAAGGCTACGGTGTTCGAGGCATTCAAGTGGATGGCAACCAGGTTGAGGACGTCTATCGTGCGGTGAAAGAGGCCCGAGCCCATGCCATCGCAGGCNGAGGCCCCGTCCTGATCGAAGCCATCACGTACCGAATGAATGGCCANGCGGATCACGATGACGCCAGTTATGTCCCAAAAGAGCTTCGAGAAGCATGGCGTGATCGGGATCCAATTATCCTTCAAGCCCAGGCGCTGATCGAGGCAGGTTTAGCCACCAAAGAAGGCCTGGAAGCAGAACAGAAAGACATCTTCGATGGGTTAAGGGAAGATTACGAGTTTGCGCTCAATTCCCCCACACCGGAGCCCGTGGAAGCGTCCGGTGGTGTCTACTTTGGNGAAGAACGTGGTCGACCCGANCCTCGCCGAGAGGCTCGTCATTCATGACCACAACCACCTATATCGACGCCATCGGNAAGGCGATCTCCCTNGAGATGCGATCCGACCCAAANGTCNTGCTGATGGGNGAAGATGTCGGTCACTACGCCGGCGCCTTCAAAATGAGTAAGGGCTTCTTGGAGGAGTTCGGTNCTCAGCGAGTCATCGATACGCCCATCAGCGAATCAGCCATTGTCGGGCATGCNATCGGTATGGCGTACATGGGTTTACGTCCCATCGTGGAGATGCAATTCATCGATTTCATCGCCTGTTCCTATGATATGATCGTCAACTTTGCTGCACGTAGCCGCTACCGCCACGGACTCGGGATNCCCATGGTCATTCGGGGGCCATCCGGNGGAGGCGTCAGTGGCGGCCCGTTTCATAGCCANAATGTTGAAAGTTACTTTCTCAACACNCCAGGCTTGCGAATCGTTGCACCGGCGACTGCTCAAGACGCCCATGGTTTAATGCTGTCTTCGATTCGTGATGAAGACCCCGTTCTCTTCCTCGAGCATAAATTTCTGTACCGTCGCATCAAAGAAAATCTCNTCGAAGGGCAGAGCACTCCGATCGGTCAAGCCCTCGTCCGAAGACCCGGAAGCGACATCACTCTGGTCTCTTATGGTGCGAAATTATTCGACTGCTTGGAAGCTGCTGACGTNCTTGCCGAGGAAGGTCAGAGTTGTGAGGTCATCGACCTGCGCAGTCTCGCNCCCCTCGATATGCAGACGATTTTCACAAGCGTGAAGAAGACCAACCGNATCGTCCTGGTCCATGAAGCCTGTCTCACNGGCGGGCCAGGTGGTGAACTGGCGGCTCGAATTAGTGAAGACTGTTTTGACTGGCTCGATGCACCCATTCTCCGAGTGGCGGCTCTGGACACCTCTGTGCCCTATGCCCCCCCTCTCGAAAGTTACTTTTTGCCGAACACCGACGATATTGTACATGCTGCTCGTCGGTCCCTTGCGTACTGATTTAGGAGCGCACCATGGCTCGAGTTGACATTGTCATGCCCCAACTGGGTGAATCTATTGCTGAAGGCACGATTTCCAAATGGCTCAAAGCTGTCGGAGATACCATCGCTGAAGATGAACCCCTTCTGGAAGTAAGCACCGACAAGGTGGATGCGGAAATCCCCAGTGTGGCCGCCGGGCGACTCGCGGAGATTCTTCACGGCGAAGGAGAAACGGTCGAAATTCAAACCGTCATTGCGCGAATTGAAACCGATGCCTCAGCCGATTTGGGATCCACTGATGGGCAAGTTGCCGAGCCCACTTCTTCAGCAGTAAATCCCGCTCCCGCTGCCGCCACACCACCGCCTCCCCCTGCACCTGCACCCGCGCCTCCCCAACTTGAGGTGGCTGTCGCTGTCGCACCGGCTCCCCCCGCTTCGGTCGCAACCGAGTCGACCGGCGATGCACTCATCGATCGACGCCGTACCGTCTCAAGTCCCCTGGTCCGCAACATTGCGAAAGAACATGGCGTTCAAATTGCAGCGGTTCATGGTACGGGTGTGGATGGGCGAGTGACCAAGGCGGATATACTCGCTTACATCGAGCGAGGCGATCACCTGCGAGTCGCCGCACCGGCTGCGTCCCCATCGGTGGCCGCACCAGCGACACCCCACGTACCAGCAAGCCCAGCACCCATCCCTGGAGCGTTGGTGGATCAAATGATGGCGCTCCCCGGAACTCCGACGGCGATTCAAACGCCGGATATCGCCGTACGCCCAGGCGATCGTGTCGAAAAAATGAACCCAATGCGGGCCAGTATCGCCGAGCACATGGCACGCTCCAAACAACTGTCCGCCCATGTCCAAACCTGTTGGGAAGTGGACATGAGTGCCGTCATGAATCTGCGTAAAGCCCACAAAGGTGCATTGGCAGCAGAGGGCGTGAAACTGAGTGTGACTGCCTGCATTCTACGAGCAGCAACGGTTGCCCTTCGACAGCACCCAATCGTCAACGCATCCGTCAGTGGTGATCAAATCATCTATCGCGGTGAAGTCAATCTGGGCTGTGCGGTCGCTGTAGATGGTGGCTTAATGGTCCCAGTGATCAAAAATGCTGACCGTCTAACCGTTCGAGGGATTGCCAGTGAGTTGGAAGATCTCGCAACGCGAGCCCGATCAAAACGCCTGACTATGGATGACCTTACCGGCGGCACCTTTGCTGTCACGAACCCGGGTGTCTTCGGCAGTTTATGGGGCACACCCGTCATCAACCAACCCAATGTGGCCATCCTCGGCTGTGGCCGCACAGAGGATCGTGTTTGCGTTGTGGATGGAATGATCGCCATCAAACCGAAAGCGTACTACGTTCTCAGCTTTGATCATCGATTGGTGAACGGCAGTGACGCAGACATGTTTATGAAAACCTTCAAAGAGGTCCTTGAGAGCATGGACGCTAGTTCGTTGTAGCCATGTCTTTGCGTGAAATTCAGGTCCAGCACCTGGGCTTGGATGTCGATTATGACGATGCGCTTCAACGGCAAGACGTGTTGGTTCGTCAGCGACAAGCGGACGAGATTAACGATCAACTTCTCGTCTTGCAGCATCGAGCGGTCATCACCATTCCTCGGGACCGTGCTGCACAGCATTTACTGATCGCTGAAGAGGAGGCGGAGCGGCGAGGCATCCAAGTCCGTCGAACCAATCGAGGTGGAGACATCACCTATCACGGGCCTGGACAGTGGGTTCTTTATCCCATCGTCAAACTTCATCATGAGGAGCGTGATGTTCGTCGCTATGTTTACCACTTGGAACAAGCGATGATCGATACCTGTGCTCAATTTGGCTTAAGTGCCTCCCGAAAAGAAGGCTTGACGGGCTGCTGGGTCGGCGAGGAAAAAATCGGTGCGATTGGGGTCCGATTCTCTCGCTGGGTGGCCAGTCATGGAATCGCTTTCAATGCATCAACCAACCTCGAACACTTCCGATTCATTGTTCCCTGCGGTATCGCCTCGAAAGGCGTGTGTTCCATGGAATCCCTCGGCCTTCATCCCTCCAAAGTCGTTGAAGACCTGGTGAGCGCTGTGACAAGAGCTTTAGGACGACAGGCGGTGGAGGTTCCATGCGTGTCCTCTTGATTACTCAAAATGAGCCCTTCTACTCGGCCGAAGCCTTTTAACAATTATTGAAGGATTTTCCTGACGGCTGCCCATGGGGACGTCGACCCGCTAAATAAAAGCTGGTTCCATAGAGCATCCAAGCTTGTGCCCAACGCATGTAGGGTATGCGTGAGGTCATGCCCCTTTTGATCTGATATTTCAAAAAGCCTCGCTCATCCCAAAGATGAGTAAACGCCCAGTGAAGCACCCGCTCCACCAGAGCACTCTGGTCCTGAAGCATTCCCAAGGCTGCCAAGGTGGGAGGGAGTTGAGCAGGCGCATGAACATCGATGGGATACACCCGATCATCGTAATACTTAGGCGTTCCATCCTCGAGGAAGAAATGATCCAAGTAATAATGAGTTCCCACTCGAATCACCTCAGTAAACTCATCGGTCTCGAGAAAGCGCCCCACACCGGCCAGGCACTCAAGGTTGTAACCCGTATGGAAACTATCGACCCATGACTGAAGGTCGAGTTCGCCATACCGCCAGGCTCCATCTTCTCGCTGTCTGGCTGCAACCGCTCGAGCAGATTCTAAGGCGAGCCGGCGCCATTCTGGACGTTGGTCGTAGCTCCAGGCCCGAGCGAGTAAGAGGCTACCGAGAAGTGAGGCGTTGTACACTCGCGTCGTATCCTCTGCTGAATACGAAAAAATGAAACCTTCTGGTTTTTCCGTACGATTCAGACTCTGTGTCATAAAATCACAACACGACAGAGCCGCTTCAAGATAGCGTGTTTCACCGCAGAGATCGTAGGCATCCATCAAGGCACGAGCGACAAAGGAGCTCGCCACGACCGTCGGTGTTCCTGCAGGCAGAAAAAAGGCTCGGGACTGCCAGTCAAAATTATAGCCCCAACATGCGCCAGGATAACCGGGCGTCACGAGCTCCAAAATCCGCTCTGCAAGGGGCACTACTTGCGTTTCAGCTTGCTTGTCGCCCACCCGAGCCAAGTTGCAGTAGGTGGTCAAAAAGAGCCCCAAGCCCTTCGGGTTGGCGCCCTTCGCAACCCCCGTGAAGGGCCGCAAATTAATAGGTGAGCGTTTAAAAAGTTGAATCCAGGCCAAACGGGCCAACGGCAAACGACGAAGCGGTGTCTTTTGGATAATGGGGCTATTGAGCCCGTCGTAGGGATCCCAGCCCTCGAAATTTTCTGCCTCACAGTATGCGCGAAGGCTCCGTATCCTACTTTCAATCAATGCCGATGCCATGGATGTCCTCTCCACTGTTCTTTTCATGCTGTCCAGTCCTCGATTCTGATCGCTTCCTTGGGTTGCGTCGACTAAGGTGTCCGTGGGAGGAGTCTGCTCGTCATGGCTCGAAGTAAATTTCCCAAAGGTGCGGATCCGGAACGCCGTCCAAGCTGGCTCAAGGTCAGGTATGCGCCCAACGACCGAGCCATGGCCTTAGGTGATGTCATTCAAAAACTCGGGCTTCACACCGTGTGTGCTGAAGCTAAATGCCCCAATATCTCCGAGTGCTGGGGGGTCGGTACGGCCACTTTGATGATTTTGGGAGATACTTGCACTCGAACCTGCTCGTTTTGTGCGGTCGCTTCCGGCGCGCCGAAACCCCCGGACGCCAATGAACCAGAAAATGTGGCGAAAGCGATTCACTACATGAATCTCAGTCACGTCGTGATCACTTCAGTGGATCGGGATGATCTACCTGATTTTGGTGCCCGGCATTGGGCAGACACCATTCGTTGGGTTCACCGAGTGAACCCTGAGACCTCGGTGGAAGTACTTACTGGTGACTTCAAGGGGCGCAAGCCCTTGGTCGAAGAAGTCCTTGCGGCAGAACCAGAGGTCTTCTCTCACAACTTAGAAACCACCCGAGAACTCACCCGACAAGTGCGCGCCAACAGTGATTACGACCGGAGTCTCGATGTGCTTCGCTTTGCTGTGGAATGGGGGAGCCCGCGCGTGAAAACCTCAGTGATGCTCGGCATGGGAGAAACCATGGCGCAAGTGAAGCAAACGATGACTGATGCCCGAGAAGTCGGTGTTCACTACTTCAGCGTGGGACAGTATCTTCGGCCAACCCGCAAGCATCATCAAGTTCAACGCTTTTGGCATCCCGATGAGTTCGCTGAACTCAAGTTCTTCGGTGAGAGCAATCTAGGATTCAAGTACGTCGAGGCAGGTCCGCTCGTGCGTAGCAGTTACCACGCGGAACGAGCCGTCCAGGCAGAGCGTGAACACAGGGAGCCTGCTTAAAGCGGTCTTACTCGGGGCGCTTCATTTCTGGATTCGTAGACTCGATCACAGCCTGAAATGCACTGGCGGTTGCGTGGGCTAAAGCCTTTGCACGCAGCGTGCTGGGATGGGCGCCATCGGGGTCGAGTTCAATGGCTCGCTTCAGATCCTCCATGGCGTCATCGAAGACGCCATGTCTGA
>NZRT01000110.1 GCA_002696345.1 Myxococcales bacterium
TTTAGCTTTGCTTGCTGCTCAGCCTTTTGCTTCTTTTCGACCGCTTTCAACTTCTCCCAATCACTGAGGATGCCCTCTGGAGCGAGAGGTCGTAGAGTGTTGTTCAGAAAATCTTCGCCCTGAATTTTTGCCAGTGGGCGATGACCACGGTCGTCGGACCGACCGATGTTGGCGCCAACGAGGAGGCTGCCATCCGGGGGGATTAGTTTAAATGCATCAACTCCAACATCATTACCGACAACGCCGACAGCAGTCCGCCCGTAGCCCAATCCAAGGCTGGCAACTCCCGGCTTCATGCCCGGTTGAACAACGACAGGAACGATCACCTCTCCATGACGAGTTGCGACTTTAACTAAATCACCGTCACGGGCTCCATCGAGATGGACTCGAGCGTCTTTCATGCTGACGGACAGATGATTGTCCCAGCAGACTTTTGAGATGGGGTCAGCCAGTTCCTGTAACCAGCCATTATTCGATTCGCAACCAGTCCCATCACCCATCGAGGTCGTTGGAACCAGCATCAACTCAACGTGAGCTGTTAGGTTATCGCCTCCGGGTGCCTTTTTCAGCAAACCGGTAGCTGCTGTCAGGAACTTCGGTGCTGCCGGGGCAGCTAACTTCTCATCGTAAAACCCGTTTCGCAGAACCTCTGCCATCGCATCACTCAGCCCTAAGGAGGTTGACTGCCGAAAAAGCCGGTGATTCCAAACATCGCGAATGAAGTGATAGGCAGCCGGCGCCTTCGAATCCTTACTAGCGGTCGTAAAAGCGCTTAATATTCGCCCGCCAACATTGGTCTGGCCCTGGCGTGTGATCGCCCCCCAGGCGATGAGGTGATCAAGCATCGAGCGGCTGTTATACAGAGGGTTGATCGCCGGTTGGCGAATGCTGTGCACACCCTCTACTGAATGGATGTCGCTCCAGCCCTCGAGGTTGTGAGAGAGGGGGGCGAAGAAATGAGCGAGTTTCCCCGTTTCGTCCTGGCGGTCATTGGCGACAATGATCGTGTTAACCTTCGCCATCGCCTCCTTGAAACCAAGGTTAGATCCAGCGTGGACCGGATTGGCGCCCAGAACAACTAACGCCCCAACTTTGCCAGCGTTCATATCATCGGCGAGGGCTTTCAACTGCGCCAAGCCTTCCACCATTTGGTGACTTCGACCCGGATGGACAGTTTGACCAGTGTTCGCAAGTACATCGTTGAGAAGATTGACGGCAACTTCTAAGCCCTTACTGCTACCGACTCCGCCGGCCATCACAACGCTTTCGCCTGGAACTTCCAGGAGATCTGATGCCGTGGACTGAATCACAGCTACCGATAGTCCGCTCGTCTCGGCCACTGCCTCGGGCGTAAAGGCTTGAAGACGTGTGACGAGTTCACTGCGTTCCATTTTGATTGCGACGAGTCGCAAAACGGCAAGAGCAACATCCTCTTGAAAGCGGGGCGCGACCCGGTGCCGAATATCCGCATTGGCGCCGGTGATCGTCATGCGGCTGTCGAAGACGATGGTTCGAGCCATCTTGCCGCCGAGTGAGTCCACATTTCGACCTTCCGACCAGCCACCTTGTAACCGAGAGGGATCGAGAAAGTTGTCGAGGAACTCAGCGCCAAAGCCTACGATGACGCGCGCCTTACCGAGCCGATAGTCAGCGGCCTTACGGATGCCGTAGGAGGCCTCCGCCGCGTCGAGGAGTGCAGTGTTGCCATCGGACTGGAATTGCAAATGCCGGCCGCCGAACGCAGCGCACATCTCATACATAGCCTCGGAGATGGCGATACCGTGTTGCGGCCCCGTTAAGAAAACGACTTTGCCCTGATTCTTGCCCAGCGCTTCAGCGACAGCGCCATCGAGCGTACCGTAATTGGTTTCGACCCACTTTCCCTCGACCCGTTGAAGCGGTTCTTGTGCTCTGTCGGGGTCATAAAGATCGAGAATGGCGGCACCCTGCCTCGCAGTAATACCGTAGCCCGAAAGGGGATGGTCTGGGTTGCTTTCGATGTGGATGGGTCTTCCGCCTCGACTCCGAATTCGGATCGGTGTGCCCGAGCCGTCTGCACTCGCCGAGTTGTAGATCATGACTTGCCCGCCGTTAAAACCTTCCGGGCGCTCGGCAAGCGGTGCGATGTATTCGGTTGGGATTTGGCAGGCAGACGTCGTCGCAAGCGCACCTGCCGCCGCCGCCGTACTTGAGACCCGCATGAAGTCTCTGCGTGTCATCGTGACCGGATCTTCGCCATCGGGGAAGACGACATTGATCTGCTCGGCTTCGTTAACATCGCCTTCAATCGAGGGCGCCGGGCTTACCGGGCGCCCGGTCTCATCTTCGCCATGACCCTTGATGTCTTGGTTGCTAAGCCACGAATCTTTACCAATAAAGCTCATCGTTCTGCCCTCTTAGTTGTGACAGACCGTGCAACTTTGGGGAGCTGCTTGGTCGAAGTGAGCGCTGAGTCCGTAGGAATCCCACTGGCACGTTTTATTTTCTCCATCGGTTGCGAGGCATACTTGACTATGGCCGCAGTCTTCCGTCGTCTCGCAGGCTTGATTGAACTCGCCTTGTTCCTTGATGTTCACTTGCTGCACATGCCGAAGTACTTGCTGGTCTTCTCCGTAAACGGGCACGTTGATATGTCCCGGTTGAGAACGATGACAATCCAAACACCAACCCATGTTTAGCGTCACAGCTGTCTTCACCACGTCCATCTTCTTGATTTCTCCGTGACAGGTTTCGCAAGCTACGCCGGCGTGAACGTGAGGTTGGTGGTTGAAATAAACGTGATCAGGAAGATCGAAGACGTTTACCCACTCGATCGACTTCCCCGCCTTGTATGCAGTCTTTACTTTAGCGATTTCAGGGGAGGGCGCATCAGCACCTGAGGGGCGGTCCACATGTTCGTGACAGTTCATGCAAATATTTCCGCTAGGGACTGTTGCATGGCGACCCTTGGAGACCTGAGTATGGCAATATTGACAGGGGACATCCATCACCCCCGAGTGCAGCTTGTGGCTGAATGCAACGGGCTGTTTCGGTGCGTAGCCCTGCCGGGGAGAGAACCCCTGCAAAGACAGAAATATAATCTCTCCAGCAGCCGCTACGAGGGAGACAAGCACTAACAGGCGGATCATGAGCACCTCTGTTTGGGTCGTGGACAGCGATCGTTCTGCACGAAGCTGGTGACTTCTGCTGAGACGTTGTGCGCGCCACGACGCGGGCGGCAACTAACCGATGAGCACGGTAAATAGCAACCAAAATTGTCAGGCGATGTGATTGCTTGACGTTGCCGCCGTGCGCTGCATCCGGTAGGTCATCACTTGAGCCCGACGGAGGCCATGCTCATGGATCGACTCTTATCGCTCACATTCTTGCTTACTTTCATCGTTCCGACGGCGTTTGCCGAGGACGATTATCCGTTACGCAGTGTGGCAGAGTTGCGTCGTTTAAACCCCGAGGGGACTGGGTCGGTGCATGAAAACGAACTGGTTCGGGTGCGGGGGATCGCCACGACAGAGGCGCAACAGTTTGCCCCAGTCTCAACGCAGTGTGGAGCACCCGAGTGTCCTCCGGGGACAGGGTTTTACATCGATGACGGCGACGGTGGTTTGTTCATTTGGTCTTACCTCGCGGCGGGCAACTTATCCGATGTGGCCATCGGCACGGAAGTGACCGTCACTGGGAAGGTCACTACGTATCGGGGGCGTCTGCAACTGACCGATTATCCAGATCCTGATTGTGCAGAGACGTTGGAGCCGACACCGGAGTGCCCGAACGAGTCACTGACAGCGACAGCGCCCGCCTTATTGATTGAAAGTCAAGGTAACTCGGTCCCTGAACCCGTCAATGTCACCTTGTCTGAACTCCGCTCGGCGGGGGAGTTGCTCGAGGGACGACTGGTCGCTCTGACAGGCGTCTATGCAGCGGATGTGCGTCAGAATCTCCCACCTCCAGGGGTGAGCCGCACCTTTCAGCTAAAGGACAGTAGTATTGGGCCGGATGCGAACCCGCTTCCTCTGTACGTGGGCGACACCACCGATATTGGCGGACAGCAGTGGCCGAACCGAAGCCAATGCGATCTGTTAGCCATCGCTGACGAGTTCGGTTCGGGTGGTGGTAGTGGTGAGGGGCGTTACAGGCAGCTTCGAGCCCGGTCATGGGCTGACTTCACCAACTTTCGGCCTCGAGATGACAGTTTGCGTCCAACCGAGGTCACACCGATTGCTACGCTGCGACCGGAAGAGGGTGGAGCTTCCCCCCAAGAGGGTCAATGGGTTCTGGTTGAGGGCTGGCTAACGAGTCGCCCGCGCACGATGGCGGCGAGTTGGAATTCGGGCGTTGGGTTTAGCTTACAAGACGATTCTGGTGGTCTCTTTGTGATTTCGGGAAGCACTGATTATATCTGGGAGCCGGCGAGTGAAGATGGGGAATGTCAGGGCGATGGTGAGTGTGGCCAAGCTGAGCTTTGCAGTCCGAATGCCCGTTGTCAGGTTTACCGCGATCCTGGAAGCCTCACGCTAGGGGATCGCATTCAGGTGATGGGACAAATCACGACGGTCAACGGTCGATTAACTCTTGCGGATGCAAGCGTTGATGAGCCGCTGGTGATCACCGTCGTCTTGGAGGGGGATGACCTGCAGAGGGTATTACAACCCGTTGTTCTGACAGTGGATGAGTTTCTCCAAGGTGGAGAGCAATACGAGGGGGTGCTCATTCGGGTGGATGGATTACATTTAGCTGATGCCAATCAAACATTACCTTTGGGGGGGCGGTCTGGAGAGTTCCGCTTGCGGGATGAAGCCGACCAACTCAGTCTCGACGTTCGGGTGGAGCGCAATGCTTGCCAGGTGGATCAAGACGGCCTGCGGGTTTGTGTGAATCAAGACGGAGTTGAGTTGCCTCCAGACGGTTACAGTGGCGGTCGAGAATGGGATGAATTTCAGTTTGATCTGATCGGAATTGGTGATGAATATGCGTCGGGCGCAGCCTCGGGGCTGGCTCGGATCGTCCCAAGAGCACCGGACGACTTTGTTCCCGGTAGTTTTCGTAATTGGAGTCGTTCCGACAACAGCGGTAGTGGCGAAGGAACTGTAGCACCGCCACCACCTCCCCCTCCGGTAGAGGGTTGCGGTTGCCACGGTGCGTCGGGAGTGAGCTGGATATTTGGACTCCTCGCCATGGGCTGGCTCAGGCGACGTCGGCAGTGATCAAAAAGTTCGGTCCAAGAAAAGAACTTCGAGTCCCGATCAAAGCGGTGATTCAAGTGATACGAGAGGATGGCGTTCGGCGCTTTGTGAGCGAGAATCTAGGGTTGAATGGACTCTTCTTTAAAGGAGGGGATGATGGGCTTCGCTTGGGCCCTGTGCGACTTAAAATCCGCTTGCCCGGTGATGAAGGGGGCGATGAGCCCATCGAGGCCAGTGGCGAGGTGGTCCGATTCGAGCCTGATGCTGAGGGTAAAGTTGGCAGAGGAGTTCGCTTCTTGGAGCTCAGTCGGGAAGCCCGATCCCGGATCATGGCGGCCATGGAGCGTTTCCGGACGAAGGAGCCCGAGGAGGACGCCCTAGACTCCGATGACCCGCCGGGCTAAACCCCGCCCCAGATTCCAAGAGGTTCGTTCCTATGATCCGCTCGCTTGCTCTTGTTTTGGCGCTTATCTCAGCCTGTGCTGAACCTTATGTCACGACAGCCATGGGCGGCGACTTTAACTCTGCTGACTTGGAGTTAAACGGCGCCGGCTGGGCTTGGTGGTTGACCGATGACGGCAGTGGCGAAGCAGTGGATCCAGCGCGTCTCCAACTACGATTTACTGGGGCGACGACCATCGACCCGGTCTTGGACTATCGTTACGTGGACAGTTCCATCCGCACGGAAGCAGCCGCTGATTGGGCGCGATCACCCCGCCTTACTCTGGATATCCGGGCNTTCCTTGATGGGCAGCAATTGGCTGCNAANGAAGAATATACGAAGGTGCACATCGANCCGGATCCTTCGCTTCATGTGGGACGTAGCACTGGGCTNACGCCCGGTGCTGAAGTGCCTGGAAATGAAAATAAAGTGGGAAGTCGCCATGAATATGTCCTTCAACTTGCCAATGTGAGTTTGGAGGCGGGCGACGTCTTGGAGGGCAAGTTCAACTGGAAGGTTGAACGCAAGGACGATGGTACGGATCCGGCTGGGGTCATGACCGGTGAGATGGCATTCAACTTTAGTGTCCCGGTGGTTAGCGAACGAGTCGCCCATTGCAATGAAGTGACTCACTTTGGCGTCGACTACGATCACTTTCGAGACTGGCCGTGTGAGGGGCTCGAGTAATGAGGTGCACTCGTCGTCTGTGCGTCGCCCTCTTTTTGGTCGGGTGCGGAGGGCCAGCGGTTGTTGAGACTCGTACGGTGGTCGATGTCGTGGGTGATGTCGATGGTCGGACGCCGATGTTTGTCGGCGCCGGTTGGGCTTGGGAGCGCCCGCGGGCGGACAACGGAGCCCTCGGAGTTGACTACTATGAGTTACATTTGGTCCTGACCAACGCGCAGATGGACCCTCTGATTCACCTCGAGACACTTCCAGTGATGCAGCGGCACGACATTGCTCGGCAAGCTGCATTGGGAGACTTCGTACATATTACCTTAATTCGGCGCGGAGCGGGCGAAGAGGTCGAAGCGACGGGTACCTATCCAGAGGCGGATGCTCTCAACGATACGGCAGAGGCACAGTTGGTCTTTGGATCGCAGCGAGGTGCTGATGAACCGGCAAAGGCGTCTTTGGGTCAACGCCCGTTTCAAACGGGGCAAGTTTCGAGTTGGCAGTTGATGATGGGTCAGATGGAGCGACCGAGCCGCGATGTTGGCGGCTCCTTGGATGGACGCTTTAGTTTAGACCTGGTGGAGGGGAACACGGCCCTCGGCGGTTTGGATTTGGATGTCCAAGTACCACTCGTTGGTGAAGGCTACGGCTCGTGCCAACTGAGCTTGCTGAGTCAACCGGAAGGTAGTTCGTGTTTCATCGCTGCGGATTAGTCTTGTGTGCCTTTATCCTGGGTTGTGGCTCGGGATTCACGGTTGTGTTTGAAGACAGTACTCGCTTCTCTGGTCGCGAACTTCACCTCGATGGGACCGCTTATGCTTGGTGGCGTACCTTTGACGCCCAAGCACTTGACCGAAAACTTGATCCGGGGATTTTGGAGTTGCGCTTCTATGGAGCAACCTTCGCTTCGGATCGGGAATGGCGCCGAGCGCCCGGTCGGGAGCGCTTAGCCCTCCTCAGTGATTTACGGTCCAGCGATGCCTTGTCTGTCAGTGTTCTTCACGTGGAGGGCGATCACACTCGAAGTGGTCAGTGGAACCGTGATAGTGACGGTCGTCAATGTGCTGTTCCTTGTGTGCTTGAGCAGTGCCAAGAAGCCTTTCAGTGTGCCGGTCAGATGGATTTAAGGGTGGGGGTCGTCCTGCCTATTCCGGATCGAGATGAGCCGATTGATACTTCGCAAGATGCTCCCGAAGTAGCCATGCTCCAAAGGAGTTTTGGCACGGATTGGAATTTGAGTCTCGACCAGGCGGACCAGGACGATGGCGGGAGAGTCGCAGGCGTTTTGACCCTCACTGCGGATGAGGACAACCAAGAGGAACTGGGCATTCGTTTCAACTTGCCTCTTCGAAACGCTCGTCTTGCTGGTTGTAACGAACGCTCACAGTTTGGCTCGCAGCCTTCCACCTTTCCCTGTGAGGGCTTGGCGCCATGAGTCGATTGTTCTTCGTGTCGCTCACCACATTCTGGGTGGCATGCGGTCCGCAGTTTGTAACCCTCGAGGGTGGCTTTGAGCCGGTTCAACCGAAGCTCGACGGTTCCATGTTTGCATACTTTCGGACGGTCGAACTGGAACATACGAGCACGACCCGACCGCTTCCCTTTGGGGAAAGAGATGTGAAGTGGTTACATCTCCGATTCTTTGGCGGTGTTTTTGAGCCAGATCTTGATTATCGTTTCGCAGGATTTGAGGCGCAATCAGCCGCTTGGGATGCGAGTACAGAAGATCGACTGTTTGTGGACATGACGGATCTCGATACCGGTGGGATTCCTGTCACTGGGCTCCGTTACCAGCGCGGACTTCACAAAGCGAACGTGGACCAGGCAGCGGGATGTGCGGGTGCCAGCCTATGCATCCATTCGCCGCTTTCGGATTGCCCATTGGCAAGCCATCGAGAGTGCCTCAACGGCCGTGTCGTTTTTCAGCCTACACTGGGTCTGGGACGTTATTCGAAGCAGCCGATCGACACGGAATCTGTACCTCGTCGCCCTTTGGATCCCGCCGCGGGCGCCTCCCAGGATTGGGAGGTCACGTTTGATCGATTGGATCAAGAGCCGGGAGGCCGTGTGCGTGGTGAAATCGGGCTAAGCTTAGAGCGTGGTCAAATGCAGGAGGGGGATGTGTATCGTGGTCAATGGAAGTTTCGTTTCGATCTACCGGTGCTCTCGGAGTCACTCGCTCGCTGCAATGAGGGGCATGGTTACGGCGCTGTGGCGGATCGTTATGACCTATCGGATTGTTCAGCGCCATGATGAGACACGTCACAATCTTTTGCTCGATGATTCTGGTCCTCGGGTGCGGTCCGTATATCAGCATAGAAGAGGACGTCAGCACGCTGACTCCCCGTACACCTCGGGTTGACCAGACCGTTTGGGGTACTTGGGTGACTCAGCATTTGGACGGAGGGCAGGCGAAGACTCGCCCCTACCCACTCTTGCACTTGGTCTTCGACGCCACTTCCTATGATCCTGAAATGGAAATCCGCTCGCTACCGAGCGCCGAACGTCGAGCACTGATGGATGATCGTATGCGCCAAGACCGACTCGAGATCATGATCGCACCCAGTGGGGATGATGGTTTACCCATCGATAAACCGTTCGGGCATCGCTTTGGTACAGAGCTGTGCCGAACGGCGGCCGAACTGTGCACAGGGCAGGTTTGCGGTGATCTCATTCGGGACCCCTGCCAGATGGACATTGCATTGGTTGCACGCCTTGCGATGCCCTTGGGCGACGAACTCAAGGGAACTAGCGAGACGGCCACAACGGCTGCCGCCGACTTTCGAGGGCCTCTAGACCGGTGGGAGTTGGAGTTGTCAGAGGGTGGCAAGACCGAAGATCGTTGGTTGAAAGGTCGGTTGGCTTTGGAGTTCGCTGACGAAGGTGGATTCCATCATGGAGTTTTGGGACTACGCTTTTCGGTTCCTTTGTTGCCCGAACGCATCGCGCGCTGCAATCTCGCTCAACTTGCAAGCTCGACACCGATCGACGGTTGGCCCTGCGACGGCGAAGGGGAGGCGATACCATGAGTCGAGTCGCTGTTGGATTGAGTGGTGGTGTCGACAGTTCAGTGACCGCAGCTCTGCTCAAAGAGGAAGGGCATGAGGTGGTCGGGTTGGCAATGCGACTTTACGATAACCCAGTGGCCGATAGTCGCTCGTGTTGCAGTCCAGATGACTTGTTCGATGCCAGGCACGTGGCGGATCTTCTCGACATTCCGTATTACACCCTGGATTTTCGAGAAGTCTTTCGCTCGTCTGTAATGGAGCCTTGGGCAGCCGGGTACCGGGAGGGCTTCACACCCAACCCGTGTATCGCCTGCAATGCGACGGTTAAATTTGAGGCGCTGGCTGCGCGAGCAGACCTCTTGCAATGTGACTATTTGGCAACGGGGCACTTTGCTCGAGTCGATGTTATTGACGGTCGTCATCGTCTGGGCCGTGCACGCCACCTAGAGAAGGACCAGAGTTACTTCCTTTATCCCGTACCTGCATCCCGCCTCTCGCGCTTTTTGTTACCCCTCGGAGATTGGACGAAAGATCAGGTTCGAGATCGGGCGCTCGAACTTGGTCTGCCCACTGCAAAAAAGAGAGAAAGTCAGGACGCTTGTTTCGTGACGCCTCGGGAGCCTCACGAAGTGGTCGCGGAAATTACAGGTCAGCCGGTTGTGCCCGGGATGATTGTCACGGAATCCGGCCGGCATCTCGGCATGCACAAAGGTTTCGAGGCTTACACCATCGGACAGCGAAAGGGTTTGGGGCTGCCGGGAGGACCTTGGTTTGTGACGGAACTGCGACCGGATACCAATGAAGTCGTGGTGCGAAAGCAGCAGCAGCGAACCATGACGAGTCTTCGCGTCGAGACGCCCTTTTGGCATATTCCTCCGCAGGAGATGAGCGTCACCGTTCGGACGCGCTCCGGAGCCGCCCCTATTCCAGCCCAATTGCTTCCCCAGTCCGATGACTCTCTGATTATTGAATTCGATGAGCCGATCATCGCCCCTGCTCCCGGCCAGGTGGCCGTTGCGTACGACGGTGACTGGATCGTTTGTGGGGGCACGATTCGCTGGTTACGTCGAGCCTAGCCTTTGCCTAAATGCTGATCTTTAGTGTGTGGTTTCGCACACTTTTTTTGTTGGCCGGTCGGAATTGCCCGAATCAGAAGCAGGAACGTGTCGATGACCAAGACATGGAAGTCATTATGAATGCGCTGAACAGCATAGCGTTTGTAGTTGGCATGGAAGCTGCGCCTGAGCGTTTGCAAAACGCAATCACGCTGCTTTCATAAAGAGGGGGAGCACACGATGAAGGTCTATCTGCCGATCGCTGACCGCCCTAAGCGGGAGCGTGAACACGTATTGGAACTCCCTGTGCCCCCTCGCCGAGAGCCAGAGCCCAAGGCGGATCAGGACGAACCGATGGGCGGTGAGGTCATTCTCGACCTGTTCCAAGATGACGACCCCTTCGTCATTTGAGATTGTCGCCCTCGGGTGACTTCCCCGACCTGGGTCTGTTACAAGATTTCCTAGGGTAGGGCATTCGTGAGTCATCCATCCCATGTGAACCAGCCATCGATTCCGGATGATAATCGGATCGTTTCGGTTCTTTTTGCTGACGTTTGCGGCTTTACTGGCCTCGCCGAGCATCTGGAGCCGGAGGTGGTGAGCGAACTGTTAAACGGCTGTTATCAGGGCCTGGCGGCCGAGGTGCATCGATTCGGTGGTTTCGTCGATAAATATATCGGCGACTGCATGATGGTCTTGTTTGGTGCTCCATCGGGGCACGGCAATGACGCTGAGCGAGCCGTTGAGGCGAGTTTGGCGCTGCAAGATTTTATGGTTCAGTATTCCGATCAAAGTCTGGCGTTGATCGGACAACCGCTTAAAATTAGAATCGGAATTGCGACGGGAAAAGTGTTCGCTGGTTGGATTGGCCATGAAGGGGCTCAAAGCTACACGGTGATCGGCGATGTCGTGAACATAGCCCAGCGTCTCGAAGGGGAAGCAGAGCCCGGAAGTGTTCTGATCGAGGAGGCAACATATCGACATGTGCGAGGGTTGTTTCCTTGCACCGCTCGAGGGGAACTGTCCGTGCGGGGGCGCGGCCAGTTGGTCAAAGCTTTTACGGTTGAGGGGGGTCGGTCTCGGTTTGCCGTTCGCATCGGCAGTCGACATCTTTACGGTGCCGAGGTGGCTTTTGTCGGACGCGACGACGAAATCGAGCGGCTGAGAACCATATGGAGATCCTGCCGTCGAGAATCTCGAGGTTATGCGGTCAGCGTTTTCGCTAGTGAGGGACAAGGTAAAAGTCGCCTCGTCCATGAATTGCTCAAAGATTTGAGCGAGGACGGGGCGGTCCCTGCCGTCGGGATTGGCGCTTGCAGTCATCATGGCCGTGCGCCGTTGGAAGCCTTCGAGGAGATCATTTTGGGCTTAGCCGGTTGCCACCGGCGGGAGTCAGCCGATGTGATCGTCCAAGAAATGGGTCGCTTGGTTGATTTGGCGATTAGCTCACCCGAACGTGCTAAGGAGGTCACGCAAGAGCTCATTTGGCTTGTGGGGCTTGGTGCGGAAAGCGTTGGAGGCGCCTCAAAAAGAGAGTCTGCATTCGGTGCTATCGGGGACCTACTTGTCGGTTTGTCGAAACATCAGCCCATTCTGCTTGTCCTCGAGGATTTGCATTGGGCAGCGCCTCAAACCCGCTCATTGATTCGCTTTCTAAGTCAGCGTCTCAGGGATGCTCCGGTGCTCATATTTTGTTGTGCCCGGCCCGTGTTTCTGGATTGTGAGCCGGACTGGGGTCATGATTTAGTACGCCACGCGCACCTCGACTTGAACCCACTTGACCCCGCATCTATTCACCGATTTGTCGAGCACCTCCTACGGTATTTGGATCCACCGGCATCGGAACTCGTCACGCTTATTGCGGATCAAAGCGATGGGAATCCATTCTACGCCGAAGAACTGATTCGAGATCTCATTGATCGGGGGACTATCGATGTTTCGGATGCCACTCGGTGGACCGTTCCAGGTGCGGTTTCTAACCTTGAGGTTCCCGCCAGCGTTGAGGGCGTACTGCAAGCACGTCTGGACCGGTTGAGTGCACGAGCTCGAGAGGTTTTACAGCAAGGTGCGGTGGTCGGTCGGCGATTTACCCGCTCTGCACTGAAAGCCCTGGGCTCTGTCGAGGGACCCGGTTTGAACGAGGCTCTCTCCGAACTCGAGCGCAAAGAGTTGGTCTTTCGCCGGTCGGATCATAATCGACCTGGGGATGAGTCCTTCATCTTTAAACAAAATCTGGTTCGCGATGTGGCGTACGAAAACCTTCTTAAGCGCCAGCGGACCAGCTATCATCGAGCTCTCGCCCAATGGATGGAGGGGCGACGGCGACACGAGACCACTCGTAGTGATGAGGCACTGATTGGTCACCATTTCGAGTTAGGTGGATGTCCGGAACAGTCGGTTCAAGCCTACCTGAGAGGAGCTCGTTACGGCGAACAACTCTTCGCTCTTGCCGAGAGTCAGCGAGCCTACGCCTGTGCTCGGCGTGTTTTAGACAGTGCTCCTGATTTGGGTTGGGACCTTCGACTCCCGGGAACCGATATCTACGCTGCACTCGCTGTGGAGATGGGAGAGGCTCGTGTTCGTTTAGATACCGGGGAGTTAGTATTGGCTGAAGCGGCCTGTGACCGTGCCGACGCGTTGATGCGTAAGCGTGCCAGCGTTTTCGGATCAGGTCGAAACTTACTGATTCGAGGCGAACTGGCGATGAGGACACGAACATCTTCAGATGATGCGGGTTCCGTGGCGGACTTGGCGATTTGTGCCAGGGATACAGCGTTGGCAGCCGGTGACCAGAGCACGGAACTTTCTGCACGGATCCTTCTCCTTGAAGAGTCGATGTCTCGTGGCGACCTTGATCGTGGTTTGGCGGAACTTCCGGCCATCGACCGCCTGCTGCACGAGACGGTGGCAGCGCCCAGGCAAGGGGCTCGACTCAGTGAGTTACGGGCTCATTTGCTCCACAAGACAGGGGATTACGGCGCCGCAGAGCAGGTACTACGTGAGGCTCTTGAAGATTGGGAAGAAGGACTGAGGGAGCCGGAGCGGCGGCGTCGACTGTTGACCCAGTTGGCGGAGATTATGGACCACCGTGGGGAGCGGGGTGACGCGACTTTGCTGCGACAGGAAGCCGAGCGATTAAGAGCCCCAACCTAGAGTCGCCAGTTGTGATATCGACGGGATTCGCCTCGCCACTCCAGGAGTTGGACAAGCGGCTGCCCTGCATCCGGTGCAGAGGGGTCGATCAGCGCGAAAGGGTAACTGGAGCGAGTACCAAAGCTGCGCAGGCTTAGGGTCGTGAAGCTCCCCCAGGTCCCTGTATTAACGTACCAATATTGTCCCCTTGCAATCGGGTGATAAGCCGCCCGGTGATTGTGTCCACAGATCACGGTGTGGAATCCTGGTGATTGCTGAAGAAGTGTCGCGGCATAACTTTCTAAGGGGGGTGAGAACTGAAATTCATCCAGGGCGAGTTGAACGGTTGTTCGCCACCGCGCCTTTCGTTGGGCGCTCGGAAAGAGCCGGGTTCGAACGATGTGGTAGGCGCAAGTCATCAGAAATCGCACCGTGAAGCGAAAATCAAAGAGGAGTGCCCAGATCACGTAGGGAGCGAAGGGCCGTACCCGGTCCAGATGCGGACGCCGCTCCTTGAAACGGTTGATGACGCTGAGCACAAAAAAGCTTCCCCAGGGTAAGTTGAGGACAGGCGGACCTGCTTGGTCGATAAATAGATGATCGTAGTTAAATGCGTTTGCTGCCTCTGCTTGATGGCCGTGGGTGATAATCACACCGGTATCATCCAAATAAAGGACGGGAGTGTCCCGAATAATGTGGACATTATTGTAGGATGGATCCGCACTCATCGCGAGACGGATTCGTTCTGCGACCATGGGAAACACAAGATCGATATCATGGTTTCCTGGCAGATAAACGATGCGGCGGAAGGGAGAGGCGCTGAATCTTTTTAAAGCATCAAAGCACATTGAGTGCCCTTCGATGATGCGTTCAAGTTTTGTCAGGGCGCACGCTTCGTCAACAACCTCGGGAAAGATGCCCCGCACACGGACTTTGAGAAGATCGACGATGTCCCCATTGAGGATAAGTTCGACTGGTCGCTCCTCGGTGGCTTGATCACCCCAGTGGTCGAGAAGTTCGGCGAACCGAGCGTCCTCCGTAAAGTCGTCAAGGGGGTTTGGCCGCCCTTGCTGATGCCCTTCGCCAAGATGTAAATCGGAAAGAATGATCCGAAGAGGTGTTGGATTCATGAAAGGGGCTCATTTCCAGGGTGGTATTGTGGTAACAGCCGCCCAACATCGGGTCAAAACACTGTCAGGAGCCCTATCGTGAGTGAAATCGAAGCCCTTATTGCACGCGAGATCTTAGACTCTCGTGGGAACCCAACTCTGGAAGCGGAGATCTTCCTAGAATCAGGCGCCTCCGGGCGAGCAGCTGTCCCTTCAGGAGCATCCACAGGGGCTTTTGAAGCTCATGAGTTGCGAGATGGAGGGGATCGGTTTGGTGGCAAGGGAGTCCAGCAAGCCGTTGCCAACGTTAACGGTGAAATCGCCGCTGGATTGGCCGGCTTTCCATTGGAGCAGCAGCGACTCTTGGATCAAATCCTTCTGGAGTTGGATGGCAGCGAAAACAAGAGTAATCTTGGCGCTAATGCACTGTTGGCCGTCAGCTTGGCGGGCTCCCGAGCGCTTGCGCAGGACGCAGGGCTCCCACTTTACGCAAGCCTAGGCGGGAGCGATGCACACGTGTTGCCCGTCCCGATGATGAACATATTGAACGGCGGCGCCCATGCGGACAACAATGTGGACTTGCAAGAGTTCATGATCATGCCTTTGGGGGCAGAGAGTTTTCGAGAGGGTCTGCGCTGGGGTGCAGAGGTCTTCCAGTGTCTCAAGCGGGTTTTGCAATCTCGGGGGCTTGCCACGAGTGTTGGCGATGAGGGGGGCTTCGCGCCGAACCTTGCGAGCAATGAGGAGGCGCTCAAGGTAATTCTAGAAGCCATCGAAGCAGCGGGCTATGTCGCGGGAAAAGATTTCGGGTTGGCAATCGACGCAGCGATGACTGAGCTTTATGAGGATGGGGTTTATATTCTGCCTGGTGAAGGTCGCCGATTGACTTCAGAGGAGTTGGTGGATTTCTGGTCCGACCTGGTCGATCGCTATCCGATCGTGAGTATCGAGGATGGGATGGATGAGGAGGATTGGTCGGGGTGGGCAGCGCTCACCCAAGCGATTGGTTCCAAGGTGCAGTTGGTCGGGGATGACCTCTTTGTGACCAATCCTGTGCGTATCGCCCGGGGGCAAGCGGAACATTCGGCAAATGCCCTTCTCGTCAAACCGAACCAAATTGGAACGCTCAGCGAAACCATGGACGCCATCAAGTTGGCTCAACGGGGTGGGATGGCGACGGTCATCTCCCATCGGTCCGGAGAAACCAGTGATACCTTCATTGCCGATCTGGCGGTGGCAGTGGAAGCAAGGCAGATCAAGACGGGCAGCCCATGTCGAAGCGATCGTGTCGCTAAGTATAATCAACTCCTCCGGATTGAAGAGGAATTGGGGGCATGCGCAGTCTATCCAGGTTGGGAAGCGTTGCGGGTGGGTCGCCCTTAATGGAGGAGTCTTACCAGGGGGCAGAGCGTCGTTCAGACCAGCGTCACAAATCCCTTTCTCAGCGTCGACTCGCTTATTGGCGAGTGGTTGAAGAGTTGGGTCGTGAAATCTTATCCCATCACCAGGACAAGTTACCTGCAGACCTCGGCCGCCTTTACCAGCAATTGGACTCTGCGACGGTCGAGCACGAAAATTACCTAGAAGCCTTGCGAAAGACCATCGAAGAGGAGGAGCGTGGTTTCAAAGAATGGGAAAATACGTTTCTCGCTCGGCTTGAAAAGGAACACAAGCGTCGGGAGCAGTTGCTGACTCGCATCGATCGTGATCGTCCCGACCCTGAGGCATTGAGCCGGGGGTTAAATCTGGCTCGAGAAGAACTGGCGGTGGTCAAACGAAAGATCGCTGAGGAGGAAGCGAGGGCAGCAGGGGAAGTGACGACGCTTCTAAAAGACCTTCGCCTGGATGCGATTCGTCGAGACCGAGCCATCAAGAGAGATCATGAACGACTGGTTGCTGCCCAGCAAATGACAAGCCCCGCTATGGACCCTCGAGTTGCTCAGATCGATGAGAAGGTGCGGTCTATTCAGGCGGAAGTGGCCAATGCGGAAAAGTCGATTGATGAGCGGTTGGAGGTTCACCAGAAGAATCTGAAACGTTATTCCGATGCGCTCGCTGATTTGCGGAAAGAAACCCGGGATCACTTGATCAAGGTTGGCGATGCAGCCCTAGCCTCCCGATTTCAGTCGGATGATGCCAGTCTCTCCAAACTCTATGAGCGATTGATTCGATTGGTACGGGAGGGAGCGGAGTGAAGCGCCTGACTCTTGCGGTGTCGTTGATGCTCAGCGCCTGGACGGCTCGGGCTTACGATGCCCAAATCGGTGACACCCTGATGGAGCTTCGAATCAGTCCTACTGAGCAGGGAGTCAGTTTTGGCCAGTTCCTGACGCCACGAGTACCGGTTTCTGTCGTCGCTGCCATGTCGTTGGCTGGTGGTTACGGGAACACTCCTGTTGGGTCTCTTAGTCTCCGCGCCGGTTACGAACAGCACCACCAGGGTAGTGCAATCGTACCTCGGGCAGCCGTTGAAATGGGGATAGCCTTTGACGACGCCCAAGGCTTAGGTTCCTTGTTCGGTCTGCGTGGTGGAGTTGTTTGGTACGCAATTCGGTCCGTGGGTCTGGGGGTTGATTTGGGACTGCACCGTCGGGTCGGCTTGGCTCGAGTGGATGCAGCACTGAGCCTTTTGAGTCGGTTTTAGCGCGGCGGACAAACGACCGATGGATTGAGCATATTGCATCGACTAGAGTCCTTTCGGAGTGTTTTCCTCATGGTTCGTCTCATCACATTAGCTCTGTGCTTTTGGGTGGCTTGCGAGGGGGGAAATTCTGGACCGGTCAGATTGGCGCTTGGAGCCACGTGTACCGTGGGTGGAGATGCAGCCTGTGCCAGCGGTTATTGTGCAAAGTTGGATACAGGCTCCAAGATATGCTCACAGCCTTGCAACGCTGCAGTGACTTGCCCGATGGGCTGGACGTGTCGTGACGACTCCGACCCGCCGCTCTGCGTTCCGGTTGCCTCAAGCCGCCGATGCAGCGAAGATGTTGATTGCCCGATGGCGCATGTTTGCAGTGCGACCGGGCCGTGCCTTGTTCCGGCGCAGCGGCAGCAATGCGCGCCGTGTTCAGGCGATGAGCAATGTGCCGAAGGCTTTCAATGCGCTCGACCACAAACCGGGCGTCCGGAAGCTTGTCTGCAAGTTTGCGAAAAGGATGACGACTGCTCGGAAGGGCAGTGTGGCGACGGACTTTGTCGCTCCTCGGATGGGTGTGGTCGTGGGAGCGATCTTTGCAAACCCTGTGTGACCGATGTGGAATGTGGTAGCCAGAGCGACTTCTGTGTCCGTAATCTCGTCAGCGGTCAGCGGCATTGTGCGAGTGCTTGCGAGGATGCCGACGATTGCCCCGCTGGCTTCCTTTGTCAGGCCTTCGATGGAGGTCGTCAATGTGTGCCATCAGATGGTCGTTGCGAGGCGCGATGCTTGGGGGATGAGGCTTGTTCAACAGGCTTTCAGTGTGTTGACGGACGCTGTGCCCGTCGAGGGGGCTTTGAAGGGCTCTGCGCCCCCTGCACCAGTGATGTCGAGTGTGCAGACGGACTGTGCTTGGAAAATCCTGGACGCAGTTTGAGGGCCTGTGCACCCGCTTGTGGCAGCGATGGAGACTGTCCCGAGGGAGGAGTTTGTCTTTCGATGGATTCGGGACAACAGGTTTGCGTTCCGCGAACAGGTCAATGTCCAGTCGGTGTAGGTGCAGTCGGTTCTCGGTGTCATGCAGACACTCAATGCGCTTCGGGGCTCTGTCTCTTCCAGGGGCAGGAGCAAAGAGGAGGTCGCTGCGTACGATCATGCCCTTGTCCGGCCGGTGAGCGCTGTGTCGTGTTGGCGTCTGGGAGCACTTCCGTTTGTGTCGCAGGGAGCGGTCGAGATGGTGACCGATGCAATCATCCGGTGGATTGAGAAGGAGCGTTTTGTCTTCATCTCGCCACCGAGTCGATTTGCAGTCGGTCTTGCAGGGGCGATGATGAATGTGTCCAGGGTTGGACCTGTGCAGTAACAGCCGGTGATGAGAAAGCTTGCATGCCCATGACGGGCGGGGGGGCTGTCGGCGCAGATTGCTCCCTAGGACCTGTCGCTTGTGCGAGCGGACGCTGTCTCGTACGTACCGGAGGTTCGGTGTGTACCGTTCCTTGCGCCGTTGACGCCGAGTGCCCTGAAAATTGGGCGTGTCGAGTCACTGATGGCCGCGGTACGACCCTTGGCGAAAGAGTCTGCAGTCCCGTGGAGACGTTTTGATGACTCGATGGTGCGCCTTTGCTCTCCTTTGGGGACTCAGTGGCTGTGAGGAGGATCTTCTCATCAGTCAGCAGCGCGAAGTTTTGAGCAGTGGAAGTCCTTGGGGAAGCGGTGGTGCTTCGGAGCTTCGTGTGGGGACTGTCGATTTAACCGGTTACGAGCGGTCGGGGCCTTGGACGATTGAACGCTTCCGAACTCGTCCCATCGAGAAGTTGGATTTAATTTGGGTCATCGATTCAAGTCAGTCGATGGACGAGGAACAAACAAAGATCGCACGTTCCTTGGCTCGATTTCGGGAAGTAATTGCTGACCGGCGTGTCGATGGGCGCTTTGCGGTGACCACGATGGATCTCGGTGGCGAAGGGAGTTGTCTTCGAGAGGTCGGTGGCCTCCGATGGTTCGACACCGGTGATAATTTTGACCTGGCGATGGACCGATTCACAGAGGCTGTGCAGGTAGGAACTTCGGGAAGTACCACCGAATCTGGTGTTCTCGCCGCATTGGTAGCAGCCGCTGGTGATCGGGAATGTAATGCAGGTTTCCGTCGCCAGGGGGCGTCTCTTGAGTTTGTTTTTGTGAGTGATGAAGAGGACCAAAGTCCATTGTCACTCGAAACGGCCGTGCGATGGCTGAGCATGCTTGATGCTCGGGTTCATGCTGTCGTGGGGTCCAATGATCGAGACCTTGGTGAGGGAAGGCGAGGATGCATTCATCCGGACCCTGAGCCCCAGCGCCCATTCTCTGGCTTTAGCCAGGGGGAGCGCAGCAGTCTTGACACAATTGCCGCGCTCGGGCAGCGATACCGCACCCTCGCCGCCGTCACTGGAGGCCTCGCCACGTCGATTTGCTCCGAAGATTTTGCGGAGCCTGTGGCTCAGGTTGCTCTGGAAAGTGCCGGTGCGAGGCAGCGATATGGGCTCGCTCTGGAGCCCGACCCGGAGACGATAACGGTGCAGGTAGACGGTGTGACGCGAGCAGAAACAGAACTTGGTGCAACCTTTGGGTGGTGGTTCGAGCCTGAATCGCAAAGTATTTTGTTTGGTCGGGATGATATTCCTGAGTGGCCTTCCCAGGTTGCGGTTCGCTACATGGCCCGCTGATCAGGGTTTATTTTTGACGCGCGCGACCCGAAAAGGAGTGATGCGCATGAGGTTGATGACGACGTTTGGGCTTCTTGCTCTCCTTGTTTCACCAGGGGCCTCTTTGGCTCAGGATGAGGCGGAGGGAGAGGGTCTGGAACTTGATGATCGCAGTGCGCAAGTCGCCGAGGGTGAGATCATTCCAGAAGCGACTGGTAAGAAAGGGGATTCGATCTATTCGGACCTCTTGGATGTGCGGGATTTGTCGCCGCCTGCGGGAACGCCGGTGCTTGCAGCCCGGTTGTTTCCGACCGACCGGCGCCTAGAGTTTCAACTCGGTTTCGAGATGAGTGTTATCGACAAATACGTCGAGCACTTGGGTGGTCGGTTGAACCTGGGCTATCATGTCAATGAGTTGATCGTCGCGCGTTTGACCGCTGGTTACCTCAGTGGTTCGGCGCGCAATCTTTACCGAGCCGCTGAAGAGAAAGGTGGGCAGACGAACACCTGTCAGACTGCGGAAGGTCCAAACTATTTGAAGGGCTGCTTGCCGGACACGACGACCATCAGTTGGTTTGTCGGGCCGGAGATCATCTTTGAGCCCTTTTACGGCAAGTTGAACCTCGTCAGTGAGTTCGCTCTCAACTTCGATATCTACATGGGTGTCGGTCTCGGGGTGTTTGGTCAGGGCGGTATCAGCCCGAATACCAGCACCAGTCCAATCCAAATGGTGAACGACGGAAACCGGCAGGGCGTGGGCGTGTACGGCACCGCCGTTGCAGGTGTTCGTATCTGGCTCCTCGAGACCCTCGGGCTGACTGTGGAGGCTCGAGACACAACCTTTGCGGGGGATCGTGATTACCTTGAACTTAACCAAACGAGTGGCCAACGGGGGGATGTCGTCAACACGTGGACGATGCTCTTCGGCCTCGGCTATTTGAACTGAAAGGCGGCAGACCATGATGCGTTCGAGTTATCTGTTGATTGCCGCACTCGCCCTGGTCGCTCCGACCAGTGGCGCGTATGCGCAGCAGGACGGACTTGATGACCTTTTGGACCTTGGCGACCTGGACGGCGGTACCGATGAAGGTGGCGAGGGAGAAGCAGAGGCAACGGGTGGAGATGGAGAAAGCGAGAGTAGCGAAGCCACTGGCGATGGCCAACGCGCTGGCGAGGCGACCGACGGTGATGCTGGCGAGGAAAGCGGCGACCGAAGACGTCCCGGCGGCGTGATCGACCCTCGGGATGAGACGATCTTTACGATCCAGAAAAAGGGGCGCTACGTGGGTCAGCGCTTTGAACTGGCCGTTATGGGGGCTGCGAGTATCAACAATAAATTCACCTACCATACGGGTGGCTTATTGAATGGTATCTACCACTTCGCCGAAACCATGAGTGTTCAGGGCTCCGTTGGCTTCCTGCAAGGGGATTACACTGCTATGACTCAGGAGTTACTCCATTCGAAGAGTCTGACACCGCCGGGCGCAGACTACGCGCTCATGAGTTGGTACACGGGAGCGGACGTTCAGTGGAGTCCGATTTATGGGAAGTTCCGTCTTGCCGGAAAGCTCTTGGGACACTTTGACTTGTACATGGGTGTCGGGGCCGGATTAACCGGAGCTCAGATCAAGGTCGTTTCAAACACCGGTTCGAGCAGCAGTATTGGCGAGGAACGCCAGGAACTGAAGACCAAGATCGTCTCGAACATGGGTGCCGGGCTTCGTTTCTACTTCACGGAGCACTTTGGCGTGCGTGTCGAGTTTAGAGACTACGTGATTTCCCACTCAGTACAGGATGAGTTCAATCCAACCGATGAATTGCAACTGGGGGTCGGCAACAGCAAGGTCACCCAGAACTCGGTGGATGTAGCAAATGTTATGCTGTTCCAGTTCGGTCCGAGCTGGAACTTTTAGAGGAGGGATAAGAAATCATGCGGAAACTCGCACTTATCACCGCCCTGTGCCTGCCGCTCACTGCGCAGGCTCAAGATTTGGACCGAGCCATCGAAGATTTCAACGAGGAGCGTTTTGAGGAAGCGATCGCTGGCTTCTACGAAGTGTTGAAATACGGTGAGGCTCGAGGTGACCGGAAAGATGCCCGCTATTACATGGCAGTGGCGTTGTTGAAAAAGGGATTGGATTTTTCCAGCCTTATTTTCTTCCGAGAGATCATCATGGATGGTCCCTCCGATCGTCACTATGTCTCCGCTGTCCAATACATTTTGGAGGCGAGCGAGAACCTACAGGATGACTATGTTGTCCCAGGTCTCATCAACAGAGAATACGGTGAATCCTTTCTGGACTTGAGAGATGTGGTTCTGAACCGAGTGAACTTACTCATCGGGCAGGTCCTATACCGCCAGGGTAAATACGATGATGCTCTCGCTTTCCTCGATCCCGAGCGGGGCGTTCCGGATGACTCGATTCACGCGCCAGCGTCTCGCTATATCGTCGGGCTCGTCAATACCCGTCGAGGGGATCTTCAAGGCGCGCTGCAGAGCTTTCAAAGTGCTTTAGAACTCGCAGCGAGTATTCCTGTGGATCAGCGTAGCAGTGACTTGGAGCGTATTCGGCGGCAAGCGATTTTAGGGTTGGCGAGGACTTGGTACGAAGTGGGTTCATCGAAGGACGAAGAGGATCCGGAGCGACTTGCCAGTCTTCAGAAAGCCACAGAATTTTACCGGATGATTCCCCGCTTCACCGATGATTGGGGGGACAGCATTTTCGAGCGAGGATGGGCCCACTTTCAGTTGAACGAGTACGGCAAGAGCTTGGGACAGGTTCATAGCCTGCACGCTCCGTTCTTCGCCTCGAGTCGTCAGTATGCTGAGGGCTATATCCTGAAGATGACCAACTACTTCTACAACTGTCAGTTCGACCGTGTTCGTCGTTCGCTCTCGCAGTTTAAGGATTTCTATGGACCGATTGAGAAGGATCTGGCGGAGGCGTTGACCTCTCGTCCTGCAGATGTGGGCGACGAGTGGTTTTACGAGGAACTGCTGGCTGCCGCAGCCGGCACTCCTCGGGATAGCCGGTTGCCGGCAAACATCGCTCGTACGGTGGCAGCCAACAACCGCTATCGTCGCCTGCACAACTTTTTGAATCGGATTGCGGCTGAGGCGGAGGCGATCAAAGCCGTCGATTTGTTCAAGGGGGAACTCTCTGGCGAGTTGCTGACCGAGATCGAGGCTGCCAAGGACCAGTTCCGTCCCTTCTTGGGGAAGCTGGTGAAGCAAAAGCTCGACCGCCAGTTGCGGATCGTAAGAGGCATGATGGGGCAAGCCGATATCATCGATATCCAGACAGGCTTAGCAGAAGCGGAGTGGCTTGAAGCCCAGCGGGAGATTGAGTTCAAGGTACGTAAGCGTCTCCCGCGGCCCTTCATTCCCAGCGATAAATTCCAATATTGGCCTTTCCATGGGGAATATTGGATCGATGAACTCGGATTTTATGAATATGCCATCAAATCTGAGTGTGTGGAGTAATCCTGATGCGGATATCGACGATTTCCCTGTTTTCTGCTGCGCTGCTTTTGGCTGCGCCGACGTTTGCACAAACCAAGGGTGAGGATGCAGCGGCGAAGAAGCGGCGTAGCAAAATTGAAGAACGTGAGCGTCAAGCCGCCGAAGCAGCATCAACGAAGGGGCCTTCGAAGAAGATCAAGCTCGAGCAAGCGATGGACGCGAACATCAGCGACTTCTCTGTGAAAGCACAGCGCAAGCGTAATGAGGTGATTCGTAAGATCAGCAAAGCACTCCCGCAACAACCAGAGGGCGATCGTGCCGACCTGATTTTCCAGCTGGCTGAGCTTTTCTGGCAAACGAGCCAGTTCTGGTACCGACAAGAGTATGCGTCCTTCGACAAGAGTTTGCAGGCTTGGTTTGACAGTGGCGGCGACGAGAAGACCCGTCCGAAGTTGAAGACTCCAAAAGCCGATACCTTCAAGAATCAAGCGATCAGAAACTACGACATCTTATTAAAGAAATACCCACGATACCGGCGCCGCGATCAAGTGCTCTATGTGATGGCTTACAACCTGTATCTTGCGGGCAAGAAGAATGGCGCTGTGCGCAAGTATGGTGAGTTGGTGAAGAAGTTTCCGAAGTCAGAATTCGCAGCAGACGCCTACCTGGCTCTTGGTGAGCACTTCTTCAACAGCAACAATGTGGTGAAAGCTCGAACCGCCTTCGAGAGAGCGTTGCGGACGAAAAAGGAAAAGGTCATCAACTTTGCCACCTACAAGCTGGCATGGTGTGACTACAACCAGGGGGAATACGCCGATGCGGTGGAGAAGTATCAGACTGTGATCCGACGCTCGCACGCAATGCGAAAGAACGGCTTCGGGGAAGATGCGATGGAACTAGGGGATGAGGCAGCGACCGATATCGTCTTGGCATTCTCCCACTTGGACGTTGTGGAGGAGGTTTACGATTACCTTCGTGAGGTGCGGGACGAGGAGTGGGCCAAGCGCATGGTTGGCAAGCTGGGCGCAATCTACGACAGCCAAGGTAAGCACGACTTGTCGGTTCGTACCTACCGATTTGTCCTGAAGAAGTATCCGACTCACCTCGATGCACCCATGTATCAATCGAAAATCGTGACTGCGTTCACCCGCATGAACGACCGCGCTCGAGTCCGCACCGAGATGGAACGATTGGTCGACATGTACAAGCCGAGTTCCCTCTGGGCGAAGAAAGTGAAAAAGCAAGGTACCGAGCAGGCGACAGACGCCATCGAGCGAGCCTTTGAGTACACAGAAGGTACGATGCGGCAGTTGGTGACGGACTACCACGCAGAAGCACAGAAATCGAAGAAGGCGGGTACTTATCGCCTGGCTCGAGACATCTATAAGAAGTATCTCGACAACTTTGCGCAGACCGATGTGTGCTCTGTGTACGAGACGTGCGAGCAGGCTCGTCGGCTGCGCTTTTATTATGCCGAAATCCTTTACAGCTTGAAGGAGTTTCGACAGGCGGCTGAGCAATACGATGTGTACGTGGAAGAGGACCCGGGTGGGAACTTTGCCAAGAACGCGGCCTTCGCTGCCATCCTGTGTTGGGAGTTCATCGTGAAGGGTGAAAAACCGATTACGTTGCCAGACAATGCACGGATCAACGAGTCGAAGGGCAAGCGCAAGAAGGGGCAGATCAAAAGGACGGCAAAGACGACTGTCAAGCAGATCGATAAAACCCGCGGTAAAGAGTTCTACACGCCGAAGAAGATCCCGGCAGACGAAATTAGTTTAGCGAATGCTTGTGATCGTTACGTGGATAGGGTCCATGGTAAGTCGGTGGATCCCAAACTCAAAGACCAACTCATCGAAGTGAAGTTCAAAGCGGCGACCATTTATCACAAATACTTCCACTTTGAAGACTCAGCGAAACGTTTCGACGAGTTGATTGCCCGTTGGCCTCAGAACAAGTTTGCCAGCTTCGGTGCATTGAACGTGCTCGATTCACTGGCCGTACGCGAGGTTTGGTCAGCCTTGAACAAATATGGGCGGAGTTTCCAGAAGAACAAATACTTGATGCGTGAGTCGAAGTTCAAAACATCCGCGGCTAAATATGTCGAAGGAAGTCAATTCCAACTCTACATGGGTGAACACATGAAGGCGGTTGAGACGGAAAAGCGTGCGACCGCTAAGAAGAACACCACTGGGCTCGAGAAGTCCAAGCAGATGTACGCAGCGAGCGCCAAAAACTTCCTCAACTTCTACAAGGAGTTCCCGGACTCGCAATTCACGCCAATCTCCCTGGTCAACGCGATGAACGTGTTTCAAGCAGCCGATGAGATCGATCGCGGGATCGATGCTGCTGAGTTGTTGTTGAAATCCTACGCTGCAGGCGACTTCTGGACGAAGATCGAAAAGCTTCCATCGGTCGACCGGAAACAAAAGCAGGTCGATTACGAGAAGTATGAAGAGATGGCCGCTTGCGCTCTCCCCGGCTTCTATGTCGGGATTGCCAAGTTCGAGAAAGCGGCGCAGCTCTTTGAGCATTTTGCTGAAACTTACAGCGGTGAACATGCAGCCTGCAAGTTGGACGAAATGTTACAGAATGCCCTGATCTTCCAGCGGGTCGCCGGCAACACGAAAAAGGTGCTCGAGCTTCGCGACGAGTTTGCGAAGAAGTACGGCAAAAAGAAGAAGTACAAGAAAGACTTAGCGAACCTGGCCTGGCAGTTGGCATTGACTTACAAGGCGAGTGGGCAACTGGAAAAGGCGGCAAAAGCCTACAATGATTTCCCGAATCGTTACGGTTCGTTGGTCGATGAGCAGCAGAACTTCGAATCCCTCTACCGGGTGGCGATGATTTGGGAAGAATTGGGCAAGTCTGCAGGCGATATGAAGAAGATTCGGCGTAAGATCTCGGATCGTTACGATAAGTTGAAAGCGAAAGATCCTTTGCGACAAAATCGCCAAGTTGTACGAGCTGCTGCCTACGCCAAGTTTCATCAGATCGACAGTGCTTATGAGAAGTATGGCAAGTTGAAGATTGCCTCGAAAAAGGGCGAAAGAATGAAGAAAGAGTTGATGACGATGAAGGATCAACTCACGGCTCTTCAACAAGCGTACGAGAAACTGATGAAGTTGGGCGATCCCGCGACGATCGTTCGGAGCCTGACTCGAATGGGGCTCGCTGCCGATAAGTTTGCGACCGCCGTGGACCAAAGTCCGACGCCAAAGGGTCTGACGATGGATCAAGAGATCTTCTACCGGAAGGGGCTCGAAGAGCAGTTCATCTTCCCTTATCAGCAGGGCGCCATCGATTCGCTGGAGCGTGCTCGGGGCGTGAGCTTTAAAGAGGGGGTCTACAACCAAGCAACCTTAGATGCACAAGCGGCGTTGAAAAAGTTTAAATCCAACGAGTTCGGAGAAATCGTGATCATGCCATTTCATGCCTCCGAATCCTTTGCGATTGTGGGGGACTAAGCCATGCGTCGAGCACGTAGGATAATATGTGGAATGCTTTTGGCGGGGATGCTGAACCCCCTGGCGGGGTGCGCCAAACGCCAAGTGGTCAAGGAGGTCCCCTCAGAAACACCGGAAGAGCGGGCAGCTCGTGAAGAGCGTGAGCGCCAGGAACGGTTGGAGCGTGATCGGGCGGCAGCGGTTAAAAAAGCCTTTGAAGCGCTCGAGAAGCGACAGTTTGCTGATGCTCGAGACTTTGCGCGGATGGGCCTTGAGGCCAATCCCGGCAACGATGAACTGAGATATGTACTCGCTCGGAGCTTGATCTTTCTGGGTGAGAACGATGAGGGGCTGAAGCGGGTCGAGGAACTTCTCAAGGCGAAGCCCGAGGACAAGCGCTTTCAGATGACCTTAGTCGATGCCCTTCGACGCCGAGCCACAAAGGACGATCTGAACCGGGGGTTGAAGATTCTCAGGGGCATGGTGAAGGGAGACGAGTTTAATGAGGACCTTCTCTCGAGCATGGTGGTCTTTTTGCGGCTTCAGCAAAAGGAGTCGGAGGCAGAAAAACTTATTCAGAAATTGCTCAGTCGGCACCCAGACTCTGTGAATGCATACATGAGCCTCTCAGCGATTTATTTCGGTCGGGCGCAACGAGAGAAAAATCCAGATGAGAAGCGTCGCTTTCTCGCCAAGGCGGAGTCGGTAACAAGTTTCGTTTGGGATAAACTGAAGTTGGCCAAGATCACCCAAGGTAAAGAGCATGCTCCACTGCACAACAATCTAGGGATGATTTGGATTGAACGTGGAGAGCAAGCTCGTGCCCTCTCGAGTTGGAAACGCGCACTGGAACTCGATCCAAACCTGTTGCAACCCCATCTCAACATCGGTGCAGTGGCGCTTCGGTACCGGGACTTTGCCACCGCTGAGAAACACTACGGTCATGTCCTTAAGTACGAACCGAGCCACCCAGAGGCGCTGGAGGCGGTGGCCCATGCACTCAATGCCGGTGCCGCGCGTCTCTCCGATCAGCCGGACAAAATGGAAGTGAAGGCGACCGAAGCCATCAAGGCCTTCCAGAAAGTCCTGCAAATCGATGCCAAAAATGGCCGTGCGCAGTTGGCGATCGCCGGTATCTATGAGCGGCTTTTGTCGAAACTGGAACCCGCGGTTGCCGAGTACAAAAAGTACGTTTCGATGATGGGTGGCAGCAGCAAGTTAGGTAGGGATCACAAGGTCGTTAAGAAGATCAGCGAGTTGGAAGAGCAAATCGCTATGGAGAAAGAATTCGGGGAGGGTGGCTGATCACCGCAAACTGTCGGATTGCGGAGTCCATCAAACCGGGCTTTCATGAATGGGTAAAAGCGTTGCTTGTCATCGGTGAGAGGCAACAGGTAGAAGGCGTCGCCATCAGGCGCCATCGTTGAAAGGGGAAGACGATGAAAAAGTTTCTAATCGCCGCACTGGTCGGTATCGGTCTTGGATCGGCTCCAGCGCTCGCGCAGGACACGGTGCAGGAAGCGGACAAGACGATTTACAAAAAGAAGACGTCTATCGACTTCTCCGACGTCAATATCTCCGGTGAGTTGACCAAACCGGAAGGCGCCTATGTCGGGGTTCGGAAGAACGTGAAGTTCAAAAACTTCATCAAGGTTCGCCAGAACTTCCGACCTGAAATCTTTGCTAGCGCCGATAACATTTAAACAGTGACAAGGGGCTAGACCCCGCTGAGAGAACCGATGCCTGAGGAAAACAAGTACATCGACGGTGTTCCTGTTGAAGGGGTTGCCGATGAGTTGCCCCCCGAAGATCGTGGTGGTGCAGGGCCTTACAAGTGGCTGCAGTTTCGCAGCTACTGGGGTGAGCACCCCCAACGTAATGAAGTTCGGGTTCTCGACAAAGAAATCTGTCTAACGGATACGTTTTCGGATGATGGTCGCCTGAAGGGTGGCAAGATTCCTGATTCGAGCGGTAAAGGTAAGAAGGATGCTTATGAGCAAGGCTTGATGGGGGCTATGATTGCGGGGATCGTTAGCGTTGCCCTCGGTGGCTTCGCCCTCGTTCAGCCTTGGTTCCAAGCCTTCGCCTTTGAGTTTCCCGCGGATTCCGGCAATCGTTTGGAAGTGGGCGAGGTGGCTGGTACCGCCGTTCTCTACGGAATGGTTGCCGTGGTCGTCTTCGCACTGGCATTTGCTGCACGAAGCTTCCTGAAGGATCGAGGATTTTCCCGGGCAGCCGACTTGGCCCTTTCTGTGGTCGCGTTGTTGGTGATCTTCGTGAGCTTTGCAAACCTGGGCGGCGACAAGCTGGCGCCCACGTTGGATCTGATCCCGAACTGGAGTTCAAGCATCGCCGACAAAGCGAAGGCGCAAGCGAAAGTCTTTGTTGACGGTGGTGAATTGGGAACAGAACTTCGTGCCCAGTTGGCTTTGGAGGACGAGGAGTCGTTAAGGGACCGAGCGCGACGGCAGCAACTCGAACCGAGGCAATACGACGCACGGCAGAAGTTCCGAGCCATGGATCAGGCGCAGCTGGTCGAATTCCTCATGGACGATGTGAAGAAAAAGGTTTGGGGTGGCAAGCGCTGTGGTGAGCGAGATGACAAGGGGCGCCGGACGGGTGAATGTGGAAGTCTCCGTCAAGTTTTAACCGAAGCGACGGCGCAGTTGGATCTGGTGGCAAAAGAAGTGGCACAGACCGACCGTGAAGCCTGCATGTTGGACAAGAACGAAGTGGACTCTTGGCTCAACGACCGCCGTGCAGCTAAAAAGGGCAGCAAGGCACCGCAGATTCCAGGGGCTGACTGCACCTTCAGCATCGGCAAACATGGGATCGCCAAAAGCCTGAAAACAAACTTTGACCCTGTGCGTTCGAAGGCGTGGGCTGGCTTACGGTCTGATCTTGCCGAGGAACTGGTCAAGCTTCGAGTGGGTCTGGAACGGCGCCGGATGCAACTGGATCAAGTCGGCGCTGGCGCAACTGAGGGTCACGAGGTCGACGCAGCGAAGATCGAAAAGCGTTTGGAAACTTGGAAGACCGCCGCAATGGAGCAGTTCAAGGCGGCAGCGGGTGAGAAACGCTTGGGGATTGAGACCTATTATGACGGTGGCGTGGGTTGTTATTGGATGCCGCCGACGGAAGAACAACTTGCCGCTGCAAAGAAAGCCCGGGAGCCCAAACCAGAGCCGAAAGCAGTCTGTTCTCAGCCCAGCAGAGAACATGCCGAATATGCGGAATTGACCGACGAGGCGAAGTATAAAGCGTTCAGAGGCCTCTACGGTGATCTGACGCAAAAGCGTACCCATCACCCCAAGGATCCAGCGGCTAAGCCACCGGCAAACGACAAGCCCGAGCCACCTGACCTCCATGAGGAGGATCGTCGTAGTCTCCAAATCGCAACGATCGATGTACAGGACGACCTTGAGGTTGACCCCAAAGCATTAGAAACAATCATCAAGGGCCTCGAACGCCGTGCGGGTGAGCGTACCAAAGTCTTCACCAGTGTGACCGTGTCAGACGCAGGCGCCGACAGCGCAACTCGGAAACCTTTCTTTGTGACCCAAGCGGAGTGGATCCGTTTGGTGGCAAAAGCTGAGGAGGATGGTGAACCCAATAAAGAGTTGGACATTACCTGCAAAGAGATCGAAATCGCATCTCCTGATGGTAAACCGACGACTCGTCTGTCCTGCAGCAAACCAGAGGAACTCGGGAAGAAACTCAGCGGTGTTGGTGCTGACCTTCTTACCATTTGGCGAGTCTACAAGCATCCCGTCAACGGCCCTACGTTGCAGCTTCGCTTGATTACGAAGAAGGACGGTATGGCTGATTACACCGACGCCCAGATGGTCGGTGATTTAAGCAAGATCACAGAAGAGGCGAGTTATCTCCTCGACCGGACCATACTCGCTTGGGCGATGAACCAACGCCGGAAGGCGGAAGAGCGAGCTCGTTCTGAAGTAACGATGGGTGTCTCGGAACTAAAGGATCGTGTGAGTGAAGCGGCTCGTGACTTGGGCCGCACCAGCGGCGCCTACACCTATGCCACGAAAACTCTTCTGGGTTTCGCGAAGATGGAGGCAAAAGATTCCGCCGCAGCGCTCGAAAAGTTTGGCTCCTCGTTCGTCGTGGAACGCCGAGTGGGCTATTTCTGGATTATGTTCGGGTTGGTGATTTGCCTTCTCGGATTGGGCATCAATCGCTCCACGAAAGAGGTGGTTGGCGAGAATCTCGTGAACGTGACCGGAGACGGTGCTGATGTTCGTCTGAACTTAGCGGCTGATGCTCGCGGNGGGCTAGCTGTCTGGGATGGAANNCAGATTCTGACCGGTGGCGGTCTTGGTGACCGCGGNANCAGTACGGCTTTGCAGCTTCGAGATGGTGAGGCGGCAGCNTTTTCCATTGGTGGGATCGCCTACACGGTCCGCTACATCTCCAGTAACCTAGCGGTTCCCCCNGGGGAGTTCGAAGATGCGACACCGGATGCGGCGTTACTCGCAGCGATCCCGCAGGTCTATCAGCCCAGTGAGACCATTTCACCGGCGGTCTTTACCACCGCCGACGCCAACACGGGCGGTGCTGCAAGCCGACGACTCCAGGTTGAGGTNTTCTGGGGGCCAGACCTGTTCTACACCAACTCGTTCGGTTCCAACAAAGCGAGCGTGGCGATCGGTACGGGNGCAAAGGCTGATATTGACGTTACCGACCCAGCCTTCGGCGAGATCGGTGAGAACTTTACGATCGCTTCCTTCGACGGCAACGGCCATGTGATTCATGTGCCTGGNANTTCGAATGCCGAAGCGAGCATTAACGGTGAGATTCAAAAGAAGGACCAGCTGTCAAGCAGCGGTCGCTTGGCGAGCGGAGACTTCCGACTGAACGAGGGGGAAGTCTTCGCGCTGAAGGCGGGGGCTCTNACGCTTGTCTTCCGNTACGTGGCGACCGATTCCATTCCGGTTGTNCCCTTTTTNCAGCGGTTCGATTGGTTGTTCGCCAACATNGCGGCCGCTTCCCTGCTCATTCACCTNGCGCTGATTGCAATCTTCGTTCTGACGCCGGTGGATCCNAANCGCCTCTCAGAGGATNTGTTCAAAAACCCAAACCGTTTNGTGCAAATCATTCTGAAAGAGCCGGACAAGAAAGAGAAAAAGAAAGAAAAGCTCGATCTTTCCGGTGCAAAGGACGGTGGTAAGCACAAGGATAAGGAAGGGAAGTTCGGCAANAAGGACAAGCCCAAGAAGGATGCTTTAGCGTCGAAGAAGGGCGCTCCCACCGTGGATCCTAACAAGCGGGAACGGGATCGTAAGATCGCTTACAAGGCCGGCTTGTTGGGCCTCACCGGCAGCAACGCCGCCGTCTCGAATGTCTTTGGGCCCGGTGGGTTGGGTACCGGCATCAATAATGCNCTTGGTGGATTGCGNGGCAGTGAATTTGGTGATGCGGGTGGCGCCGGCGGCTTAGGCTATCGAGGGACNGGAGCAGGTGGTGGGGGTAATGCCCTTGGCATCGGTGGTCTCGGCAGTGGCACGGGNCGTGGNACGGGCGGCCTTGGATCNGTCGACCTTGGCGGTCGAGGGCGCGGGACCACTCGCATTCTTCCNGGGCGCACCGTGATCAAGGGGTCTTTGTCCCGTGAGGAGATTGCTCGGGTGATTCGCCGTCACCTGAACCAGATCAAGTACTGTTATGAGAAAGAGCTGAGTAAGAAACCAAACCTCAAGGGTAAGGTGACCACCAAGTTCATTATNGCCGGTACCGGTCGAGTGAAAATGTCCAAGATTTATCAGACCACGATGAATCACTCCCCAACGGAGGATTGCATCAATCGNATCATCAAGATGATGAAGTTCCCGCAGCCCCGAGGCGGCGGGATCGTGCAAGTGGTCTATCCCTTCATGTTCCAGAAGTCCGGCTGATGCTGACAAGGATTGCCATGAATCGCTTACTTCTTAGCCTNCTATTGTTGGCGCCTGGGCTTGCCCAAGCCGGTGACTTTGAAATCCCACGGGGTTGGTACTTGGAGTCAGACTTAGGCGCGTTCATGCGCTTTGGTGGNGTNAAGCACTGCCCGCTGGACTGTGGTACCCAGGTCGCCGCTTCTGTAACCAACAGTGCCCTCCAACCCTTCGTCGGACTAGCGATNGGAAAGGACCTTACCGATTCAGTAGGCGTCCAACTCCTNTTCGGAACNGGTTATGTTGCTGGNGCNGCGGTGGGTGATGAGCAGTTCTACACGATGCCAGGCACCGANCCGACCCAGAANATTCTTCCACCGCAGGATTATTCGCTAACCTTCATCAACCCTCAGTTTACTTATTTGGTGCTGCTTGAGCAGNTCCGNTTGGGGCTNGAGTTGAAAGCGGGNGGCGGNCTTGTGGTTGCTCAGGATGCCATCGACGTGAGTGGTAAGCAGGTCACGACCCCCAGCGAAGCGCAGGGCTCGAGCCTTCANTTGAACGTTAGCGCAGGATTTTCTGTGAAATATCTGACCTTGTTGACAGGGTTTGTGGTGGGTGCCGATGTCTCGGGCGGTTTGGTTTTGGGACCCACGCCTGGTGGTTCCAATGCCGGACACAATATCCCTTATCTGTCGATATCCCCAGCGATCAAATACGTCTTTTAAAGAGGGTTTGGTCGCTAATCGAGCGTCCACATGTTTAAAAAGATTCTGGTAGCCAACCGAGGCGAGATCGCCTGTCGTGTTCTGCAAAGTGCCCAGCGGTTGGGTGTTGCGACCGTGGCAGTCTATTCGGAGGCCGATGCAAAGGCTCGTCACGTGCGGATGGCTGANGAGGCGTTCTGCATCGGCGCCGCTCCGGTCTCCGAAAGCTACTTGCAGATCGAGCNNGTCCTCGATGTCATGAGGAAGACTGGNGCAGAAGCNGTGCATCCCGGCTATGGTCTCTTGTCCGAAAACGCTGCCTTTGCCCGTGCCATCGAATCGTCGGGACGAGTGTTCATCGGACCGGAAGCATCGTGTATCGANGCGATGGGCTCAAAGACTCGTGCTCGTGCGGCCGCTGAGTCGGCGGGCGTGCCAGTGCTCCCCGGTTCTCCACTGTTATCNGCTGACGATGACGAGATTGAGGCATGGGGTCAGCGAATCGGCTTTCCTTTGTTGATTAAAGCGACCGCTGGTGGTGGNGGAATCGGAATGAAGAAAGTGAAAAAGCCCGAAAAGCTGTTGCGNGCAGCCCACCAGGTGCAGGANCAAGCGGAACGATTCTTTGGTGATCGGGGCTTGTTCCTTGAACGCCTCGTCGAGGAACCCCATCACTGCGAGGTNCAAATCTTGGGCGATGGATTGGGCGANGCNATTCATCTTTGGGATCGGGAATGCTCCGTCCAAAGACGCCACCAGAAGGTTCTCGAAGAGGCACCTGGGCCCTTTCTCGATGAAACACAGCGGGAAGCCCTTTGTCANGCTGCCTGTGCTTTGGCTGCGAGCGTGAGTTACCGTGGAGCGGGCACTGTGGAGTTTCTCGCCGACGCATCGGGAGCATTCTACTTCCTTGAAATGAATACGCGCTTGCAGGTCGAGCACCCGGTGACCGAGGCGATCACTGGANTGGATTTAGTGGAGCAGCAATTCCGCATCGCGCTCGGTGAAGGGCTGCCTTGTACGCAAGCGGAAGTCACTCGACACGGTCATGCCATCGAGTTTCGAATCTGTGCTGAAGACCCGGCGAGGCGCTTTGCNCCGTGTCCAGGAACGATCGATTCGTGGGACTTCCCGGAAGGCGAGGGAATTCGGCTCGATACAGGTGTCGAGGTTGGCACGGAGGTGACACCTTTCTACGATTCATTGCTGGCGAAACTGATCGTTTACGGTNCGGATCGGNACGAAGCGATCCGTCGGGCGGCAGACGCTTTGGCTCGATGCCGGGTTGAGGGAATCCAAACCAATCTGGAACTTCACCGTCANNTGCTGGAAAATGAACGGATCCAAAGTGGAANTTATGACACCGGAATTCTCTTGGATATGGGNTATAAAGGCTAGTCCCAGGACTTGTCGTCTGCTCTCGACCTGGGCACACTAAGGGCACGAAAGAGGGCTTGTGGAAGCGCTACTCCTTTTCAACTTGATCTTCGCGACGCCGGCTTCCTGTGATCAGCTAAATCAGGTCGAAAAAGACGTGGCGGCGATGAAGTTTATCGAGGCGCTGGGTCTGCTTAGAGTCATCCGAGATGACAACCGCTGCGGTGTCGATNAGCGGGCGAAAGCCTGGATGCTNTCGTCCCAAGTCTGGTTTGCTTTGGGTGAGGACCCCAGTGCTCGATACAGCGCCAAACAGGCATTTTTGCTGGANCCGTTAATCGCCCCGCAGGGGGANGNTCCCGTGGTTCTTGCCGAGTTGATTGAACACGAGCGGGCCATCACGGTGGGGGATAAAATTAAGCCTTCGGACAGAACCGGCCAAGTGGTTGACTTGTCGCAGCGCTATCCCATCAAAGTTTCCGTCCCCAGTGGTGAAGAGCCTTTGGTGGAAGTGCGTGTCGGTGGCACCTGGCAAGCCTTNGAGGTGAAGAAGTTACCCAGCGGTCGGGGGCGCATGTTTGGCGCCCGTCTTCCCAGGGANCTTCGCCAANTTTCGAGTATCAGTTACCGCTTTGATNTCGGTGGCGAAATCATGGGGCCCTTTCAGCGGAAACTGGTTCAAGCAGTTTCTTTCGGCAGACAGCGCTCAGCACAGGGGCAGGGACGGACGTTTTGGATTGTTGGTGGGGTTGTGGCGGCGNCTGCCTTGGCAGGTATTGCATTTGCGACCATGAACCAGGAGCCAGAGGGCTGTGTTTCCAATCCAGGGACTGCGTGCATCGAACTGAGGATCCGACGATGAGCACATTGCGTTTCTTACCGCTTTTGTTCTTGGGGGGCTGCGGTGCAGCCGGCGATCTCGTGGTGCTTGAGTTNCCACTCGCATCTCGCAGTGTNTTGGTGGAAATCGGTACCCTNCGAATCAACCTTTACGNGCCAGAAACGGCCTGTAANATTCTGGATCGAATGGANCCGCCAGATGATCCGATTGCCATTCACTCNACCGATATTTCACTNACCATCGATGAACGGGCAANCGGCGCAGACCGTTATGCACCCAATTTGACGCCGGGGGTNTGGTTGGTCACGGTCACTGCNCTCAACGATGATGATGTAAGAATCGGNTTCCTCTGCCAGAGGGATGTTGAACTGACCGCAGACACGACCGTAGCCATCGAGTTCGCTGCNAACACCAATCAAAGGGCACAATCGCCTTAGAAGGAAGATCATGAAGAACTTCGCCTCTATNTTGNTCGTNT
The DNA here is from genome assembly GCA_002696345.1 of Myxococcales bacterium. Lineage (GTDB taxonomy): Bacteria > Myxococcota > UBA4151 > UBA4151 > UBA4151 > UBA4151. The sequence goes on from NZRT01000110.1 coordinate 36,121, forward strand.
TGGGACTTTCAAACCCCGCCCTCGCAGCGGTCACTGCTTCTGTTGATGGCGGGATCGCTTATGTGATGGGGCAAGAGGTTTCCGGAGGCACCCGGGTCGTGAACGATTTCACGCTCAACGTTGGGATGCAGATGAAAGATGCGCTNAGGTTCGNGTTAGGTGTCATGATGCAGCGNGAAGGAAGTGGGTCTGCCTCNCGTCCAAGCGGNGTGTCGGGTCTGCGTCCGGGGGCAAAGTTCTTCGTTTTCGGTGGNAGTCTCTATGGCCGGGCAAGTCTCCCNATCGCTCGGGGTAANGATGGAGGATTGGGAGGCGTTGGACTCATGGTGGGCGGAGGTTATGAACTCAAGCTTTTAGGAATCCTGGGCGGATTTGCCGAGGGAGGAATTGGCTACAACGCTGCCTTTGGNGGNGGCAGCGGNGATGTGCCGATCGAAGGNCGAGCGGGTGTGGTCTTTAAGTGGTGANGCNGCAACGGGAGGTNNTCCCTTGGCCTGATTACTGAAAGTTGCTAAAGGAGAGGNGTCTACGGTCCGATTTATAGNAAGATACGGAGGCAGGAAGCCTCTGAACGGGAGCGCCGATGCACGGATGCATAAAGGGCATAATCCCAGCGATTGCACTCCTTGTGCTCTCCTTGCCTGCTGCTGCAGGCGGTATCAGACTTGCGAGTGTCGATCTTTCTGAACTGCTCCGGCGCGAATCGGAGCGCGCCGCAGAACAGATGATTTGGAATACGTTCAAGCGAGGTCGGCTGGCTGACGCTCGGCGTCATTACAAGAAGGGGCGCTATCGAAAGTCCAGCCTCCTTCTGGCGCAAGAACTTGTGAAGAATGAAGACAACCCTCCTGTACGCTTTCTGTACGCCTCCGCCCTGGAGAAACTGAAAAGGTATCAAGACTGCGCGTCAGAGTTTGAGCGCGTGACCGTTGAGTTTGATGCTCTTCACGACGTGTCCACCGTGGGCCAAGCCCGTTGTCTCATCGGGGCAGATCGTATCAGCGAGGCCACCGATTTACTTGAGAGGATCCCTAGTGATTCTGGTAAAGCTGCGGAGGCTCGTAGCCTTTTAGCCTGGACTCGGTATCGACATGGTGAGCCCAAAGCGGTTTTAGCTAATTTTCGCCAACGGGCTGAACTCGATGATTTACCCTTGCCCATGGAGCAGTACGTTTACGCCTTGCTCCTGCGGGATGCAGGCGAAGTCGCAGGTGCGGCGCACATTCTGAGAACATTTTTTCGTCGGGAACCCTTGTCACCTTACGCTGGACCCGCTCTGATGGATCTTGCGTCGCTCAAAGATGGTCAGCGTTATCTCTACACGTTGGCGGAGCGTAAGGTGGTTTGGTCCTTCCGCAAGCGTCTGACGAAGTTTCATCAACACGGCCCTGATCGGACTCTTGGATACGTTTACGATGCCCTCAGGCGGCGGGCTCGCGGTCGCCTTCTCGCAGAGGTCGCTTTGGCTCGAGCAGAGGCAAGTATGCGTCGCAAGCTCTGGGAAAGTGCAGTGACTCGTTACCGTCAGGCGATCCGGGCGGCCCGTGAGCCCCTCAGCAAAGCCCACGCTCTTTACGGGCTTGGATCCGTTCAATATCGTCGGTTGAGTTTCTCCGCTGCCCGGAAGGCATTCCGTCGGGTGGTTGAGTTAGCACCGAATCAGCCCATCATGGAGCAAGCGCTCTTTGCCCTTGCTGATATGGACGCAAGGCTCGGGCGCAGTGAGCGAGCCAAGCGGCAACTCAATGAAATTATGCTTCGCAGCCCATTGACCAAAAACAGAGCTCGAATCCTGTGGAGCCTGGGTTGGATTGATTATCGTATCGGCGACTTCGCCAGTGCATCTCGCCTTTTCGAATCCCTCCTCGCTGAGCGAGTCCGAGGCACTTTGGGCGAGGGCAGGGACCGGATTCTCTACTGGGCGGGCCAAACAGCCATCAAGCAAGGCAAGATGGAACGAGCACTGACGCGTTTTCGTGAACTACAACGAGATCATCCCATCAGTTATTACGCCAGTGCCCTCGACGATTATCTGGCGATTTCGGGGATCACTCTAGCCCCTTTGAAAGATGATGGCCCCCTCCGCAAACCTGGAGGTTTAGCGACGACGTTGGATCAAATTGATGGGTTGTGGAATTCTGGGTTTAAGTCAGCAGCGCGCAAGCGAGTCCGGACACTCTTTCAAGAGATTGTTCCCATGTTAGCGGGTCACGATCGTGAACGCAGCTTTGCCGGGGGCTTGTGGCTCGCAGCCCTTAACGAGCCCAGCAGTCATGACTTGGAGCGGCTCTGCGCGTATCTAGATCGCTTGAAGATGCCAGGACACGCCCATCGACTACGTGGACTTCAAGCCGCTGGACAGCTGGCACCATTGACCAGTGAGCAACGGAGTAAGTGGCTCAAACGAGCACATCCAAGGCCTTTCTGGTATGGCGTTAGTCGCTGGGGCGGTCGATACCGGGTCGACCCGATGCTCATGTACGGTCTGATTCGACAAGAGAGTCATTTTAATCCGTATGCTGTCAGTTCGGCTGATGCCATTGGTTTAGCCCAGTTACTTCCGAGTACGGCGAAGCAGGTGGCTCGTTGGATCGGTATTAAAGCGCCCACTCGCACTTCTTTGTTGGAGCCCAACCTCAACATCCGGCTGGGAACCCGTTATCTTGCCAGTCTTCTTAAGTCCTTCCGAGGCAGTATGGTTCTGTCCATCGCCAGTTACAACGCGGGACCAGACCGAATTCGGCGCTGGATGCGTCGCCATGGCGATCGGCCCTTGGATGAGTTCGTGGAGGAGATCCCCTTCGATGAAACTCGTTTGTATGTGAAACGAGTCCTCGCTGGTTATCGAGGCTACCTAAGTACCTATCGTCGAGCGACCAAGTCGAAGGTGTCGAAGCGCTAGGGGGAGTTCTGCGAAGGCACATTCGCAAGACATTGTGCTGCCGCCGCTTCGATCGCCTCTTCCGAACGATGCCTTCCTTGCAGTTCATCCTGATGATGAAGCCATTCATGCAGGAGGCTATGATTGGCATCGCGTCCNTCACCCACGTAGATGATGGCCGNTGATTTTGGACTCTTGCGTAAGTANCGACCTCGGCGAGCNTTGTCGGNTCGACGNGGGTTGAACTTGGACAAGGTTCCNAGCGAAACCCACCGNATTTCTAAGTCATGNGCCCACGGAGTGACNGGACCTAGGCAGCGTTTCAGGAGTCGACGGATCCGACTGAGGGGTAGGGGAACACCGGGTTCCGACCGGGCGATTATTCGTCCGATGACGGGAACNGGNGGACTTAAGGAAACCGTCTGTATGCTGAGCATCAAGTAGAGANTCAATAGCGTCCCTCAAGACCTAGAGTGACGGTGGTTCCGGGAGCCGGTGTTCCCGAGCCGTGGGTCTTATAATTTGCATTCAAGAGGTTTGCCAATCGGAGTCGAGCCATTATCGGTTTCCCCTCAAAGGGGGCAATCGCATAGCTTCCATCGAAAACGTACCAGGCTGGGCTGCCTGTACAGTCGTCNCCCAATGCCTNATNAGGGGCATCCGGATTGGTGCAGATNCGAAGATCCTTCCGGTCCGAAGGGTGGAGTTCAGTCTGCGATGCAGCCCATGAAAAACCGAACTCAAGTCGCTGTTTATGGGAACCAAACCTTTGACTGAGTGTGTGGCGGCCAGCCAGCGGNGGAACCCGTCGGGCNGGGTGGGANTCTTCNCCTTCAGGATGCACATTTCCCACCGCATAGGTCAGTTGATTTCCAAGNGATATNCCAGGNCNGAGTTGGATTCGGAGCGTCGCATCGGCACCATAAAANGTNGCGCTGTCGGCATTGACCCGCTTCACGACCGGNGANCCGTCCACTTCNGTTTNTCCTTCATAGCTTGCGGCTTCTTCNTCGATAAAGTCTCGGACNAGGTTCGCCCAAAGCGTACCCGAGATCTCGAGNCGTTGTCGTTTCTGNCGCATGCCGATTTCAANGCTGTCGGATCGNTGTGGTCCGAGTTCAGGATTNGGAATTTCAAACTTAGAACCNGTGTTTCCAAGCACTGTACTCTCTTGCAGGTTGGGCGCTCTNAAGCCTTGATGCCAAGAGAGCCAAGCAGCACCCTTGCGGGGGGCAATCAAANCCAANTGTGCCTCGCCTACNAGACCNGTGTAANTGGTTTCAACCGCTTCGGTGAGCCCGCCGCTTGCAGGCGCTGAGGCACCGAACTGGGCNGTTCTTATNCCGGTTCGCAAATGGAGCCCCTGCATGTCTTTTCCTNGACCAATATTCAGCAGTCGAAGGTCTCCGTGGAGGTATGCACCCCATTCNGTCCAGATGGAGNCATCTGAGAAGTTTCCACGNTCTTTGTCTTTGTANTCAAAGCNATCATCTGATTTCGCCTCTCTTAGACTGCTGCCGATTTGCTCGTGGGCTGCATCGAAGCCAANTTGAAGTNTCANAGGCCCCATGGATTTAAACTGGANATTGGAGCCTCCNTGAAAGGCGACAACAACATCGTTGTTGATCCGNCGACGGNNGAGATGGCTGGTATCGAAAGGNTCGAAAGCGTCTCGCTCTGAGAGGGGTCGGTCGATACCCTGGATGCATGCATCCTTGTTNGTGACGGCTCCATCGGTTTTATGACAGCTATCTCGTAGACGGATTTCGTCTGTGACGTGCGCGCCTGCCCATAGTTTTAATCTCTTGATGGTCCCGCCGGAGCGATGATGCCAGCGAAGCCAGCCAAAATGGTCGTCATTGTTGTATCGACGCACATCACCNTGTTCGATTTTGTCCAGTCGNCCCGCTCCGTTGACATCCACTCCGATGTAACCCGCTTCAAGGCGATTGCGTCCTCTNTTGAAACTGGCTTTGGCAATCCAATCGTGGGCGAGTGTATTTCCAAGGGGGATGTACGCATTTTCACCTGCATTCATCTCCAGCAATTCTCGACGGTGGTAGCCTGCCATCAAGTAGAAACCCTCAGTCAGTTTNTGAGCGGTCAGCAGTGCAAGATCGCCACCGACCTGACCTTGTCCCATGATCTGGAGATGCCAACTNGTTCCCGCCCGTTCCGCTGGAAGCGTCACGTTGTTGATCACGCCACCCATCGCACCGTTCCCATACAGGACCGAGGATGCCCCACGGAGTATTTCTAATCGATGAAGAGCGACCATTCCTAAGGTCCCAACATANTGACTNGGTCCCGTTCTAATCGCGCTGGTGCTAAAACGCATGCCGTCGATTAAGAGNAGATTGTCTGGACCGACGAGTCCCCTCAGGATCGGCAAGCCNGCGCCGGGCATGGTTTCTTGAAATCCAAGTCCAGGCAGATGTTTGATGAGTTCTGGAAGTTGAGTCGCTCCGATCTCTCTCGCACGATTCCTTGTCCCAACTGCGAGGGATCTAGGCGTCTCAAGAAGTGCCTCTTCATCCCGGTTTCCGGTGATGACGATCAGGGCGTCATCCTCCAACTCTTTCTCTGTTTCCATCGTATCTTTCGCCGGTACTGGGCTTGGATTGGGAACCGTTGCGCTCGCATTGTCTGTCGACGTTTCAGAGGAGGTATTCTGTCCAATGGATCTGGTGGGAATCAACAGAAACACACAGACAATCAGTGAGACAGACAATGAAGATCTCAGCAGCATGGATGGATAACTCCTACTCAGCATGATGCGTGTCCGAAGACGACTGTGCGACAGCCGCAAAGAGAGTCATGATTCATTCTGTCTTAAATAAAAAGGAAGGAACTACTCTTAGGGGATCACTGCATTGACGGGAAAAAACCATTCAGAAAATTCAAATAGATAACATTAATCGATCAACGTCGGTCCGTTTTCTGATTTTTACAAATCTTGAACCTGAACCGGACGGAACCGGTCACGGTTGGTTGAGTCTCCAAGTTGACCGCCGCTGTTTGAGCCCCAGCACCACAAGGAACCGTCGCTTCGGCGAGCACAACTGTGGTCGCCCCCGACCGCAAGTTCTTTCGCATCATCGATTTCCAACACGGTCACGGGTTCATCTACATTCGCTTGCTCACCTGCGCCAAGTTGACCCGCACTGTTGTCACCGCTGCATTTGACCGTCCCAGACTCTTCCATCACGCAACTGTGGCGGTTGCCCGCGCCGATCGCTCGAGCGGATTCAATTCCTTGAAAGAGGACCGGGGAGCTGTTGCTGTTGCTCCCACTTCCAAGCCGACCATTGGCGCCACGGCCCCAGCACATCGCACCGCCCTCTCGGTTACCCGCGGGTCGCCCAGCACCTCCGGACGTGGAGAGGGCACAGCTATGATCTCTGCCCATGGACAGATGCCAAGGGATGACGCCTGTAACCACCGCCGGTGTACGGACGACAGACCGCTCAGAACCGGCTTGTCGGTGTGTGTTATCCCCCCAGCAGTACGCTCGGGTGTTGTAAACACAGTCTTTGACGGTTTGGCAGGGAAGCTGTCGGTAGTATTCGCAGATTCCTTCAGAGCACCGTTCCTCATTGCTGCAATCCAGCCTGCTCTCGCAGGCTAGCGGCTCAGGGCGAGCGCAGAAGCCCTCCTCAGTACACGTACCACCCATCACCTCGCCGGCCAGGGCACAACTGTGCCCACCACCAGCGTCGGCATAGACGACCGTGCTGAGGCTGGGGACGGCGACTGCTTCCGTCCGATTCGTTGTTGTTCCATCGCCGATTTGCCCGGACACATTGCTGCCCCAACATCGCATCGTGAGGTCATTAAGAACGGCGCAACTGTGTTCGAGACCTGTGCTCACAAACATCGCATTTTCGATGCCAAGCACGGTGGCAGCTCGATTGCGAGGGTCTCGATGCCCTAAGCCGAGCTGCCCTCGGGTGTTCTTTCCCCAACACCGGACGAGCCCGGTTGAGAGCAGGGCACATGAATGTTCACCGCCAGCAGCCAACTCGATCGTTTCTGTCTCTAATCCGACCACTTCGACCGGTGTGGTCGCTGAGATGTTGGTTCCGTTGCCCAGTTGGCCGCCAGAGTTGTCTCCCCAACATCGGACAGAGCCACTCGCAAGCAGAGCACACGAGTGGGAACCTCCGGCGACAAGTCGCCGATGGACGGGGCGATTCGAGAGGCAACTGTTGGTGCAGCTATCGCTATCATTCAAATTCCCATCGTCACAGTCTTCGACCCCCAGAAACACGACCCCGTCTCCACACGATGCATTTCGACACGTGTCTAAGCAGGCATCGCCGGCAACCACGTTGCCGTCATCGCATTCCTCGTAATCAGGCTGTCCCGGTTGTAGGTCGGTGCGAATAATACTGTCTCCACAACGAGCAGCCGTGCAGTCGGGCATGCAGCCATCGGTGATCTCTTCATTGCCATCATCGCATTCCTCATAACCCTCCTCGCCCTCTTCCACGCCAAGTCTTTGGACAAAATCACCACAACGGGCGGACTGGCAGTTGGAAAGACAGGCATCTTGGTCTTCCTCATTGCCATCATCACATTGTTCAAAGTTGGGGTCGTCTTCAGCGACATCTTGGCGTTGAGAGCCGTCTCCACAGCGAGCGATGGTGCAGGCATCGAGACAACCATCTCCATCGTTGCCGTTGCCATCATCGCACTCCTCAAAGAGTTCATGATCGTTGGGGACGTCCATCCGTCGAATGCCGTCACCACAGACCGCAAAAGTACAGGTGTTTAGACAATCGTCCGTACTGACGGTGTTGCCGTCATCACACTCTTCATCTCCACCCACTTCACCATCGCCGCAGCCCTCGGGGCGACATTGATCGCAACCATCATCGGCGATGTCGTTGGCGTCATCGCAGCCTTCACCTGGACCGATGATGGCATCACCGCATCGGGCTGAGCGGCAGGTGCTCAAGCAGGCATCGGTATCCACATCGTTGCCGTCATCACACTCTTCATTCTCTTGCACGATGCCATCGCCACAGAGGGTTGAGGTACAATCATTGCGGCAAAAGTCATCGTCGATATCATTGCCGTCGTCGCAGGTCTCATCCATACCGACGATCGCATCGCCGCAAAACGCGACGGCACAGGTATTCGTGCACTCATCCTGGTAGTTGGTGTTGCCATCATCGCATTCTTCAAAGCCGGGTTGGCCGGGCTCTAAATCCGTACGGGTAAAGCCGTCGCCGCAACTCGCCGTCAAACAGGTGGACAAACATCCATCTAGGTCTTCCTCGTTCCCATCGTCACATTCCTCGTAGCCGGGTTGCCCTTCTTCAAGTTCCCCCCGCAGGAACCCGTCGCCGCAGAGGGTCAACTTGCAATACGTGTTGCAGGCATCGGTCTGATCGTCGTTGCCATCGTCGCACTCTTCGCCTTCGTTGACGAAGTTATTACCGCAGAGCGATTCCTGGCAGACCAGTCGGCCCTTACCATTGTCCTCACAGTTCCAGAGCCCGTCAAAGTCGGACCCGATGGCGGCGGCTTGACAGTCGGCTCTTACGCTACAGGGCGGATTGCCCGGCGTGAACTCCTTCAAACAGCCGGCAAGTGGGAACAAGACGGCAAGCAGCCCAAAGCTGCAGATGAAACGTCGGGTCACAAAAGGCTCCCTACGATGGCAGCCACCGACCCAAGGCTTGCCAGACCAATGCTGACGGTGTGCATGAGTGCCCAAGTGGCTTGAGTGCCTTCAAGGGTTAGGAATTCCTCGCGCTCTTGGTCGTCCCAGTTTGGCATGCCCTGTAACTCAGTCCGTCGGTCGACTGCACCATTCGCTTGCATTGCGCTCAAACCCAGAAGTCCGAGACCGGCAACAGCCGCACCACTGCCCCCAAGAACCGTGTATTTGCCGATATCGCTACGACTTGCCCACCAGCCTTTTGGTACTTCAGGCGTACTCTCCGCCACAGCGGGTGCTGCCGACGCCGCTGGCTGAACGTCCGCTTTGGCCGGCGCAGCTTTCTCTGGCTTCGCCGTCGCTCCGGAGTCTGAGTCTTGCTCCTCCGCTTTATCGTTCTCGACCGCTTGCTGTGGCGCTTCCTTCTTCGCTTTTGCCTTTTTCTTTTTCTTCTTCTTCTTCTTCTTTCGTTTCTTCTTTTTCTTCTTCTTCTTCTTCTTTTTCTTTCGTTTCTTTCTCTTCTTCTTCTTCTTTTTCTGCGCCAGCAATACTGGAGCATTCGAATTGATTTGCTGTAGCGTTTCAGCCCAGGCTTCACCGGCAGGTAACAAACCGAAGAACGCTAGAAACAGCGCCAGGAAAATTTGTCGCATAGAATCCTCCGTTTCGGGTTTGCCCCAAGCCTGGTTGGACAATAAGCCCTAGAGCCAGCTTGGGGAAGCCCCGCTGTCTGTCTTTAAGCAGTTTAGCACAAGGGAATAAGGATGGTCACCTTCTGGCGGCTGTATTTTCGCACATCGTCGGCCTGGACGACGCCAAGACTTGCGGGTAGGGCGCTCCCATATTGGCGAAGGGGACCGTGAATGAAGGCGACCGTAACCGTCTCGTTAAAGGCTGCTGTTTTGGATCCACAGGGGAAGGCAATTGCTGCTGCATTGCGTGATCTTGGACTGGATTTAGTGGAAAGCGCTCGGGTGGGTAAGGTGATTGAACTGCAACTGTCCGAGGGGGCCGATGTCGAGTCGGTCCGCCGGCAGGTCGAAACAGCCGCAGATCAATTGCTTGCCAATCCGGTGATGGAAGATTGGCGTGTGGAGATTGAGGCATGACAGTTCGGGTGGCGATTTTGACCTTTCCCGGGACCAACTGTGATGATGACTGCGCTCACGTTCTCGGTAACGTCTTAGATTACCAAGTCCTACGGGTGTGGCACAAGGACACTGAGTTGCCTGATCGACTCGACGGTCTCGTCATCCCGGGGGGATTCTCTTATGGAGATTACTTGAGGGCTGGTGCCATCGCCCGTTTTAGTCCGATCATGCCGGCAGTGCAGCGGTTTGCCGAGCGTGGTGGGCCGGTGATGGGAATCTGTAACGGATTTCAGATCCTCTTGGAGTTAGGACTCCTTCCCGGCGCCATGTTAAAAAACGCCAATGGGCGTTTCGTTTGTCGGCCAGTCCACCTCAAGGTCAGTCGCCATGATACCCGCTTTACTCGAAGCATAAATGAAGGAGCGTTGCTGCAAGTGCCCGTAGCGCATGCTGAGGGAAACTGGACTTGTGACTCCGCCACTTGGGATCGAGTCTGTGGCGAGGGCATGGACCTCCTGCGCTATTGTCATGCCGATGGGGTGGTGGATCGAGCCGCCAATCCAAATGGGGCCAGAGACAACATTGCCGGACTGGTGAACAAACGAGGTAACGTCTTGGGGCTGATGCCCCATCCAGAACGATGCAGTGAGCCATTGTTGGGCGGGACCGATGGTCAGTTGCTCTTTAAAGGCATGCTGGGCTGAGGAGTCAAAGGATGGAAACGGAAAGCATTGTCGATGAGGAACTGGCGATTCGGCTCGGATTGACGGCCTCCGAATATGAGGAAGCTTGTCGAATTCTCGACCGGACGCCAACCTTCACTGAAATCGGGATTTTCAGTGCCATGTGGAATGAGCACTGCTCGTACAAGTCCAGTAAGTTTCACCTGCGTCGGTTTCACACCGAAGGTGATCAGGTGATCTGTGGTCCTGGGGAGAACGCTGGTATCGTGGATGCCGGGGATGGCGTTGCGATCGTCTTCAAGATGGAGAGTCACAACCACCCGAGTTTCATTGAGCCCTACCAGGGCGCAGCGACGGGTGTGGGAGGCATCCTGAGGGATGTCTTTACGATGGGCGCTCGACCGATCGCCAATTTAAACGCATTGCGCTTCGGTCAGCCCGAGCATCCGAAGTCAAAATCGCTGGTGGAGGGGGTCGTGGCCGGGATTGCTGGCTACGGAAACTGCATGGGGGTACCCACCGTCGGTGGCGAGGTGGGCTTCGATGCCTGCTATAACGGTAATATTTTGGTCAATGCCATGACCGTCGGCGTCGCACCCACGGACAAGATATTCTACGGTACTGCCAGCGGTCCGGGGAATCGTGTGCTCTATTTTGGCGCCCGCACGGGGAGAGATGGTATCGGTGGTGCGACCATGGCGTCCGGAGCCTTTGATTCTGAGGTTGAAGCCGACCGTCCAACGGTTCAGGTGGGTGACCCTTTCTATGAAAAACTCCTGCTCGAAGCGTGCTTGGAGTTGTTTCAGACCGACGCTGTTGTCGGAATTCAAGACATGGGTGCGGCCGGTTTGACCAGTTCCAGTTTTGAGATGGCTGGGCGAGCGGGTACCGGTGTTGATATTGATTTAGATCGGGTGCCGACCCGTGAGCCGGGGATGACTGCCTTTGAACTGATGCTCAGCGAATCCCAGGAGCGGATGTTGGCTGTCGTGCCACCGGAACGCGTCGCCGAGGTCCAAGCCATCTTCGAAAAGTGGGACCTTGAATGCGTTGATATCGGTCGAGTGACCGCCGATGGCATGGTCACCATTCGCAAAGAGGGTGTCGTGAAAGCCTGTTTGCCCGCCGGACCTTTGAGTGAAGCGAGTCCAGTGTACCAGCGACCTTTGGCCGAGCCAGCGGATTGGGCTGAGCGACTGCATTTGGCGGAGAGCGACCTGCCAAGTCTCGATGGGGTGGCGGCTCGGGAATGGATCCTTCGTCTCGCCGCCGATCCCAATGTGGCCTCCAAGCGCTGGGTCTATCAGCAGTACGATCATCACGTACGGTTGGGGACGGTGACGGGGCCTGGTGGCGATGGAGCGATGATCCGATTGCCCAATGGCAAAGGCATGGCGGTGACCGCTGATTGCAACCCCAGCTTCGTTTATCTTCATCCTCGGGTCGGGGGCGCAATGGCTGTGGCTGAGGCAGCCCGAAACGTGGCTTGTGTGGGGGCTCGTCCGTTGGCGATCACAGATTGCATGAACTTTGGGAACCCGGAGCATCCCGAGGTGATGTGGCAATTTAGCGAATCCGTGGACGGTATCAGCGAAGCGACCCGGGCTCTCAACTGCCCGGTCGTGAGTGGTAATGTCAGTTTCTACAACACCACCGATGGCCGCAACATCCATCCGACGCCGAGTGTAGGTATGGTCGGCTTAGCTTCCGCACCTCATTCGGTGAAGGGTTACTTCCAGGAGGAAGGCCTCCAGATCGCATTGCTTGGCGATGGATTTTCAGCCTTTGGCGGTAGTTTGTTTCAGAAGCAGGTGGTCGGTGCTCCAAAGGGGCAGCCACCGACTTTCGATGCGACGGCCGAGGCGGCACTCATCGAAGTCTTGGTCCAGAGTATTGAAGCCGGGGAGATCGCCAGCGCTCACGATCTATCTGTAGGGGGCTTAGCCATGGGCTTGGTTCGGGCCTGTGTGGGGGGACCGGTGCCTTTGGGAGCGAACATCGTTCTTCCTGAGGGAGCGCTGGAAAGTGTGCTGTTTGCTGAGGACGGTGCCCGTGCACTCGTCGCTGTGGCGGCGGAGCATGTGGAGGCAGTCACTCATCGAGCCAAGGCCGAGGGGGTGCTTTGCCGTTGGCTGGGGCAAACCGGTGGGGATACGTTGGAGGTCGCCGGATTGCCGGCGGTGGCCTTAGAGCCCTTGGTGAAAGCCTACCGTGGGGGCTTTGTGGAAGCCTTGGGTTTGGACGACGGTGCTGCGAACTAGCCAATGTCGATGCCTTAGCAAGGGAAGACAATGATGAGTTTGACCCTCACCGATATTATTGCCTTCTATTTGATCCCTCTGATCTTAGCGATTTCAGTCCATGAATGGGCGCATGCGGCGGTGACGACTTGGCTCGGCGACGACACAGCCCGGGTTCGGGGGCGGGTCACGCTCAACCCCGTTTCGCATTCCGATCCAATGTGGACGGTGATCATTCCGACGCTTGGTTTGTACATGGGCGGTTTTTTCATCGCTGCCGGCAAGCCTGTGCCCTACAATCCAGCCGGTTGGCGACGGACGCTCTGGGGTCGACCGTTACAGCGCAAGTGGGGCGAGTTTCTCGTCGCCGGTGCTGGCCCCGCTTCGAACCTTGTTCAGGCCTTGTTGGCAGCCATCCTGCTTGCAGTGGTGGTCCAGGGCTCTGGGGTCGGGGTGGAGCAAGCCTGGGAAGCCAGTCACAGTGTGGTGCGAGAGGGGGGGGCGCTGGTGATGATCAGCGTGCTGGGGCGTTTCATCTTTATCAACGCACTGCTTGCGGTGTTTAATCTGATTCCTGTGCCGCCTCTCGATGGTGCCAAGGTGATCGGAGCCTTCTTACCCGGCAACATCGGTGACAAGCTTAATGGCATGGGCATGATGGGTTTTTTGGCTCTGATCGTGTTGGTCTTTCACTTTGGGCATTATCTAAGTTTACCGATCCACGGCCTGACCGATGGGATGATCGCCCTCGCCCTCGGGCTCTGATCGGCATAGACCCGGAGGGCTCTCGGGTGTAGGGAGCGGCCATGAGCAGCAAGACCATTTTGACCGGCATTCAGCCCAGCGGTGCTTTGCATCTGGGTAACTACTTTGGCGCGGCCAAGAAGATGGTGGCGCTCCAGGATGCGGGCGATTGCTACTTATTTATCGCCAACTACCATGCGCTGACCACGGTTCATGAGGCTGATGTACTGCGGGATTGGACCTTCCAGTTGGCGGTGGATTACCTTGCCTTGGGCATCGATCCTGAGCGCACCGTGCTCTATCGCCAGAGCGACGTGCCGGAGGTCCAAGAGCTCACGTGGTTGTTGAGCAATGTCATCAACGTGGGCTTTTTGCAGACGGGCACCAGCTACAAGGACAAGGTGGCGAAGGGCATCATCCCCAGCGTTGGGCTCTTCAACTATCCAGTGCTGATGGCATCGGACATTCTGTGCTATGATTCCGACCTCGTACCTGTTGGAAGAGATCAGGCTCAACATCTTGAATTCACTAGGCGGATGGCTCGGGCATTCAACCACCGCTATGGTGAGGTGTTGCGGGTACCCGAAGCCCTAATCGACGAGGAAACCGCGCTGGTTCCTGGAACCGATGGGGGCAAGATGTCCAAGAGTTTGGGCAACACGATTCCCGTCTTCTTGAAGGGTAAAAAACTGAAGAAGGCCTTGGGCCAAATCGTCACCGATTCCACGCCGCTTGAAGAGCCCAAGGATCCCGATAACTGCAATGTGATGGCTCTCTATAAGCTCTTTGCGAGTCAGGACGAAGTGACTGAACTCGCCGGTCGCTACCGGGCCGGGAACTTCGGTTATGGTCACGCCAAACTGGCGCTTCAGGAGGTCATGGAGCGGGAGCTGGGCGAAGCCTGGGCTCGCAGAGATGCATTGATGGCTGCGCCCGAGAAGGTGGAAGCGATTCTTCAAGCCGGCGCCGAACGAGCTCGTGTTCGTGCCCGGGCCGTTCTGGATCGAGCACTGAAGGCCTGTGGGATCCGATGACGGACGAACCGACAGAAGGTATGCGCTTGGCGAAATTCCTCGCCCGGGCGGGCTTGGGCAGTCGTCGTGCCAGTGAAAAGCAGATTAAAGCCGGCAAGATTCAGGTCAACGGACAGGTGTGTACCAACCCGGCGACCAAGGTAGATCCCAAGAAGGACAAGGTCTTTGCAGGCCGACGTCGCATGGTGATCCCCAAAAAGGTCAGCGATGGGGGCGAACTGTTCCTGGCCTATAAGCCTGAGAAGATGGTCACGACGATGAGTGACCCTCAGGGCCGGCCGACAGTGAAAGATCTGCTACCCGATCGCACGGCTCGACTCTTCCCGGTGGGTCGCTTGGATTACGATGCGGAAGGCGCCTTGCTCTTTACTAGTGACGGCGATTTGGCTCATCGGTTGTTGCATCCCAGTTTCCATGTGCCGAAAATCTATTTGGTGAAGGTGAAGGGGGAGCCCAGCGAAGCCTCCCTCGAGAAATTGCGCAAAGGGGTTCGCCTCGATGACGGGCGGACCAAGCCCTGTCGGGTTCAGCGGGTGCGCAAAGCGAAAACCAATACCTGGGTGGAGATCGAACTCAATGAGGGGCGCTATCGTCAGATCAAACGGATGTTTTGGAAGATTAAGCACCCCGTTCAGCGACTGATCCGAGTGTCATTCGGTGGCATTTCTGTGGAGGAGATGGAGCCGGGTCACATTCGGCTGTGTACGCCGGCGGAGCGCCACACCCTGATGAGTTGGGGTCAGGAAGCCGATCTTAGTCTCAGCTTCGAGGATTGACGCGCTGCCCTTTTAGGGCGCAGGATTTGCCATGATTCCGAGACATTTGCTCCTCGTTCTGACGCTGCTCCTCTTTGGCTTGCCGGTTGCGGCCGGTGTGCCTGCAGTGCCCATCTCGTCTTCTTCCGTCTTGGTGAGTCAGGCCAAGAAGCGAAAGAAACGTCGTCGCAAGCGCAAGAAGCGGCCTAGGAAGCGCAAGCGCAAAAAGGCGGCAAAGCCGGCAATCAAAGCCCCAGAACCAAAGCCTGAGCCCAAAGCAGCCCCTGAGCCCACTCCAGAGCCCGCACCAGCACTGGATGAGTCAGCACCCGAGTTACCCGGCGTGGCGGTTCTTGATATGGAGTTGGTTGAGGGGGTGAGCGATGGCGTGGCAAAACTCGTCAACGAGTTGATGCTCACTCGGATCGCCAAAGCGAAGGTCTTTGGCAGTGTGATTGGGAGCAGTGATATCGCTCAAATGATCAGCCTTGAGCAGCAAAAGACCATGTTGGGCTGTGATGAGGAAAGTTGCATCGCTCAACTCGGTGGCGCTCTCGGGGTGCCGTTGATGATCGTTCCCGGCATGGGGAAATTGGGTAACGACTACGTGATGACGTTGAAAATCACCGATGTCGAGGCGGCTCAAGTGAAGGTGCGCCAGTCCATCACGGTGCCCGATGAGCCGGCGATGGCCAAGGGGATGGAATGGCTAGTGGATGCCTCATTGGCCGAGTTTCAAGGCAAGGCTGTGCTGCCCGCGCCGAAGTTGGAGCGAACGGTTGCACTGGTCGAAGCTGAGCAGGGCGGTGCTCTAAAGGTGGTCGGCAAGGCCGGTATCGCCCTGGCTGTCGTTGGGGTCGGGGTGGCAGGAGGTGTCCATTTTGGGGTGGTTGCTCCAGCGCAGCAGGCCTTTAAGGATCAACCGACGCGAGCCAACTACGAGAATGCCAAAGCGGCGATGGACACCGGAAACATGGGACTCGCCGGTGGGCTCGCCCTGTCGGCGACGGGAGGGCTGTTGTGGTTTCTTTTCGCCAACTAAGTTGCCTGTTTCTTGTGGGGCTGATGCCCTTCTTTCTCGCCTGCTATGAGGTGGAGACCACGAGTTGCGTTGAGGATAAAGATTGTGTCTCTCCCCTTTATTGTGATGCCACAGATGGTGTTTGCTTGCGGGCGACGCCCGACGAGTTGACCGATGATGCGATGGCTAAGCGCGTGGGTTGCGGCAACGGGCGCCTCGATGGCGATGAAGCTTGTGATGATGGCAATGAAGCTCCTGATGACAGTTGTAGCGACTGTGCGCTTGCGCGTTGTGGTGATGAGATCACTCGCACCGATCTCGTCCCGGGAGCCGAAGGTTACGAGGCTTGTGACGATGGTGACACCGATAATGAGGACCATTGTCTCAACAATTGCCAGGTTGCTGAATGTGGAGATGGTGTACTTCGGACGGATCTGAATGATGGCGAGGAGGGCTATGAGGCTTGCGACGATGGCAACGACAACGATGCCGACGCTTGCCGCAACAACTGCAGGCCGAGTGGTTGTGGGGACGGTGTCCTCGATGAAGGGGAAGCGTGCGATGACGGTAATTTAGTCGCCACGGATTCGTGCACGGATGCCTGTCAGGTCGCCGACTGTGGCGATGGGGTGGTTCGGACGGATTTGAATGAGCAGGACGATGATTTTGAAGCGTGCGATGACGGCAATGCCGATGTGGCGGATGCTTGTGTGAACTGCACGGCAGCACGTTGCGGTGACGGACATCATCGTACCGACCTTGCTGAGGGTAATGCTGGCTATGAGGCTTGCGACGATGGCAACGACGTCGATAACGATGGTTGCTCCACAGACTGCCAACTGCCCACTTGCGGTGATGGTATTGTGCGCACCGATTTAGATCCGGAGGCAGACGGGTATGAAGAGTGCGATGATGGCGGTGGTATCTACAGTGTTTGTCGGGACTGTCGGTGGGCACCACAGCAATTTGCTGCACTCAGTCTGGGTCTTAACTTTACGTGCGCTATCGACCGAGAAGAGAACACCGTGAAATGTTGGGGCCAGAACGAGGTGGCTCAAGTTCAAGACGGTTATCGTTGGGGGCAACAAGACCCACCGCCTCTCGATCGTTCTGCGCCCCGTACAGTTAGTTCCCAAGAACTCCATGGAGCGATCCGTCTGCGTGCAGGGGAAGCGAGTGTTTGTGCAGAGGTCGAGAGTGAAATGTACTTCTGGGGTTTTAACGTAGATTCAATGCTTGGAGTCCCCCCGGATGTCGAAGGCAGGTACTATCCCGTCTTTGAGCCCAGCGTCATTCCGTCCCCCCCATCGCATCCTCGAGACGATGGCTTCGAGATTCACGAAATGGCCGTTGGTCATTCTCACACATGTGTGATTTTGGGCGCAGGAAGACGCCTTTACTGTTGGGGGCGCGACTCAGACGAGTGCTGCGACTATAACAAAACGGGCACGCGCCACCTCGACGATGATATCGGCCGTCATTTGCCACTGCCTGTGCAAGCGTTTGCGGCCGCTGATGGGGGACAACACATACCGATTAAGACCGTCGTAACGGGTATTGATTATACTGCTGCCATCGATGAGGAAGGTGAGGTGGTCCGGTGGGGAAATTTGCCCAATACTGAGCCTACGGGTCGCCACACGATCGCTGGATTTTCTGGGATCGATGCCCGTGAATTGAAGACACTCAGTGCGGGAGCAGAACATGTTTGTGGGTTAACTGCCTCCGGTGACGCATGGTGTTCGGGGAGCGCAGATCAGGGTCGTATTGGGGTTTTGGGCAGGACCTCTGCGGGCAGGCACCCCTTTGTACAGGTGGAAGCTTACCAAGCTGGAACCTGTGCACTGAACACACAAGGTGAGGTCTACTGTTGGGGCAGCAACGCAGGAGGGCAGTTGGGGCAAGATCCCTTTGCGGTCGGAGGGCTTCAGGAAAGCCAGACAAAGAGAAAAATTGAGTTGGGCGAAGGTGTTCGTGCCATTGCACTCGGCAAGGGCGGTTTTGCCAATCATCGTTGCGTTATGGTTCAGGACGCCACCGGGGAAGCGGTACGTTGTTGGGGAAGTAATGCGGGCTTCGCTGTCGGTCATCCCGTGAAAGACAGCTATATTCATGAACCTTTTGACCCTGACCTCTTCGGGCGCCGGCAAGGTACCGTCGAGGCGCCCGCCCACAGCTGTCTCGCTTTGCGAGATGGACATGATCACGAGACAGGCGGGGCTTGGCTGCAGCCCCCTGGCGCCGACGCGCCAGGCTACGTCTGGTGCGATCAAGACACGGACCGAGGGGGGTGGGGTTTAATCATGCACATCCCCGCCGGGCATGAAGAAGCTGGCTACGATGGTGCCTTATGGCAGGGCACAAGTCCGATCCAAGACGAAGCGGGAGCCTGGACACTCACGAATGAGACGGGGCTCGTCCGTACCGTTTTGTACAATACCGCTCATTTGCGGGAGATGCGCCTCGAGATGCGAACAGGTGCGGTCATTCTCGAGGGTAATAATGGAGGGGAGTTCGAACAGCGAAGCGGTGCTGAGGCGGACCCAGAGCAGCCCTGGCGGACGTTAAGCCTCAGCGGGGACATTTTCTTTAACGGCGGCACACTTGCTGGGGTGATCGCCGCAGAACCGCAGAGTTTCGGACGATTGGACGGAGGGCTTGAAGCATTCACTGCTTTGCTTCCAGAAGTGCCGGACAATGAGTTACAGCTGAACAGTTGGATGCAGCCAACCAGCTTTAACGCCACACGCCGGAACGGGCGTGATGATGTGTGCGCTCTTCAGGGTGCCAACGTGGTTCATCGACCCGATGAAATTCAGGGAGGTCAGAATCACCATCGTACGCGGTTGGGTGTCATCGCCGTTTGGGCGGGTTCGGAGGGGCCGGTATGTCCTTGGAGTCATCATGCGTCAGTGATAGGTTTTGGCGCGGGCGGGCATTCCAGTCCAGCTGTCGTGGGAGGGCTCACCAACTGGAATAATGGAGGCCGGATTTCCCTCTCGGCTTCCGGACGAATCTGGGTGCGTTGAGAGCTTCCCTTGACCCGCACCGCTGGGCTCATTAGCAGCGGATGCCAAAGGAGATTTGAGACCATGGCTGAAGTGATCCGTGCCCACATTACCGGAACCGTTTGGAAGATTCTCGTGTCCGTGGGCGATGAGGTGGAAGAAGAAGACACTCTGTGCATTTTGGAATCCATGAAGATGGAGATGCCCATCGAGGCCGATGAAGACGGGGTGATCACGGCGGTTCATGCTCAAGAGGGTCAGGCGATTAAAGAGGGAGATCCAATCCTCGAGATCGAAGCCACCTGAGCTGAAGGCGATCCCGTGATCCAGATGGAACGTGACGGAGACGTGCTCTACTTGCGTCTGCACCGTCCAGAAAAGAAGAATGCGGTCGACCCGAGCGCCATGGTCGAGTTGCGTCGCCTGTTGGTTGAGAACGCCGGAGATGAGTCGGTAAGACTGCTGGTGTTAAGGGGCAGTGGTGACAGCTTTTGTGCAGGTTATGACATCGCTCAGATTCCCGATGAACCGGCACCGGATGGTCGGATGGTCGGAGCCTTGGATGATGCGGTCGCAGCCCTCAGCGATTTCCCAGCACCGACGTTGGCTCTGATCGACGGCCCCGCCTATGGCGCTGGATTGGAATTGGCCTTGGCCTGCGATCTCCGCATGTGCAGTCACCGATCTCGCTTCTGCATGCCGCCAGCAAAGCTGGGGTTGCTCTACAGCTTGGAGGGCATGCAACGTTTGGAGCAAGCTGTCGGGCAACAGCAAGCTCGACACATGATCTACACGGCGCAGGTCTTGTCCGGAGCTGAGGCAAGGGCCTGCGGTTTGGTCCTGGGTTGTGTCGAGGACCTTCAGGAGTGGTTTGAACCTTTTCTTAACCGCATACGAACCCTGTCGATTGGGAGTTTACGAGGAGCAAAAATGGCTTTGGTCCTTGGAAAGTCGTCACCTGACGTGAAGATGATCGGGCGGGTGGAGGCGCTCCGCGCAGGTCTGTTTGGGAGTCGGGAAGCCAAAGAGCGTAAGGCGAAGTTACTTCGCCGGAACCCCTCCGTTTAACACCCGGTTTTGTACAGCCTTATTCTCCTGTAGGGAGCCTGCAACTGGAAGGGTGGCCGAGCGGTCGAAGGCAACGGTCTTGAAAACCGTCAGGGGTGCAAGCTCCTCGGGGGTTCGAATCCCCCCCCTTCCGCCAGTTGGATTTCTTGGCGAAAAGCCAAGACGGTCATACCTTCGGTAGTGCCCGGATAGAGGATGTAGTTGTGGCTCGATACCCCACCGCATTTGGTAAGTATCTGCTTTTAGAGCGGATTAACGTCGGGGGTATGGCTGAGGTCTTCAAAGCCAAGACCTTCGGCGTCCACGGCTATCAGCGCATCATGGCTTTAAAGCGCATTCTCCCGAACATCATGGAGGATGAGGACTTTATTCGCATGTTCATCGATGAGGCTCGGATCGCCTCACATTTAGAGCATGGAAACGTGGTACGCATCCTCGAACTAGGACAGCACGGGGAGAGTCTCTACATCGCCATGGAGTTCGTCCAAGGACGAGACCTACGGCAATTGGTGAATACCTGTCGAAAGCGTGGCATCGAGATCCCACCCGGTTTGGTGGCCTACATCATCATGGAAGCGGCCAAAGGGCTCGACTATGCGCATCGTCGCACCGACCTGGTGGGCAATCCGCTGCACATCATTCACCGAGACGTGAGCCCCCAAAATCTGCTTTTGAGTTGGGACGGGGATGTGAAGGTCTGCGACTTTGGTATCGCCAAGGCGCAGAATCGAGCCCATCAAACCCAAGCCGGTGTGTTGAAGGGCAAGTTTGCCTACATGAGTCCGGAGCAAGTGCGTGGCAAGGCGATCGACCATCGCTCCGATATTTTTGGTTTGGGGACGATCGCCCATGAGATGATCAGTGGTCGAAGGCTCTTTTTGGGCGAGTCTGACTTTTCGACCTTGGAACGGGTGCGCAAGGCACAAGCCCCGCGTTTGGACTTGGAGCGGGATGATGTAGAGCGGGACTTTTCTGATGCCATCTTGACGGCACTGGCCCGGGATCCAAACAAACGATTTGCTTGGGCGAGCGATTTTGCAGACGCACTGCAGCCTTGGTTGATCGATGGCCGAAGGATTCTTTCGGGGCGAGATCTTGCTGAGTTCCTTCGACAGGTGTTTCCAGGCGAGTTGGAGCAGGACCGGCAGCGGATGCAGGACTACCTAGCGATGGAGGCACCCGCTGACTTGAGCGAATCAGCGCCTTCTGAATTGCGACTCGAGGGTTCTTACGATGAACTCTCCAAGGAGATGCTGGATGCGGTGGCAGAAAGTGATCGAACGGTCATTTTTGATACGGGTACCGTCGAGCAACTGGATACAATCAATACCGATCAGGAACGGACCATTCTCCACGATGGAGCGATCGGTGACGCTTCGTTACCACCGCCATCAAAACCGGTAGCAACCGCTTCAGGTGATGATGAAAAGACGGTCCTCGCCACCCTAGAAGAACTTCAGGCAGCCGGCCTCGACACACTCGATGTCGAGACGCAACCGGCCCAACCTGCCGCTCCACCGCCACCTCCATCCGCACCCGGTATGACCGTACCGCCACCGCCACCTGGATCGATGGCTCCTCGAGCGAGTACGATGGCGCCACCACCTCCACCTCCGCCGGGAGGGCGAGGGGCTTCGACCCCGCCAAGCCCGATGACGGCCGGCGGAAACCCCATTCCGGTGATTGCTCCTGTGCAAGGAAAGGGCGGAAAGTCTCCTGTTGTGGTCGCCGGTGCGGGTCTCGCTGGAGCCTTGGTGGTGTTCGCGTTGGCCTGGGTCATCTTCACAAGTTTTGCATCGACACATCAGAAGGGGTCAGGGACAACTTCAGAGCCGAAGACGACCAAGTCGACAGTGACATCGCAGAAGGAATCACCGTCTGAGAGCACAGCCAAGGATGTGTTTCCGGATGGGGGAGTTGCTGCCGGGGAACCCACACCGAAAAACAAAGAAAAGGTCACAAAAACAGAATCAAGCAAGCCAAAGGCTGCTAAGAGGGTAAAGAAAAAATCCTCCGATAAAAAGAAGTTACCTGAATCCTCAAAGCCCCAAAGTCGGGCGAAAAAACAGCAGGCCACTCCAGCAGTCGCTACGAAAAATCGCAAATCGGAACCCGACACGCCTGAAGCTGCCGATTGTGTGTTGACGGTGTTGACTACGCCTCAGGGGGCTAAGGTGAAACTGGGGCGGGCTGAACTCGGCCCATCGCCTGTGAGTCAAACGGGCTTAGATTGTCAGCGTTCCTACCAACTCGAAGTGAGTCACCCAGGTTATTTGGCTCGAAAAGCGAGGTTTTCCTTCGGTGCCAATAAAAAGAAGCGGATGAGTTTGTCGCTGCAAGCGAAGCAGAAGCCGAAGGCGCGGCCGAAAGCGTCGACAGCGGCGAAAGTCCCCGAATCGGGGAAGGCTGAAGGGCCGAAGGTACAAATCGGAACGCCGGGCGTGCGAGCTCGAGTTTCGATTGATGGAAAGAGCTACGGGCAGACGCCCCTGGCGGGCACTCGGGCGCCCAAACTACGGCCCGGAAGGCACCGGCTGGTGCTGAGTTCCGGTGGACAGACTTGGAAGTACACGATCACAGTGCCGTCGGGGCGTGAANGGGTCAGCTTGGTGATCAAGACATTGGGCGAACCTGTGAGTGGTGTCGTGCGGGCGATTCCGGATTGATGGGGGCGGGACGATGCCGGTAGGNCCTCGATCAGGCCGNACACTCCCGCGNTNTGCGGGTGANAATACCTTTTTNCGTCTGCCTCGGCGGGTCGATGTNGANGAAGCCGGTTTNGTCTTTCTCGGCGCTCCTTTTGACGGTGCGACGACTTATCGCCCTGGGGCTCGGTTTGGGCCACGAGCTGCTCGGTTGGCTTCTGATCAAGCCCACGGATTCCATGCTGAACTCGGAATAGACCCCTTCAAAGTCCTTCAGGCCGTCGATGCTGGTGACGTGAACATGCCGCCTCATGACATCGTTGCTGCGATGNCTGCNTTNGAANAGGAAGCAAAAGCGCATTTTATAGAAAATCGTTCCGTTTTCACTGTCGGCGGCGACCACAGTATTAGCTTGCCCATGCTTAGAGCAGCCAGTGCGGTGCACGGTCCTCTGGCNNTCCTTCACGTGGATGCCCACTACGATACGTATCCTGCGGCTTGGGGTAACGATCTGCACCANGGNACTCCGTTNCGGCACGCAGTNCGTGAGGGCTTGATCGAGCCATCGGAAACGCTGCAGTTGGGCTTGCGGGGCAGTTTAGCGAGCGCGGAGGATCTTACCTTTTCGCAGGAAANTGGAATGACCGTCGTCACCCAGGCTGATTGGGATGATGGAGANGGAAAAGAGCGGTTTGAGGTNTGGCGCCGAAAGATTTCGAAACCGCTTTACGTGAGTATTGATGTGGATGGNCTGGACCCTGCTTATGCCCCNGGAACAGGAACCCCAGTTCCAGGAGGCTTGACGTCGAGAGAGTTGTATTCACTGCTGCGTCGTCTGCGCGGCGTGCCGGTGATCGGTGGTGATGTGGTGGAATTAGCGCCTGACTTTGATGCGAACGGGATCACAGCCTTGATCGTTGCGGATCTCCTCCATACCTTTGCTGCGCTTCATGTTCTCGGAAGAGTNTAAGTGATCCGTTGGTTGTTGATCCCGGTCCTCTTTGTGAGTGCCTGCCCCCTTGNCGAGGGTGAGGGCTGTGAGGAGCGTGAAGAGGGAGCACTNCTGGCTCGNATCTCTTCACCGATTACCCTGCGTCCAGAGGTTCTGCGGACTCGAGAGGCTGTCATCGGAAGTCTNGCAGCCGATGCATTTCTNNCNNGCTTCAATGGGGAGCGAGATCGNTGCTNGGCATTTTCGCAAAATGCAGAGGCGTGTGTGGACCTGGCCTTTCAGAATGCAGGCGGGCTACGAGATGAGACCCGCTGCGGTTTGCGGTCCGAATGGCGAGAGGGTGGGCTTTACCAGCGGGATTTAGAGGAGTTGATGCCGTTCGAGAACCCGATGCAGGCGATCTATGTTCGAGGTCATGATCTCCTGACTGGCATGGAGTTGGGAGTCTCTTTGCTTGGCGAGCCGGGTCGTTTCGCAAAAAATGGTGCTTTCCTGCATTTGGCCGGGGCTGCGGTCATGGTGGATTGCGGTGGCAANGCGAGAATGGTGAACGGTCAGAGTGAGGTGGTGGANCCNGGCGCAAGGGTGTTGGGGATCTGTCTTCGTCACTGGTCAGCCGGGGGAGATTCTGAGCCCTCGTGGAGCCTGGTGGATCGGGAAGCCACCTACACGGTCGCNACTAATTCTTACATCGCTGGCGGAGGCGATGGNTTTTCTATGCTGACCGAGGTCGANTCCGAGGGCAACAGAATCCCCAAGCTCACCCCGATTAGTAGTCCTGGNACNGATCAAAGTCTGCTCGGAGACTACTTAANTCGGCTCAGTGCAGAGGGGGAGCGTGTGATCAATCCCTCGGGGGTCACCCAGCCGCCAAACTTTGACTGTCCGGATGTTCGGATTCCTCTGGCTGATGTGGGCGCTCGNTTAGACGCACTGGCCGAGGACCCATCTTGTCAGATTGATGCGGGGGANCTTGTCTGTAGTTTCAGNAACTTGCGGATGACATTATTGCGCTCCACTTANTGTTTTGATTTTGGNGAGTGAAAAACATTGGTTGAAGCTGCGTTTTGGCCTGGACCCGGCTTGCTACCTCTCATAGAAGGCACCCCGCTCGCTCCCCAGGAGAGAGCCGCTGGAAAGCGTTGGTGACCTGAAAACCGAAGAATGAACGAGTCGGG
>NZRT01000111.1 GCA_002696345.1 Myxococcales bacterium
AGCAAGTCGTCGTCCGTGAAATCCCTTCGGAATGTGGGAATGGAAAACTCGAAGCCAAGGAGGAATGTGATGATGGCAACAACGTGGATGCGGACGCCTGCACCTCCGGCTGCCGTCGGGCTCTCTGTGGCGATGGAATCACTCGCGATGGCGTTGAAGAATGCGATGATGGCAACCTAGAAGATACAGACGCTTGCACCCGGCGCTGTGAAAATGCCCGCTGTGGGGATGGCCATCTCTGGCAAAATGAAGAGCAATGCGACGACGGCAATGACATCGCTGGCGATGACTGCACCGATGTTTGTGCGCTCGCCCGATGTGGTGACGGTATCGTCCATGGAGGTGAAGAAGAATGCGATGACGGCAACGATGATGACAGGGACGGCTGCCGTCGCGACTGCATGATCCAGCGTTGTGGCGATGGCATTATCGATGGTGACGAGGGTTGTGATGATGAGAACCCAATCAACGAAGATGCCTGCACCAATGCGTGTCAGCCAGCGGCGTGTGGTGATGGCATCGTGCGGCTCGACCTTGCCGAGGGAGACCTGGATTTTGAAGCCTGTGATGACGGGGATAACGATGATGCCGACGCCTGTCTAAACAACTGCAGAGAAGCTCGCTGTGGAGACGGCGTGGAGCGTCAGGATCTAGCACCAGAAGAAGAAGGCTTTGAGGCCTGCGATGAAGAGAATGACAGCAACGAAGATGCCTGCCTCGCCAATTGTCGGCTCGCCGAATGTGGGGACGGCTTCGTTCATGAGGGCGTGGAAGAATGCGATGGCGGTGAGCATTGCGACGAAGCCTGCGAAGCCATCGCTTTCTGCGGCAATGGTCGCCTTGATCCAGGCGAAGATTGTGATGATGGAAATGACGACAACATCGATGCCTGCCAAAACAACTGCCAGGTGGTAAGTTTTGCCGTCTATCACAACGGTTTGTACTGGGCTTGGGCATCCCCGTGTTCTGGTGGGTGCTCAAATGCGACACCTGGTCATTACGGCCGGGGTTGGCGCTGGGTTCGAAACGATCAAGAATGGGGCTTACGACCCAATCGAGGTGCATTTGGAAACAACCGCTGTGCTGCACCCCAATTTGACCCTACGCACAACCACTGCGTTTGGAATGATCCGATTGTTTACCAACACGATGGCGGCTCATCAGAGCTCTGGCTGGTTCACGATTGAGCCAGAAGTCGTTCCAATCGCTGGACATCATCTGCCCGCTTCAACTGCTGCCACTGACTTAAGGCAAAACCATAACAATCCCGGGCCGCTTGGCTCTGTTCTTCGGCACGGGCTAAATCGCCGGCCTTCTCCAAGCTCCAAGCCAAATCTCCATCGACAATTCCCGCTTTTTTTACCTTGGCTTGAGCCTCTACGAAGGCCTCAGTAAAGTGCGCCCAGTCCTGGCGGGCAAT
This sequence comes from Myxococcales bacterium, assembly GCA_002696345.1. Taxonomy (GTDB): domain Bacteria; phylum Myxococcota; class UBA4151; order UBA4151; family UBA4151; genus UBA4151. Next base: position 1,421 of record NZRT01000111.1, read on the forward strand.
CAAACAAGGCAGCAGCAAAGTTTGGGCGTAAATCAACCAACCGGCGGAACCCAAGCCTTTCAACTCAGCGACCGCTCGATTGAGGTACTCCTCCGCCTCATCAAAGCTTTCCTGGTTCATTAAAGTAAGGGCCAAATTCATGGCGACAACCGCCGTGCTGCGCCCAGTGGTCTCATACATTTCCATGGCTCGAGTGTATTCTTCCTTCGCCCGGTTAAGATCCCCCCGCAAACGGGCGATTTCAGCGACCCCGTTGATCGCATTCCCGATGCCAGCGAGTTGCCCCCCAGCTTCGTAAGCTTCGAGAGCTCTTTGATAATGAGATTCTGCCGCCACTAAATCACCACGTTGTTGCGCCACCATCGCAAGGCCTAACTGGTTTGAACCTGCGAACTGGGGGCCACTTAATGCGAGCGCATTTTCGAGCGCATCCTGGGCTTCAACGAGTTGACCACGAGCAAGCAGTTGCATCCCCAAAAGCCCTGAAGCCTGACCTCGCTGGTCATCTTCTGATTGCTCGATGGCCTTCCGAGCGAGATGAAGTCCCCGATCCCATTCGCCCCGGGCAGCAGCCAACTTGCTGGCAGAACGCAGCACCGTTCCCTTCATGTGGGGCCATGCCGCCTGATCCAATTGTTTTACAAGACTCTCCAGACGATCCCAGTCGGCTGCACCCTCGGCGACTCCCACCTCCACATAGAGGCGCAGTGCGTATCGAGTGTCATCGTCAGAGAGCCCAAGCTTGGACAAGGCCAAATCATAATCTGCGAGAACGGCTTTCGTCTCACCAATGCTGCCGCCTTGAGCGAATTCTTTGACCGCATTCGACAAAGGGTCTAAAGCTTCTTCAAAGGCTTGGGCTGCCAAAAAGTGCTGCGCGATCCGGTAGGATAACCCTCGTCTTCTGGGCATTTTCGCCAGTGCAGTGGCACAATGACGATGGGCGGCTGCCCACCGAGACTGCTCCCGAGACTGCCGACCAATGGATTCTCGAAACAGGTGATGACTGAACCGCCATCCACCCTCCCGAATCTCCATCAAATCTTGCCCGAGCAGGTCATCGATCAGGGCTCTGCCCAAGGGAACTCCCACCTGGGTGCAGACCATATGCAGTTCGTGCTCATCCACATCCTGACCCAATGCCGCAGCGAACTCGAGACTGATCAAACTGGTCTGAGGGTAGTTCTTCGCGATGGAATGCAAGCGCTGACTCCACAGGCTGTGAATGTCGTCGGGCAACTCGGCCCGCTCTCCCTTCGCCAATCGAAAGCCAGCATCACCCACCTCAAGAACTCTGCGCTCTACCCAATCGCCCACCAACTGAACGGCGAACAATGGATTGCCGCCAGAGCGTTCCACCACCTTGGCCGCAAGTCCTGCCTCCAAGCCAAGCATTTCTTCCACCAACTCCGTCCGGTATTGTGGTGGCAGTTCGCTCACCACTCGGCGATCGCAAAATTCGGATTCCAGCAACTGTCGAAGGAGACTTTGCTCCAACGGATTGTCATCAAGAAGCTCCTGCCTGTGGGTCAGGATCATCAGGACAGGAAAGCTATGAAGCTCCTGGTTCTCCAGCAAATAGTCGACAAATGCGAGGGCGTCCGAACCCCACTGCAGATCGTCGAGACACAAAACGATGGGTCGCTCGTTGGCGACTCGAGACAGGAGTCTGCGGAGGACGGCGTAACGCTCTCGAGGATCGGCGAAGGAGATCGTCATCGTACCACTGCTTGCCAGCAGATCCAGTTCCTCAGTCCCCAATAAAGAGATCAGCGCATCCCGCTCCACCGGGTCCACAACCCCTTGACGCTCCAAGACCTTGGTCACCCGTTCACTGAGGGCATCACCACTCAGTCCCTGGGTGCGCAGGACCTGGGCACAAAGGTCAGCGAGGGCGACGCCTGGAGCTTGGGTCGGGTCGTGTCCCACCTGGAGAACTCGAGCCACACCCAACTCCGTGGAACGTACGGCCATCCACTCGGCAATTCGGCTTTTTCCAGTCCCTGCCGGACCTTCAAGGACAACGACTCGAGATTTTCGGGTCTGACGAACCCGCTTCAGCGCGTTCCAGAGGAGGTCTCGCTCATCAAATCGGTCCACCATCGGCACTTGCCGAAGACCAAAGAGGTTGAGACCTGCACCCACAAGACGGGGTTCAGGCTGGGGAGGAACAGCGGACTGCCAATGAACAGGCATCTCGGGAATGACACGTTGGGCGAGTTCATGCTCCCGAGGTCTCTCTTCGGCCGTCCCAAACTCGCTGGTCGGTTGGTCCGAAAAGTGCTGGTGTGGATCCGGTTCACGAAAGGGACTGATGTCGACCATGATCGTCTGACTGTCCCGAAGTTCGGGATTTTCAGTCATCGGGTTTTGCCACCGAGGCAATTCCCCTTTGACGAGACGCCTTAAAGACTCCCTCGCATCGGCTGCATTCTGAAAACGTTCCGAAGCCAACTTTTCCAAAAGTCTTCGCATCCAGCCCTCGAAGCCTTCTGGAATGTCGAAGCTTGGACGAAGTTCAGGGAGAGGCTGCCGCACATGGGCTGTCAGCAGTTGCACCAAACGTTTATGACCAAAAAATGGGGGGCGTCCTGTGCAGAGGTCCCAAGCCAGGCATCCGACGGCGTAGAGGTCAGTCCAAGGACCATAATCGCGCCAATTCCCATAACATTGCTCAGGAGCCATGTAGTGCGGCGTCCCAACGGTTCGGCTCTCATCGTCGATCACATCGCCAAGATCGAAAGCTAAACCAAAATCGGTGAGCTTGAGTCCGGGGCGAGCATCCTCCCCCGTGGAGAACATCACATTGTCTGGCTTTAGATCACGGTGCAACACGCCCCGAGCATGAGCGTAGGCAAGGGCGGATAGAATTCGGTCGAGAATATCCGCCAACTCTTCAAACTGAGTCGGCCGGACATGAAAGAGACTCTGCCCAGAACAGAATTCCATCGCCAACCATGGAGTTCCCTCCTTGATGGCTCCACCACTGGCTGCCGCTGCCTGGGCATCAACCCGCCCATGGTCAAAAACCATAACAATACTGTCATGATTTAGGCCAGCAACGGCGCGAACTTCACTTCGAAATTGTTCAAACCACGTCTCCGACAACTCCTCGGAGTGACTCACAAATTTGATGGCGACTGGAACCCCTTGAGCTCGGTGCAAGCCACGCCAAACCTCTGCCATACCCCCTTGACCGAAAGGTTGCAGTGCGGAGAACGGTCCCAGACGAATCTCAGGCACCGGATTAAAGGTTCTCTAAGAGCTTCTTGCAGCCGGTATTTTTCAAACGAACCAACTCTTTTTGCCAGAGATCCCAATCGGGTTCTTTGGCGGAATTACCCTTCAACTTGAGCGCCTTTGTCACCAAATCACAGGCGCTCTTGTGCTCCCCCTGACCGATCAGCGTTTCAGCAAGGTAAACGAAGCTTCGAAGGTTGGTTGGTGCCTTCTTGACGGCAGTGCGTAAGTACTTGGCTGACTTGGCTCGGTTTCGTTTCGGCCAAGGCAAGGAATGGTAGTATCGCCCCCACATGCGCAGGGCGCCGTATTGATCGAAAGAACGGTCCAGTTGGTCCACCTTTTTCAGTGCGCCGGTGTACTTGGACTCAGCGCCTTCCCACAGCGCTTTTGCAATGGAGATTCCAAGGCTCCACTGACCCACAGCCCAAGCGTAGTAATAGTGACCTTCAACTCTTTTCGGCTGCATCTGTACGGCCCGCTTGGCCACGTTCATCGCTTTCTTTCCAAGACGAAAACGTGTCTTTGTGTCTCGATAATAGGGCGCTTCGTCAGCGATCCAAACGTAACATCGTGCCAAGCGCCAGGCGGCTTCAAAATCTCCCTGATGGGGTTCGAGGCGCTTTGCTAACTCACGAGCGATCGCCGTCCGGTTCGCCGGCGTCCGTTGTGCCCAGCGAGCATCCACCTCTTCCACCAATCCCGCCGGGAGGGAAGCCAGCACGATCGCCATCGTCAGACCCACTTAGTGTCCGCTATCATCCGCGTGATCCGCTGCATGGGCAGCGATCACCTCATTGGCGATATGGTGACCTGCGTAAATAGAGATCGCCAAAGAAATGCCTGCAACCACTGCGAGCAGGACAAAGTTCTTCGTGGCGACGGCCAGTGTACTCGGTACAGATTCTTCATGTTCACCCATTATAGTCTCCTCGCTAGTTTGCGACTTGTGCCGCTTGGCGCTCGGCCTGACGCCGGCGAATGTTCTCCATGGAATCGTTGGGAATCGCAGAAATTAAGCGGCGCGTATATTCCTGCGCCGGTTGACGATAGATCTCTTCGGATGGCCCCATCTCAACGATCTTCCCCTCATTCATCACCGCCATGACATCACTCATGAACTTCACAACACTTAAATCATGACTGATGAAGATGTAACTCAAACCTCGACGCTCCTGTAGATCTTTCAGCAGATTCAAAACTTGAGCTTGGACGCTCACATCCAATGCACTCACCGACTCATCGCATATGATAAAACTCGGATCGATCGCCAGGGTTCGAGCAATACAGATTCGCTGGCGTTGCCCTCCCGAAAATTCGTGTGGGAAGCGCCGTAAATGCTCAGCACCCAAGCCCACTTCCTCGAGCAGTGCTACCGTCCGATCTCGGCGCTCCGATGGCCCAGCACCGATGTTGTGGATCACCATGGGCTCCGTGATAATCGATTCCACAGGCATCCGAGGATTCAGCGAGCTGTAGGGATCTTGGAAGATGATCTGTAGTTCCTTGCGAATGTTCCGCAGAGCAGCTCCGGACAACTGAGCTAGATTCACGGCGGTGTCTTTCCCGGACGGACGATAGAGCACCTCTCCCCCATTGGGTTCAATAAGCCGAAGGATGGCCCGGCCCGTCGTGGTCTTACCACATCCAGACTCCCCGACGAGCCCCAAGGTTTGTTTGGGGTAAACCTTAAAACTAATCCCATCGACCGCCTTCACATAACCCACGGTCCGCCGAAGGATTCCCGCCTTTTTGGGAAAATAGACCTTCATCTCGTTCACTTCGAGAATCGGTGCCTCGTCGCTTTCGGTGAGCTTTCCACGACCACTGTGCGCCAGTTCCCGGAGTCGCTCTTCGCTCAAATCTTTCGCCGAAACCTGCACGGTACCATCCGGCTGTTCTGCAACCGCCATGAAGTCTCCGACGGTCGGCAAGCGAGTGAAGTCACTTTCGAGTCGAGGTCGGCAAGCGAGTAATCCACGGGTGTAGGGGTGTTTAGGATTGTCGTAGATCTGCTCCACTTTGCCACACTCAACGAGCTTACCGCGAAACATAACCGCAACTTCGTCAGCGATTTCAGCAATCACTCCCAGGTCATGGGTAATGAAAAGAATCGCCATCCCCCGTCGGTCACGCAACTCCCGCAAAAGATCGAGAATCTGAGCCTGAATGGTGACGTCGAGTGCTGTGGTGGGCTCATCGGCGATCAACAGGCGCGGGTTGCAGGACAGTGCCATCGCAATCATCACACGCTGCTTTTGCCCACCGCTCATCTCATGGGGATACTTATGAATCGACTGACTTGGCTCAGGGATTCCAACTTCGTCGAAGAGTTCGATCGTCCGCTGTTTTGCTTCTTCAGCACTGAGCCCCTCATGAAGTCGAATCGCTTCGACAACCTGATTACCCACGGTGAAAACAGGGTTCAGGCTCGTCATCGGCTCCTGGAAAATCATCGCCATGTCTTTACCGCGCATGGCTCGTCGATCCACAGCACTGACGGACTCTAAGTCCTTACCCAGAAAGGCGAGCTTATCGGCTTTCACATCGGAAACAACTTCAGGCAGCAAACCCATCACCGTCAATGAGGTCACCGACTTGCCGCTTCCGGACTCGCCCACAACACCGAGCGTTCGGCCTACCTCCAACTGAAGGTCGATGTTATCGACAGCTTTAACGATCCCATCTTCCGTGTGGAACCAAGTCCGCAGCCCTTCGATCTCTAAAATGGTATCGCCCACCAACCCTCCTCGCTCCGCTGCGTCCTAACCCATGGTTCCCCTTCGGGGAAGTGTGATTGACCAACGATTGGAAATCTGGCGCAGGCCAGGTATCCTGTGCCCCCTGGAGCCATGTCCATGCACCGTCTCTCACTCCTTGCCATCGTTGTTGTCACAGCCACCTCTTGCTCCAGTGATACGGTGATGATCCGAGATCGAGTGTCGACTTGTGGCAATGGTGAAGTCGAAACCGGCGAAAACTGCGATGACGGCAACACTGATAACAACGACGGCTGCACCAATGGCTGCGAAACCTCCCACTGCGGCGATGGAATCTTGCGGCAGGATATGGATGCCGATGACCCTCTCTTCGAAGAATGCGACGATGGGAATGCCGACGATACCGACTCGTGCCTGACCAATTGCCGACCGGCTTACTGCGGCGACGGCGCCTTGCGAATGGACGTGAGCGAGGGCTCGCCTGGCTTCGAAGCATGCGACGATGGGAACGAGGACGATCTCGACGCCTGTCGTCTCAACTGCAGCATCGCCTACTGTGGTGACGGCGTTGTCCGAACGGATCTCGATGAAAGCGAGGAAGGCTACGAGGAATGTGATGATGGCAACGACATCGAAGACGATGGCTGTCGAGACAACTGCATTGCGGATATCTGTGGCGACGGTGTGGTGGGTCCAGGGGAGGGCTGTGATGACGGCAATGACAACGAAGACGACGAATGTGTCGGCTGCGAACCCAAGCTTTGCGGTGACGCCTACGTGGGTCCTGGTGAACTGTGCGACGATGGGAATGATGATGAAACAGACGCCTGCCTAAACAACTGTGCTCCGGCCCAATGCGGTGATGGCATCACTCGACTCGATCTCGAAGACACCGACTCGGAAGGATACGAAGGCTGTGATGACGGAAATCAAATCGAAACAGATGCCTGTACAAACGCCTGCCGCCTGGCTGCGTGTGGCGATGGCATTCAACGGCGGGGGCTTCAATGGGGCGCTGAGGGCTATGAAGAATGCGATGACGGCAATGACGTGGCGGGTGACGGCTGTGCTGCGGACTGTTTTCGAGAAGAATGCGGCAACAACCGACTGGATCCAGAGGAAGCATGCGACGATGGCAACCGACGTCAGAATGACGACTGTTTAAACACCTGTGAAATTGCCCGCTGTGGTGATGGCTTCCTGCGCGAAAATCTTGGGGTCGACGACGACGGTTTTGAACAGTGCGATGATGGCAATGTCGAGATCGCCGATGGCTGCTCAGCAGTCTGCCTTCGGGAGGAATGTGGCAATGCCATCATCGATCCCACCGAGGACTGCGATGATGGCAATGATGACAACAGCGATGCGTGTCCCGAAACCTGCATCTTTGCTCACTGCGGTGACGGTTTCCCGCGCCAGGGTCTGCCGCCAGGGCAACCAGGCTACGAAGAATGTGATGACGGCAATGGGGTGGATGAGGATGCATGTACCACTCGGTGTCTAGAGGCTCGTTGTGGCGATGGGATTCACTGGCCTGAGCGTGAGGCATGCGACGATGGCAATGACAGGGATCGAGACGCCTGTTTAAATAATTGCGAAGATGCTCGATGTGGCGATGGGATCGAACGAATCGATGTGGACGAGGGCAATGTCGATTTCGAGGCATGCGACGATGGCAATGATCAGGATGCAGACGCGTGCACCAATGGATGTCTTCTTGCCCGGTGCGGCGATGGGATCCGCTGGCCTGAGCGAGAAGAATGCGATGATGAAAATGACATCAACGAAGATGCTTGCCTCGCCAATTGTCGGGTCGCCGAATGCGGGGACGGCTTCGTTCATGAGGGTGTGGAAGAATGCGATGACGAAAACTTCATCAATACGGACAGTTGCACCGCTGCGTGCAACCGAGCTGTGTGCGGTGATGGCTTCGTCCAACCTGGTGAAGAATGCGATGATGCAGACCTGGATGATTTCGACGGCTGTACCCGAACCTGCGTTCGTCAGGTTCAGTGCATTCGTGCGGAACAAAATGATGGCAATAACAACACCATGAATGGCGCCGATGGGCCTCTTTGCAATGGTGGTTTCCTGACCGCATTTCAGGGACAGAATGACCGAGACTACTATTGGCTGGAAAGCGGCGGCGGACGTCTACGGGTTTACACTCGAGACGGTGGCGGCGGCTGTGGTACCACCCCCGACCCCTGGCTCACGGTTTACTCGGCGCAAGGTGCCCAACTCGCAACCAACGATGACGGAGGTGGCTGCGGTTACCAAAGCGACCTCTCCGTCATGATTCCAGCGGGTCGAGTGTATGTGGAAGTTAAACCGTTCAACTGGACCCCGACGAGAACAGGCAACTACCAACTCTACGCCGAAATTCCGTAACCGGAAGCATCGAGTTTCCCCAGCGAAACAGCTAGGTGCCAGAAACGGATTGATAAGTTTTTTTTGCTGCCGCCCTTAGGGCGGATCATCATGAAGCATGGTCACTCCCACACAAAGCGGTCGCGCAGATCTCCAAAGTTGGTCGGAAAACCAACCCAAAAACTTTTTCACTGCCGACCCCTATTTGCAAGCAGCACTTGCTGCAGCTTGGGGTCCTGATCGCTATGCTAAACACCTTCAAGAGCTGGAACATATGGGGGCAGCAGCGGCGGCCTTAGATTCCGATGTACGTCTCAACAATCGAGACCATAATCTTCCTCGACTCGACCCATGGGACGGACTTGGGCAGCCCACTCGTCTCATCGAACACCATCCGAGTTATCATCGGATCGGTGAGGTGCTGTACGGCAGTGGTCAACTCCGCGCCCTTCAGGAGCCTGGTCAATGGCTTTACGCTCTTTCTCTATTCTATCTGGGCGCCCATTTAGGTGAAGCCGGCCATAACTGCCCCATCGCTTGTACAGCCGGTGTCATCAAAGCCCTTCAGGCGGTCGGAACCCCAGACCAAAAGGAGCGATGTCTACCACGGTTGCTCAACACCGAGTTCGGCTATGCCTACACAGGAGCTCAGTTTCTGACCGAGATCCAGGGCGGCTCGGACGTCGGCGCCAACAGCCTCATCGCTCGGGCTGACAGTGACGGTACCTTTCGCCTGTACGGCGAAAAGTGGTTTTGCAGCAACGCGGGTGCAGATCTCATCTTGATCACAGCAAGAGTCGAAAACGGTGAAGTCGGAACCCGCGGACTCGGGTTGTTTCTCATGACAAGTCATCTCGCAGATGGTGAGCGCAACCATTACCGAATCCGACGACTCAAAGACAAACTCGGCACACGGACGATGGCCAGCGCTGAAATCGACTTCAAGGGAGCTGTGGCTGAGCCGATGGGGGATCTAGACAGTGGTTTTATCACCGCCATGACCCAGGTGATTCACACCTCGAGGCTGTACAATGCCTTCGCCTGCCTCGGCTACGCACAGCGGGCAACCCACTTGGCTCGCGGCTATGCCCGGCATCGAAAAGCTTTTGGGCAACCCATTCTAAACTATCCGCTGGTACAGCAAAGTTTGGCGAAGATGTCGGCACTGGTCGCAAGCCAACGAGCACTCGCTTTGCATCTCGCCGGACTGCAAGACGAACAAGAGAAGGGTCAACTGGAGTCTGGGACCAAAGCAGCCTTACGTGTTCTCGTGAATCTTAACAAAAGCCGCAATGCAGAACATTGCCGGGACGTGATTACCGAAGGACTCTCGGTGTTGGGCGGAAATGGTGCCATCGAAAGCTTCTCCCCAATGCCCAGATTACTTCGTGATGTGGTCGTTTGCGAAAACTGGGAGGGCACACACAACACGCTTTACGCGCAAACTCTACGAGACTTCTCGGTTCGATCTCTGCACGAGCCAGCACTCGATCATTTAAAGAAACTGTCGTCAGGTTTGACGCCTGGGGTTCACCGGAGTGCGCTTGATGCAATGGTGAAAAGCCTTGAGACCGATATCGAAGCCTGCCTCAAAACCGATCCGAAACACGCCTCTCTCGCCATGAAGTCCATCTGCCGAGACATGGCTGATGTGGCCGCTGGACTCTGCCTCGCCCGAGAGTCTGAAATATGGCCCTTGCGGCCAGCGACAGAGCAATTGCCCTCACCCGCCCGACTCCTTGAATACTTTCTCCACATCAAAGGTACGGACCTCACCCCTGATCTCTCTCTGCTTGAGCAACTGGCATGAGTGCCTTCGTCCAGCGAATCGGCGAAACCAAGGGTCTGGAGCGAGTCGGTCTCGAGGCCATCGCCTTCTTATTGGCCCTCCTCCTGCTCAGGTTTCTGGTGATCCGACTCGTCACTTCGCGCTCGATCGATATCCAGGATCTACGGCGACCAAGTCTGGCCTGGGTATTTCTTCTTGCTCCCTTGGTGGCGATGCAGCGAGGTGCATCGGTATTTCCTGGACAGTCCGCTCTCGTCAGCGTCGTCGCAATCCTGCTCACCTTATCGATCACGATCCGAACCGCAAGAGCAGTGGGACGTGTCAGCCCTCAACTGCTCCGCCGTTTGGATGCGGATGTTGCGGTCACTGGACTTGCTCGCCTGCTCCTGCAGAGTGCTGTCATCGTTGCCGGAGCCCTGGTCCTGCTGCAGACCCTCGGCGTGGCGGTCACCCCTCTATTGACCGCTTTAGGAGTCGGCGGTCTCGCCGTCGCGCTGGCGCTACAAGATACGCTTTCAAACCTCTTCGCTGGCGTTCATATCCTGATGGAAAAGCCCTTTAGTCCCAACGACTTCATTCGTCTTCACTCGGGTTTAGAGGGCTGGGTGCAAGATATAAACTGGCGCACGACTCGGATTCGAACCCGAACTCAAAATCTTGTGGTGATCCCGAATCGAGAGATTGCGGGCTCCACACTCCTAAACATCAGCATGCCGAAGTCACAGTTGCGCATGGAAACCACGGTCGGTGTTGACTATGCCAGTGACCCTGTGAAGGTTCAGGCTGTCCTCGAAGACGTCTCAGCGGTCGTGATGGCAAATACAGAGGGCGCGCTCACATTGCCTGCGCCTGAAATCCACTTCGCTCGCTTCGGCGCTTACTCTCTGGACTTTACCATCCGATTTTACATCAGTGCATATCAACTGCAGGAGCCCATACTCGGCGCGCTCCATACAGCGATTCATCGCCGCTTTCGTGAAGAAGGGATCTCGATTCCATTTCCAATTCGGACCCTCCGGGGTTTGGAACACCTTCAGCCAAGCTGATCTTCCGTTCCCGTATCGAAACTACGAGCCAAACGCAGCAAGTCACCGACCGCCGCTTGCATCGCACCTCCCTCACCCGCCAGCTTGGCTAGCTGACCGAGTTCTCCCACAGCCCGTGCTCGGACACCGGAGCTTACCGTTTGCTCCATCGCCATCGACAACTTTTCGATACCCTTCTCGAACAGGGTCAGATCTTCGCTTCGAACAGCCACATGAAGTTGCGTAATGTAGAGAGGAACCCCCAACCAGCGAGCCCGTGAATTTACCAGGTAACGATCCGCTCTCGCCAAACTCTTTTTCGCTGCTTCGGTCTCACCCAGTCGCATTTCATAGCTGCATAAGTTCATATAGCGGGAGGCCAGTGCCGTATGATTGTTGACCTGTTCAGCAAACCGTATCGCAGTCTCTGTCTCGTGACGGGCCGATTCAAAATCGCCCATACCTTCATAAATCTGAGCCGCTGCCTGGTGCAACCGACCGAGCAAAATAGGATCTCCATGATCACCGAGGCGTTCAAAGGCTTCTTGAGCCGCCGATAGGCTGTCCTCAAGGTGACCGAGCCGCTGCTCGACAATGACTTTATGATTCAACAATTCCACCACGAGATCACTGGCTTCGCTATCCATCGTCAGGCGTCTGGCTTGATCGAGAGCATCATCCATTAGTTTTTGGGCTTCGGTGAGCTCTCCACTTCTCAAACAAATGATCCCGTGCAGACTCTGCAATCGACAGCGCTCCAAATCGAAGCCTTGATCTGGAAACTGATGGTTTGCCGATCGAGCAGAAATTCGAGCGGCTTCAAAATCACCTAGGGCGAGATCACAGCGAATCACCAGAATCAACATATCGATCCGATGCTCAAGCGCCTCGACCAACTCGATGGCGGCCTTGCTGCGAGATCTCGAGATCTCATAGTCCCCCATGTCAAAAGCCAGCCATCCAAGTCGGCACATCATCTCGATGCGTAGCTTGGAGTCGGATGTGATGCCCAAAACCCGATGACAGAGGTCGGTGGCTTCGCGAAATGCGAGCGTACGACGGGCCCTTTGAGCTGCCCGTCGAAACCAAGTGACCGAGGCGTCACGACGACCCGCATCTAAAGCCAACTCAGCCATGACCACCGGATCATGAGCGTCGTCACCTGTCAGTCGGCCGAAAGCTTCATAGCCTCGACCGGCATAATCCTGTCTGACTTTGGCAGGAATGGATTGTCGTACAGATTCGCTGATTCTCGATGCTGGAACACGCAGTTCCCCGGTGCCCCGTTGAATCGAGAGCAATCCTTCGGCTGTGAGCCTTGCGATCCCCTTGTGCATCTCCTCAGGTCCTATTTCCGGCAACAGCTCTGAGTAAATACTCTGAGGTGCCGACGTCCTAAGGATCGAAGCCACGCGGAGAAGTTTGAGCGCATCTTCTGGCAACCGGTCGATTCGCACCTGGACCAACTCGCGTAAACTCGATTGAAGTTCAGCGCTGCGGTCGAATTCCCCTTGAATGACGGCACGGCCTTGATCGATCCGCAGGATGCCACTGCGCACGAGTTCATCGCAAATACGAGCGAGCCGTCCACTCCCCCCCCCTGCCGTACGAACGACATCATTCACCCAATCTTCAGCAGGAACNCCATCGAGACCGAGATAAGCCGCANGCCANCGCTTCGAGTCATCATGATTCAAGCGGGGGGGATAAATCACCGTTCGCATGGGTTCATGAGCGGTCCAACTCGAGACCGTACGGCGGGTCGTCGCTAACAGAATCAGACGGCGTAGCTCCCCATCCCGAGCCAGCTCCCCCACAAACTCGAGGCTTGCCGAGTCAAAGTCCTCGATCCGCTCGAAAACCAACAAAAGCGGCTTTTCCTCCGTCCTTTTCNCAAGATAACGCTTCATCTGAACAAATGCGCTTGCTCGAGCCCCAGGCCGTAGCGGCTCCGCTCCTTCCTGACCAAACAANANGGCTTCCCAGTAGCGTAGGCCNGCCTGAGCACTCACCGCNTCGCCGTCAGCAAANCTCGAGTGCAACCANAGGGAGAGNTGGTCCCGTTGAAAAGCAGGAGGCGCTTCGGGGTCNANNTCNGCCAAATACTGCAATAAGCCCTTNAAAGGNGCCATNGCCANGAGGCGTGTTTCNCTGCGGCTNCTCAACACAAANGATTGCCCACCCTCTTCCTCAACCAAATCCCGGGTCGCTTCGATGAGATTCCACGTCCCCATCCCCGGATCTGCCCGGATTTCGAGCAGTCGATCTGTNGCCCCTNNNAGNATTTCGGTGAGNCGAGCCTCNATCTGTTCCAAGGANTTCTCGAATCCAACGGTNACAGCTCGTCCGACGGTCTTCTGCTTTCGATTCACCCTGGTAATTCGGTGAACCGTCAGTGGCTTGGACTGTCCTTTGACCACCAAGGGATCTTGGGNTTCGTGATCGTAAGANCCGCGCAGACGTCGAAAGGTCGAGTCACTAATCAAAACGGTACCAGGCTNTGCAGCGGCCTCGATACGAGAGGCCACGTTCACCGTATCTCCAATGACCGTGTANGANGCATGACCTGCCGCACCGATGGCTCCAGCGAGGACCTCTCCCGTATGAACGCCGACTCGAACAATCACTTCAGGGCCCCCCGAGCGCCGACTTCGTTCCGAATANTCATCGAGCCAATCCTGCATTTCGACTGCGGCCATCACCGCACGGTCGGGATCATCAAGATGGCCNACGGGAGCACCAAAAACCGCCATAATGGCATCCCCCATGTATTTATCCACCGTCCCACCACGACGCAGCACAGCTTGGGTCATTCCGGTGAAGCATTGATTGATCAACTCNGCGATCTCATCGGGCTCAAGNGACTCNGAAAGTGCGGTAAANCCNGTNACATCNGCGAANANAACCGTNGCGATTCGACGGTCGGCTAGAACNTCCTCACCCACCTGGGAAAGACGAGCAGGGACGCCCTCGAGATCCGCCGATGACCCNTCAGCACCTCNGACGACCACCGGTGGTATGGACANAGAAACCATCTCGTCGATCGTATCAGGCTCAGCGTTGGACTCTGACGTCACAGGTCGAGCAGATAGCAAAGGAGCCACGACNGGAGGCGACGAAACCGATGGCCGTACNCTGTGTGGCAAAGCGGTGACGACCGGTTCCNCATCGGGTGTCGCTGGACGNCTTGCTGACTGGATCGGTATGGTNACAAAGGCGTCTTCAGCCTGTGCAGTCACGGCACGGATCGCATCCTGNAAAGGCTCTCCACANGCGACGCAACGAGGGGCTGGCGGCTGAGTGACCCCACAGCCGAGGCAGGTCACCTGCCATACAAGCAAACTGGAACAAGCAGTGCATCGAGACTGCCCCCGGGTGATCGTCTCGCCGCAGAGTGCACAGAAGCTTNNCAANGGACCCCCGGTNTGTGTGCTTCTTAGATTTCTANCNAAANAACGTCAGCGTTTTTTCTTTCGCTGCGTNAGTTTAAGNATCNNACCATTGGCAAACCCTGCTGCATAGATNTCNCCTGCCGAGTCACGGGCAAAGGTGCTGAAGCGATAGGGAAAGACNCCNANNTTNTGCGGNNTCGCTTTCGNNGGNAGGNNCTTGGGCAACTCCAATGCCCACAACCCNCCGGTNANAAAGTCGCCCACNAGGTACTGCCCTTTCAACCAAGGGAGTTCGTCGCCAAGATAAACATACCCGCCCGTNATCGATGCNGCCTCAACACGGGGAATCTCAAAGACAGGATCGGTCAATCCCGGGATCGAGCAATTATTTTTGGGTTCATAACAGTGGCTCGCCTCTCGAAGAGGCCAGCCCAGATTGGCTCCCGCCTCGACCACATGCACCTCTTCAAAGCGGTCCTGACCGACATCGGCGACCACGAGTCGCCCCTGGGGGTCGAAACTGTAGCGCCACGGATTTCGTAAGCCATAGGCGTACATCTCCGGCGCTGCTCCAGAATGGGTTCGACCGGGATTGTCCTTTGGAATGCCGTAGGGCTTTCCGTTTTCTTCTCGGTCCACATCGATCCGGAGCATAGATCCCAAAAATGTGGCAGGATTTTGACCGTGTTGATCAGGATCTCCTCGCCACCCTCCATCACCGAAGCCAATATAGAGATAACCATCGGGTCCAAACGCCAGTTGTCCCGCATTGTGGTTCGAATACGGCTGTTCCGCTTCGAGCAGAACCCGCGCCTGCCGTGGTCGGCACTCCGAAACCGCACAACCCGGCTTATTTTCCCAGTGTTCGATTCGACTCATATCCCGCCCATCATCCCGAACCGTCCGGTGGATGTAGAACGAGCCATTTTCGGCATATCGAGGATGAAAGGTCATTCCCAATGCACCCTGCTCCGACGCACTAATGACTTTGAAACGACGCCATTTACCCTTGGCTTTCGTCTCACGGTGAAACCAACGTAAGGTACCGGTCTTTTCCAGAACCATGATCACGGCAGGTTCTGTCGGAAGAAACTGCAAATCTGTAATCTGCTCGTATCCGGAACTCACCTTCGCAAAGTCCACCAGCCGCTTTGCGCTGGGAGCGGCGGCCAATGCCTCATAATCGGGACTTAAAATATTGATCAGGAAGCCCTTGCACCCCCCGCAGGCTGTCAGGATGAGACCGATTAAGAGGACGCATAATCGCTGCATAGTTGCCTCCCTAGACGCTTCTGAAACCGCCTACAGGCTCGCCAAGATTTGGTCCATGGCTCTCCGTAAAGTCCAGGCGGCATCCCGGCTGGGTTGTTTGGCTGCCCGATCCAGGGCTTGCCTCGCCAAACGACTTGCCCAAGTCCCATCACCCAGGAGACCTTGCTCCAACAGTTCACGAATCGTTCTCCCGTAGATGGTAGCACAAGCAGATACATCACCACTGTTGAAGGCCGGAACGCCGACTTCGATGGCGCTGACCAGTCGCTGACGTACCTCCGCTCCAAGAGTAGAGCGTTTCCCCACGCGCACCGGACGCATCGACTTAAGAATCACACGAAAAGGTCCCGGTTGCTTGTCGGCGATCAGGAGCCCAAGGCGACCGATCTGACCCAGACCGCTCCGTAAGTCAGGACCCCGAATCGGTCGTCCGAATCGCTTCAAGACAAAAGCGGAGAAGGGTATCACCACCCTGGTATCCCCCTTCGACTCAGTAGGAATGAGCGCTCGGTAGCCCCCTGCTCTTACCCTTGCGTCTCGGCGCTGCGCTGTGACCTGAATCGCTCGGCCTCCTCCGGTAAGAACCACCTCGAGTCCATCATACGCCGTCCAGTCAAACCAGCGATCTCGAGCAAAAATCGAGACGAACCCGCCGTTGTTGTCCAGGCTCAGGTTACCGGTCCATACCAGTTCATCGGCGGCATTCCAGGCAAGCTGAGCTCGGGAGACTCCTCCCATGACCGTGTCATTTTGGGTCACCCAACTTAACTCAGTAATCACGTTCTTCACCGCTGCGTAGGCAGGTAGTGATTGGGCAAGAGACCACGTGACAAACCCCGCCAGTAAGATTCGACTGCACACGATAGCCTCCCCTACTCCTCATGGCTGAGGACAAAAAATATTCCAACCGTCTCCCCCAATCAGCCGAATCGATAACAACGAAAGCAAGGGGTAGTCGTGGACGGTTGCTTCGCTGCTTGGCAAGTTAGACCCGCGGTCTCATTCCGCTTGAAGGTTGACTGCCTCTGTGAAGTTACTGACAAGCCCCGAAAGCAACCAAATCAAAGTACTCGCCGCGACCGATGCATGGCTTCATCGAAACCTGAATCCTGCCAAAATTCTAAATATCAAAGAGCAGGCTCGAGCGGATCGTTTCGTTGTTGAAACCGCCAGAACCCAATTCGCTTTCGCCAGGGCCTTCCTACGCACCGCCCTCGGTCACGCCCTGAACATACCTGCGGAAGATGTCACCTTTGGAACCGGTCCTCATGGCAAGCCATTTCTCGCCGGCCAACCGTCTCAGAGCGGTCTCCAGTTTAACCTGAGTCACTGCTCTGGACTGACCCTCTTTGCGGCAACTCTGGACTCGTCGGTCGGAGTTGATGTGGAACAACCGGACCGAAGTATCGATCGGCACCGGTTTGCCCAGCGATTCTTTCACCGGTTGGAGTTGGAACGCCTGTCAGGGCTATCGCCGAAAGAACACAGGGACGTATTTTTCCGCATATGGACACAAAAGGAAGCGTGGCTAAAAGCCCTCGGTGTGGGTCTGGATCTGCCCCTTTCCTCATTCGCCGTGACAGGAGAACAAGGAGAGGCTGCGGCGCTGACCTGTTGGGATTCAGATGCATCAGCCGCAGAGAAATGGCGCCTGCACAGCCTCGAGTTGCAGGGCTACCCCGTCACCATCTGCAGTGAATCAAACACTTGGTCACTGGAGACCGAGTTACTTCTGTAGTTGCCCCGACCGCTGACACATGAAAGGGCGACCATGAACAGGAGGCGCCCATGCAAAATACCCAGCGCGCCACTCTTGCTCTATTTTGCGTCGCTCTGATTTGGGGCTGGACCTTTGTCTGGATGAAACAGGCCACCGGGGCTGCTCAGGAAATCCTTGGAGCCGAGAATGCAGCGGTTTATATCGCCCTTTTCATGACGCTTCGGTTTTTCCCGGCGGCCTTTATTATTCTCGCCTTTGCCCCCTCGGTCCGAAAAGGAATCACGACCCCCGGAAATTGGCTCGGAGGCCTGATCCTGGCGATTTTTGTGCTCACAGGATTCCTCTTGCAGATGTTTGGTTTAGAGGGGGTCAGTCCTGCCGTCTCAGCTTTTCTCACGAGCCTCTTCGTTCCTTTTACGGCGCTGCTTGGTTTTCTCCTGGGTCGGCGAGGTCTGTCCAAGGTTCTGATTGGCGGTATTTTTCTTGTGACCCTCGGGGCTTCGATCATCAGTGGTCCACCTCAGTTGAATTTTGATCTCCCCGAGTGGCTTACCGTTCTTTGTGGATTGGTTTTTGCGGGTCACATTCTCGCCACCGACTATGTGACCAAACGCCACCAACCGCTGACAGTAACAGCCACATCTTTCTTTTTTGTCGGCGTCGGCTGCTTGAGTCTTTTCATGGTGCAATGGAGCCGACACTCCGAAATACAAAGCCACCAACTCATCCAAGTGATGACCACACCGTCCTTCCTGTGGCCTCTCGTGGCCTGTAGTATCTTAGGTACCGTCGTCGCACTCAGCCTTCTCAACCTGTACCAACGGGTCTTGGATCCTGTTCGAGCAGCGATCTTGTTTTCTCTTGAGCCCGTGTTTGCTGCCATCATCTCCCTCGCTCACGGCAAGGAGGAACTGACGCCATGGTTTGTGGCCGGCGCAGCATTGGTTCTGCTCGGCAACTTCGCTGTCGAAATCCTGGAAAAGATGAAGCGTCGTGCCAGCCTAGAACCCGTCGATTCGTGACTCAAGAGACGGAACTCAGTTCCCAACTCCAGCGCAAATCACTCAGGATCGCAGGGCCCATCACAAGGGTGGATGATTTGACTCGCATCACCAGGCTTCAAAAAGGCATCGATCTGACGCTTCGTGGATTCTAAGCGCCGAATCGCTTCATGCACTTTGTTGCCCGAAGATGTCGGCTCCGCCCGCTGCCGAAAGTCATCATCAACGTCTGGAAACTCGAACAACGTCATCGCACTCCCAGACATCGGCAACGTCACGGTGTCTAAGCCCCAAGGTCGCATGGGGGTGGGTTCGGTTAAGGGGACCCCAAGCAGCCGAGCATGAAAATAACTGGCAAAGTCGGGGACTTGAGCATCAGCGTAACCCACCTGCAGCAAGACTCGTTTGTCTTCCGGTGAACCTGGCAGCTTGTTGTTGAGCACATAGGGTGCATAAGTTGCCGGGTCGAAACGATCGAAGACTCGAGCCATGGTCGTCAGTATTTTTTGCCGCTCAAATGGGTCCGGTTGGATCACGGTCTCGATGATTGCGAGATAACTGTTGAAGGGGCCTGCACGACTCATCATGTGGGTAAAAGCGGCTCCCCCCACGTTGAGAACCATGCGGCTCAAATGAGGGTTGAGTGCAGCCAAAACACCCCCAAGAATATGCCCCTGAGAAATACCAACATAGCCTTGAAAACTCGGATCATAAACGGACTGACCTGCATTGGAAAGGCCGTCAGGACTGATGACAAGTCCTAGTGATTCGGGTTCCGTTGGCCGCTGAAAGGCGGGCAACTGATGCAGAACGTTTATGACCGCATCGGACGTCACAATCCAGTTCGCCATCGCTTGATGCACCCGATCTCCAAAACGCAGCAGTTGGGGCGGGTTATCGGCCATGTCTGCCACCATGACAGCGGCATCAAGCTCGGCCATCCCTTTCCATCGAATCGCGACAAAGACTGATTCTGTTGCCTCTGCAATGCCTCTGGCTCCACCGCCTTCCACTTCGGATGGACTGCCAAAGAAACCATGACCAAAATGAACCACCCTGCCCGGCTCGAAGCGATTGATTAAGCGACGAGGAATGACCGCTATGAAGCGAAATTTGGCCGTTCCATTTTGACTCGGCTGACCCAACTCATTGCGATGGATTGCAGCACCTTGTGTGTCCCTTTCCATGTAGAGTGGACCTTCGATATCGCCTCGAACAATGCGCCAGGCGCGATCCTCCTCATCTCGTTCGATCACATCACGAATGGAAACCACCGGATCATTGTTTTGGGTCCATTCAAGTGCGAGGTCGCGGATGGCAAACATATCGTCGGTAAGTTGCTCATCAGACCCCGTGGTAAAATCCCAGGCGAGTTGTAAGTCCGAGCGGTCGAGGCCCGCCGTTTCAAGGACAGGAAAGACGGATGACTCATAGCGTTCGGCAAGTGAGTCCCACTCCGCAACACCAAGCGCTTGCTTGTCTCGAAGGCGCCGAAAGCCCTCGGGAGCCGGCAGAATCACACCTTCCGAATCGACCAAACCTTTAACGGCGACCACGTAGCGAGTTCTGGCTTGCATCGGCTCCATGGGACGAATCAACAAGGGAACCCGATTTGGATCATCTGCTCTTGGGTCTTCGTCCACGAAATGTGCAACCAAGCGTCCCGTCTCCGCCTCGATCAATAGGGTTTTTGATGCTGATGACTGACTCCCATCCAGTGCATCATCCATTCGGATCATGCCGTCCATGGAAGTTTCAGTTCCGAGTGAAAACATGATCGTCGGATTTTTTGAAAATCCGTCGAAAGGACGCCAGTCGCCAAAGTCAGCGGTCTGACCATCATCGGTCATCAACTTGCTTGCGCCGGTGTGTTCGACTCTTTTTCCTGACGGAAGACTGGAATCGGGCACCAAGTAAACGTCGCTTGGGTAGGGTAAGAAACAGTCAACGCCGCCCATCAAGGGATTACATCCGGCAGGTAAATCCAAAGGAGGAGGTTGGGGCTCCGAAGCTTCACAAGCTGCGATCGCCAAACTTAAAATTGCAAAGACCCGCATCATTCTGTCCTAAAAGCTACGGAGGTATTCCACCATTAGCCAAATCTGTTCATTGGTCATTTGACCGGCAAAGGCGGGCATTTGGTTTCTCCCCTTAGAGATCACGTCAAAGATACCCCTCGCCATGTTATCACCACCCATCAGCATTCCAAACCTGTAACCCTGCCCCCCTAACGCCGGCGCAATGGGCAGATTGGGTTTTTGACCTGGTGTGCCATGACAAGGGGAACATCGCTGATGATAAATCCCATGAGCCCGACGAGCCAAACCGGCATCGCCGAGATCCAACTTAGGTCTTACGTCCTGCGCTAGGCGCTGATCCCAGAGGGATTGCTCATCGAGAT
This sequence comes from Myxococcales bacterium, assembly GCA_002696345.1. Classification (GTDB taxonomy): domain Bacteria; phylum Myxococcota; class UBA4151; order UBA4151; family UBA4151; genus UBA4151. Next base: position 22,351 of record NZRT01000111.1, read on the forward strand.
TCCTGCCCGCTTCCGAAGCCCTCCAACTCAGCCAACGAGCCACTGTCTCCGGTTTCATTTGGTCTTGATAGGCTGCACCCAGTGTCGTTGCACACCCACCCAAGAGGTACATCATCACAAGGACCCAACTCCTCAAAACTCGTCCTTCCATGCTCGAAGTGCTCCAAGCGACTCGACGGTCTCGGCACGCACAAAGGGATTCGTTGCCAGTTCATCTGCCCAACTCCCGGGAATCGTGACCTGAAGGGACTGACTCCTTTCAAGTGCTTTCCGGATCGCTTCATTTTGCGGCTCCGCAGCTTGGGCAAATCGTAAGTTACTTTCGGTGTACTCGTGACCAACCCACAATCGGTTTTCGGGGCGACAATATCGTTTTAACTGAGACAGACTTTCGAACAACATCGATGGCGTTCCCTCGAAGAGTCGACCACAACCTCCAATGAAGAGCATGTCGCCGGTAAAGACTTCGTTCTGCACAAAATAGGCGATCGAACCTGTGGTGTGCCCAGGGACGTGACGAACGCGAACGTTCAGTTGACCAAAGGTGAATACGGATCCATCTTCCAGATCGTCCGTTTGACCCGGAATTCTCCCCCGGTCACTGTGGTGACCGAACACCTGCAAGCCCGGATATTGCCCGACCAACGCTTCATTGCCGCCGGTATGATCCCAGTGATGATGAGTATTCCAAATCGCAATCAATTCCCCTTCGAACGTTCGGAGTGCCGTTTGAATAGGTTCTGCCTCACTCGGGTCCACGACAGCCACGAGCCCCGTCGATTCGCAGCGAACCAAGTAGGCGTAGTTGTCCCGCAAACAAGGGATGGGCTGAACCGTCAATTGCGCCATAAACCACAGATCTCCCGACAACCGCAGCTTGCGTCGAAGGCCGTTCCAAGCGCAAGGAAACTCGAAGCACACGAAAGACGATGATGAAGCGCAAAGACAAAGCCGACCGCATCGCTGCACTCCTTGAGGTGCTGTATCCGGAAACCCCCATTCCACTGGATCATGACAATCCATTTGAACTCCTCATTGCTGTCCTGCTCTCCGCACAGAGCACCGATAAAAAGGTGAATGAGGTGACCCCTGCGCTCTTCAGAAAGGCACCCACCCCCGAAGCCATGGTCGCCTTGGGCGCAGAAGGTATCCTTCATTGCATTCGTGAAGTGGGTTTGGCGCCGACCAAGTCGAAGAATGTTGCGAAGCTCAGTCAGCAGCTGATCGATGAGCACGACGGCGAAGTCCCCAATTCATTCGAAGCGCTGGAAGCGCTACCAGGGGTTGGTCACAAGACAGCGAGCGTTGTCATGAGTCAGGCTTTCGGTGTGCCTGCATTTCCCGTCGACACACATATCCATCGACTCGCTGCACGTTGGGGGCTTTCCTCAGGAAAAAACGTTGAGACGACGGAAAGAGACCTAAAAAAAATCTTTCCGAGAGCTCATTGGAATAAGCTTCATCTGCAAATCATATTTTTCGGTCGCGAGCACTGCCCAGCCCGCAATCACGATCTTTCCCAGTGCCCAATCTGTGGCTGGGCAGCGACGAAGAAGCGGATTGCAATGGAACAGAAGCGCTAGACAGTCACCTCGGTTGTAGACCGCCCTCGATTGGCAATCTCATCCGCCTTCTTTTGTCGGCGGAGCTTGCGGGTAAAACCGACTTTTGATCCGAGCCAGATCGCCCATTTGCCTGGATCCCAATTGTGCCAAAAGTAGCCGTTTCGATAATCCGATGGAAAACGGTGATGAAAACTGTGCCAGCCTTCACCGTGGGTAAAGAAAGCGACCAACCAGTTGTCCGCCGCTGACGCCTCCTCATCCCAAGGACGGTCACCTTTGAGGTGACAAAGGCTGTTGATAAGAAAGGTCGTTTGATGGGTGATAACCATCCGGAGTAAACCGGCAAACAAAAACATCCCGATGGGCCGTCCGATCAGAGATCCCAAGGCAAGCGGCAGAAAGAGGCCGGCCAGAAAGACGATCGTCCAGTAGTGTTTATGTTGCGCCATCACGAGCGGATCTTTTTGCAAGTCCCGACAATTTGAAAAATCATCACGGACCGGGTCCGAATGAAGAATCCACTCGATATGGGCCCACCAGAATCCGTGTTTTACGGAATAAGGATCTCTGTCCGTGTCGGTGTGTTGATGATGACGCCGGTGACCGGCACTCCAAACGAGGCAACTGTTCTGGATCGCAGCCCCACCCCAGAACAACCACCACGCCCGCCACAGACCATTGGCCTGGTAGGCTCGATGAGAGAAGAGTCGATGGTAACCCACTGTAATGCCGAGTCCTGTTAGCACCCAACCAGCGACAAGCCCCACCCACAACCAGGCAGAATTTCCCTCATAGTACAGGTACATGGGAACCCAAACTGCAACTAAAATAGGACTCCCTAAGAGGAAGATACTGTTTGCCCAAATTCGAGGCCCTATGTTCGGTTTCATGGTGCACTCTCCCGCTCGATTGGACGGACACTACCCAACTCACCATTCGATCCAAGGCAAAGCGCACAGGCATTTTCGAAATCTTACGTTCGTTTACAAACCCTTTACAAAAGGGTGATTCACCCCACGAGGTTAGGATTCAGGGTTGCAGTTGATGCATCGCCACAGCGACCGATGTGGCTACATTGAGGCTATCGACACTCGTCGCCATGGGGATGGCGAGCCGATGATCAACCGAGGCCAAAGCGGCATCCGAGAGACCGGGTCCCTCAGCACCCACGAGGAGAGCCACTCGGTCGGGAGGGTTCTTCCACTCTTTGATGGGAGTGGCTGCCTCGCAGGGTGTTAAAGCCGCCACTTGAAAGCCGACACGACGAACCGATTCAACCAACTCTAAAACAGTCCCTCCTCGACAGAAGGGCAACGCTAAAGTCTGTCCAGAGGAGACACGGATCGCTTTCCGGTACAGCGGATCGCAACTCTGCTGATCCAAAAGAACTGCCCCCCCACCGAATGCAGCCACATTGCGAAAAATAGCGCCCATATTGTCGGTATTGGAGACCGCCTCTGTGAGAACAACCCGTTGAACATGGGCTGAGAGATCAGCAAGCGTGGCATCGAGCGAAGGACCGAGAATCCGCTGACCGCAACCGAGAACTCCTCGATGCATCTTGAAACCCACGATCTCTTCAATGGCATGGTGAGGAACGACGTACACAGGTGTTTGGTCTGGTAAATCAGCGAGGAGGCTGGTGAGTGTCTTGACCCGTCGTTCGCTCAACAAGAGGGCGCTTAAAGGAAAACGACCGTGCCGAACCAAAACTCGAAGCGCCACCTCTCCTTCAACCATGAAAAGATTGGCTCGACCGGCGAGATCTCTGTCACGAACCGAACGAAAAGGCTCCAGCCCTGAATCGGTAACATCCTCCACCCAATTCAAGTTCGGCACGTGAACACCCCGCTTCACAATCCTTTAGGATATGATCAGTCCGCGAAGGCGATTCAAAGCGGCGGCCACGTCGAGAGACCGAACCGCCACCAGTTCCCCCCTCGGCGGAGTCGTCGACAAAACATCGACGCCCTCATCCGACATCTCCTTAGCCAGGCTTTCAAGTGCTGCTGCCAAGTTCTTTGACTCCTTCAAATGAACTCGTCTCAATCGCTCCAACGCATAGCCAATGGCTAAGGTCTGACCGGGGTCCACAATCTGTTCCCATGACGAAAGATCAATCCGAGCTTCGCCGTACAAAACGGCTCGAACCCCCTCATGTCGGATACTGACCGCCCTTCGTCCTCGGCTCGGATCCATGCTCTCCCCATCGATTCGCCGAGGGTTCGGCAGCGTCATAGAACCCGTGATCCGAGGTGGGCGACGATTGGGAAAATCCAATGCCACTTTACCCGCTAACTCCGTGGCATCCCAAGCTTGATATTGGTCCATCCCAATGACGCAATCCGCGAACTCTAAATAATCACCACTACCTCCCATGACCATGATCGTGGAGACCCCTAAATCATCCCGTAGTTGCTGCACTCGGTCGACGAAGGGGATAATCGGTTCTTTGTCACCGGGGATCAAAGCCTGCATGCGCGCATCTCGAATCATAAAGTTCGTCGCCGAACTGTCTTCATCCAGCAGGAGAACCCTTGCTCCCGCCTCGAGTGACTCTTGGATATTTCCTGCCTGCGAGGTGCTGCCACTAGCATCTTCAGTTTCAAAGCGATCCGTCGATCTTCCACCAGGGAGTTCTCGAACAAATGGCGAGATATCGATGCCGTGGATCGGTCGGCCTTCCTCTGCACGTATCTTCACGGTCTCCATGGGGGTCACCACGTGCTCTCGACCATCACCAGGTATGTGATCGTAGATACCGTTCGCCAAGGCTTGCAGAAGCGTGGATTTACCGTGGTAACCGCCACCGACAATCACCGAGATGCCGGCGGGCAACCCCATGCCTCGGAGGGGTCGACCATGGGGGCGCTTGAGAGTGACCTCGAGACTCTTGGGAGATTGGAAAGGTAATCCGTCGAGCATGGGCCGAGGATCTTCACCGTGACGTCTTGGCAACAGGGCACCGTTGGCGACAAATGCGACCAGGCCTTGAGCGTGCAATTGCTCTCGGAGCGCCTGACTGTCCTCCACTCCATCGAGATGCAACTTCAAGGCGGTCTCATCGTGTCGTTCTGCGGGGAGATGATCATCGACGAGTCGCTGAAGATCATCGCAGAGCATTGCTTGCGCCTGACGCCCCAGCACTCGACGCCCCTGGGCTGGCAACCCCAATCGAAGGCGAACTTGGAGATGATGATCTGCGAACACAACAGCAGCTCGATCGAGGACCTCCTGCCCCCCACCGAACGTCCGAATAACACCACTCGAACCGCTGCCGCGCCGTTGGGACAGATCGTCACATGCTCGACTTATTCGACGGGCTAGAAAGTCCGCAAGTGCCCTTCGCCTGACGGGATTCTGCACATCGCTTTCCATAAAACCCAAGCGTGAGATCGGCACTCGGAGACGGACTCGAGAAGGTGCTGCAAATGGATCTGCTTGAATCTGGTCAAAGGCAAGGTCGAAAGCACCCATCTCGTAGTAACGACTTAGATCCCGGTAGCCCCGATAAGCCCGCCCATCGATTCTTGACAGGGTTGCCTTTAAATGACTCCGATCTGCCATCACAAACTCCGAAGAGCTTATAGCGGAGGTCAGTAAAAGGGTTAAGGGGCCAGAAAATTAATAACGCAAACCCAACTGAAAATAAGGTTGATCAGGCACATCAAACCGCCAGCTACCTCGAGCGAAGAGCGTCCAAGGAGTCCGGCCCCCGGACGCCAGAGCAAGTGCGGCTTCGAACCCGATGGTTCGGTGTCGATCTGAATCCAGTTGCCCGTACCTGCCGTACACGGAGAATTCCGCATGACGGAAGTAGAGGCTCGGCAACAACATACCAGGATACAAGCGCCCGAAGTGCAATGGGAAACGATGGCGAAAATCCAGACCAGCCAATGCGAAACGACGCCCCGGTAAACTCTGGTCCTCGTAGCCAGTCATCCGCTCCTGAAATCGATAAAGTTCCCAACTCCGCTCGGGTAAGGATAAACTGAGCGAATCGCTGACCAGTCCTCCCCCGACGCGTAATGAAGAGGCGGGAGCTCCTGCCAATTCCCGCCACCGGGCAAAGGTGGAAATATTTTGCCGAGGCGAGAGCAGGCTCGGTAACGTGACCGCCAGTTCAAACCGCCGGTCCAAAAGCGGTGAATTGTCACCAAGCGGTGGAAACCAAGCGGCTTGAAGATCCCAGAAGAGCGCTCGACGAACCACGCCCCGTCCTGTTCGCTCTCGAACTCGGTACTGAACCCGAGCGCGAGGGCCGGCCAAGAAGGTACGTCCGTCCCGGAGTCTTAGTCCCGTCGCTTTCGCCTGGATCCCCCAAAAGGACCCGAGCGCTCGCTCGAGTCCCCAATTGCCCTGAAGTCCGTCCTGATCGAGCGCCAGTCCCAAGGTGGTTTGCCATGGTGCCCATCGACGCCCCTGAATAAAGACTTCGAGGGATGGTTCGTCACCGCCTGTGTCCACCGTACCCAAGAGATAGTAACTATGGAGGAGCAAATCGCTGCTTCCTCCGAGCCAAAGACCGAGGCGCCATGCCTCTTGGGCTCTTGATCCTCCCGATGCCACCGGCAGCCAAAAACGCGGCAGAAAGAGCCCCTGGTACCAGGAGACACTCTCTGTTTCCCGTGAATTTAGAGACGCTGGTGTGGAAAATTGACCGCTGACAGCTTCTGGAGTGAAGGGAAATCGCTGTTGAACTCGACGGTCCTCAATTTGATCAAAAGACCAACCGGCCGCTGTACGGTTTAGAAAAGCGAGTCCTCGAGGACGCTGATGTTGAGGATCCAGAACACCGTATGGTGCTTTGGAAAGTACGAGTGTCTCGTCCCTGTCTAAACGATGAATGCATGCTTGAATTCTGCCTTCGAACTCACAGGCCATCATGACTTTTTGCTGGGAGATAAATCGCGGATTGTGAAGTATTTGAAAGGGGATCGAGACCGGTCGCTGGCTCTTTTGAATTAGGTCAAAAAGCCAAAGTTGCTGTCTCCCATCTGCTCGACCTCGCACAAAAACAATGCGTTCACCGTCCGGAGAAAATGCAGGACTGAGCGGCGGCGACGTGTCTTTAAAAGACCACAGATCCACTTGCTCTTTCGTCTCTAAATTCAACTGACTAAGCCAAGAATAACCCCCCTCATAGCGCACGAAAACATAGGTTCGCCCCATGGGATGAGCTCCTCCAGAGGCGCCCCGAGCGAGTGACCATCGACCCGTCGTCTTGAGGGATGAGCCATCCAGCCGAAACAGAATGTTTGCCGCTCTCCCATTGGGATTTGGTAATAAAATAGTCATGTAAAGGGACCCATCTCGACCAAATTCAAAGCCATCTACATTACGCGGCAGTTCCGCCCGGGGTTCGCCCCAACCTGCAAAGGCTCCCACGCTGCGAGACGCGATGACTCGTCCATTGATGTCGACGAGGTCCAGTTGAGCTGATTGATCCAAACCCTTTCGGTACATCGCAAAGAGTCCGCTTCGGGGAGACCGACTTAGGCGGGCAAAGAGACCAACCCGATCGACGAGGGCTTTTTGATCTTCAGGCCGGGTTCGAATCGGGTGCCGCTGACGCCATTGGGAATAAAAGCGCCGAAAAAGCAGGTTGACCGGCGCCTTAAAGTGCTGACGAAATCGCAATCCAGTCCCAAGGATCGGAAGGAGAGCGACCCCCTGAGATTCCACAAACCCTTGCACAGCCGACCAGCCAAAATTCTCAACCAGCCAACGAACAAAATACCCACCGCTCACATAGTCACCACCAAATTCCATAAGTGGTGGGTAATAAGGTGATAAGACACTCGTATCTGGTGTCCCGTGGTGAGCCAAATGCGCCTCAAAAGCGCCGCGCCAATAGGCACCATCGAGACGAGACCAGGGACGACCATGCCCCTCTTCAAAGGCTGTTCCTAAGCCCTCGATAAACCAGCTTTCCGTGCTCCCTTGAGTGTTTATTTTGAACCCGGTTGCTCTTTCCAGCAGACGCCAGGCTCCACCCCTCTGGGCAAATTGCCGAGCATGAATCGCCTCATGGCAGGCCACGGGCCCCAACAAGCTCGGAGACAGTCCTGCGAGCCGAACACCGGAACGCAAGAGGTTAACAGGCATCACGATCGTATCTGGCCAGGTCGGTCCAGATTCCATGTACGCATTCTCGAAACCAGGATGGATCAAAATCAAACGTAACTTGGCGTCATGAGTGCCTAAGCTCAAACGAGGACGACAGTTCTTCAGTGCCCGCCCGATCTGAAACGCCTGCCGTTGAAGGCTCTTCGGAAAAAGAACCTCATGTCGTCCGACGGTAAATCGCGACATAGGCTCCTGGACGATACCCCCAGCCACCCCATCTTGTGCGGAGGGCAGGGGCCCGTGGACACAGGCGCACAGACAGAGAAAAAGCAGATATCGCACGGCCTTACCTTGCCTCGAAGCGGTCGAGGGAGAAAGGGGCCTTGCCTTTCCCTGGGGAAGCTTCAAATAGAGCACCGAATCGATCCCCTATCGTCGAGGAGATTAAAATAGTATGAATCCGGTACTATTTTGGTGGAGCGGTCGATGCTGAGACTGAGTCGACTTGCAGATTATGCCGTCGTTCTACTGCACCAGATCGCGTGCAAGTCGACGCTCTGCAGTAGCCGAGAATTGGCGGAACAAACGGGACTCCCCCGCCCGACGGTTATTAAAATCCTGAAAGATCTGAACGGACACGGGCTCTTGATTTCAGTCCGGGGCGTTAACGGAGGCTATCGTCTTGCCCGCCCCGCGGACGAAATGAGCATATTGAGCGTTATTGAAGCGATGGACGGACCAATCAGTTTGACCGCTTGTGCTCAGGAGATCGGACCGGCCTGTTGTGACCATGAGGGTCATTGTCAGATTCGAGAGCCGTGGCGTAGGATTAATGAAGTGATCTCGGGTGCCCTCGACAACCTACGTCTGGCTGACATGGGCTCATTGAATCGAGTGGAAGCCCGACTTAACCCGCAAAGTGAGCAGCGACTATGAGCGATGCAGCACAGGCGGTCGAAGAGCTCTCCAAGGAGTATCGTTGGGGCTTCGTGACCGACATCGAAGCCGACAGCGCACCTCCAGGTTTAAACGAGGACATCATTCGATTCATCAGCGCCAAAAAGGAGGAGCCTGAGTGGCTTCTTCAATGGCGTTTAAAAGCGTACCGAGCCTGGTGTAAAATGGCTGAACCCGAATGGGCAAAGCTGGGCTACGATGCCATCGACTTCCAAAAGATCATCTACTACTCGGCGCCAAAGCAGAAGAAGAAACTGAGCAGCCTGGATGAAGTCGACCCCACGCTGTTGGAAGCTTACGAAAAGCTCGGCATCCCCTTGGACGAGCAAAAGCGACTTGCGGGCGTCGCCGTGGACGCCGTTTTCGACTCGGTGAGCGTGACGACCACTTACAAAGAGACTTTAGCGGAAGCTGGTGTGATCTTCTGCTCGTTCTCCGAAGCGGTTAAAGATCACCCCGAGTTGGTGAAGAAGTATCTAGGAACTGTAGTCCCCCAGCGGGATAACTTCTTCGCAGCACTCAACTGTGCCGTGTTTACTGACGGTAGCTTTGTCTACATTCCAGAGGGCGTGCGCTGTCCGATGGAGTTGAGTACATATTTTCGGATCAATGCGGCAAACACAGGTCAGTTTGAGCGAACACTGATCATCGCTGAAAAGGGGAGCCATGTGAGCTACCTTGAAGGCTGCACTGCGCCGCAGCGAGATGAAAATCAACTGCATGCAGCGGTGGTCGAACTCGTGGCCCTCGACGACGCCGAGATCAAGTATTCTACGGTACAGAATTGGTACCCGGGTGACGACGAAGGACGGGGTGGCATTTACAACTTTGTCACCAAACGAGGCGCTTGCCTCGGCGACCGAAGTAAAATCAGTTGGACACAGGTTGAGACAGGCTCAGCAGTGACTTGGAAATATCCATCTTGTCTCCTTCTTGGAGATGACTCGGTGGGGGAATTTTACTCTGTCGCTGTGACCGCAAAACGACAACAAGCAGACACGGGAACAAAAATGATTCACCGGGGTCGGAACAGTCGTTCGACGATCATCTCCAAAGGGATTTCCGCTGCTCGAAGTCACAACAGCTACCGTGGTCTGGTGGACATCGGACCCAAGGCAGAAGGTGCTCGCAATTTCAGTCAGTGTGATTCGATGCTGATCGGAAACCAATGCGGCGCCCATACATTCCCCTACATCGAGTCCCGCTGCCCGAGTGCGGTAGTAGAACACGAAGCAACCACAAGCCGGATCGCGGAAGACCAACTTTTCTACCTACGGCAACGAGGTTTAAGCGAAGAAGATGCGATTAACATCATCGTCAGCGGGTTCTGTAAGGAAGTCTTCAAAGAGCTTCCCATGGAGTTCGCCGTTGAAGCCACCAAGCTGCTGAGCTTAAGTCTGGAAGGAGCGGTCGGATGACGACCTTACTCGACATCAAGGGACTGCACGTCGCCATCGAAGGCCAGGCGATTTTAAAGGGTCTCGACCTCACCATTGGTGCGGGTGAAGTCCACGCCATTATGGGGCCAAATGGGAGTGGGAAATCGACGTTAGCCCATGTCTTAGCGGGGCGTCCTGAATACGAGATCACCGCCGGAAGTATTGAGTATCGAGGGCAGGACCTCGTTGAACTCGAGCCGGAAGAGCGGTCGCGAGAAGGCTTGTTTCTGGCCTTCCAATACCCCGTCGCCATCCCAGGCGTGGCAAACCTCTACTTCTTGAGAGAAGCCCTCAATGCACATCGAGAGCATCGAGGCGAGCCAGCGCTGGATGCACCGGCATTTATGAAACGAGTTCGTCAAGAGATGACGAAGGTCGGTATGCGTCAAGATCTGCTGAAGCGGGATCTCAATGAGGGGTTTAGCGGGGGTGAAAAGAAACGAAATGAAATCTTCCAGATGCTCATGTTGGAACCGGTGTTGGCCGTCCTCGATGAGACGGATTCAGGTTTAGATATCGACGCCCTTCAAACCGTCGCAAAAGGTGTCAACGCCATGCGAACTGAGCAGCGGAGCTTCGTCGTGGTAACACACTATCAGCGACTGCTCGATCACATCGTTCCCGATCACGTACACGTCCTCGCCGACGGGCGAATCATTCACAGCGGTGATCAAAGTTTGGCTCATAAACTCGAGGCGGAAGGCTACGGTTGGCTTGAGGAGGTCGCGTGAGCCTGCCCTGGCTTGAGGAACGTCGGCGTCAAGCGGATCGACGCTTTCAAGAGCTGGGGTTTCCAGATGGGCGCAACGAGGCGTTTAAATACACCTCGCTAAAAGGGCTGAAGCGAGTTCCCGAGACCACGGAAACCTCGAAAGGTCACCTAACTCTACCCCAATTGAACCGAGATCGACTGTCTTTCATCGACGGCGACATCGTCGACAACACGCTAACAGAACACCAGAACGTCGGCCCTCTATCGAACTTTCTCGATCGCGCCGAAGACCACCTAGGACAGCTTTCGGGTGACAACACGCACGGTCTCGCCGCCCTCAATCTGGCTCGATTTCGTGATGGCCTGTACCTCAAAGGCGAGCGAGGTCGCTCGGAGCCCCTCGTCCTTCATGTGGCACTCGGCGCACTTCATGGCACCTGTTCCTACCGGCACTTGATCCACCTCGAAGCGGGGGTAAAGGCCGACATCGTCATGACGACTTCCGGCGATGAGAACACCGTCGCTCACCTCAATGAAGTCACAGAGGTTTTTCTCGAGGCCGGTGCGCAGCTGGATCTTACTTGGGTTCACCGTGGGGGCAAGGGCCTCATTGCGACGCAAGAACTGGTGGCTCAGCAGCATGAGGAAAGCGAACTCAACATCAACCTTTTCGCTTTCGAGAGTGGAACGTTGAGACACGGGATTGACGTTCGGCAAGTAGGGTCTGATGCCACCGTCCGGGTCGCTGGACTGAGTCTTCCACAACAGGATGAGCATGTGGATTACCATCTCGATCTTCACCATCGAGCGGCAAATGGGCAAAGCTTTCAAAACTTCAGGGGGCTTGTGGACACCGGTGGACAGGCGGTCGTTAGTGGAAAAGTTACCGTCACTGAGTCAGGGGTTGGCAGCGATGCTCAGCAAAGCCTACGAGGACTTCTGCTGGGCCCCTGGGCTGAGTGGGACGCACGCCCCCAACTCGAAATCTACACCGATGATGTGACGGCATCCCACGGAGCAACGGTCGGAAACTTTGACCCTGACGCATTGTTCTTCTTACGGAGTCGAGGTTTGGATGAAGTGGTCAGTCGTCGCCTCCTGGCAGGGGCATTCGCTCGAGAAATAGCGGAGCAAGTCAACGACCCGATGCTCGCAGACCTGCTCCGAGAGGCTATCGATGAGCGGTTGAAGTCAATGCTCGGGGGATCAACGTGAGCTTCGACGTTGCGCTGACTCGATCGCAGTTCCCAGTTCTCAACCAAAGGGTCGGCAAAAAACGTCTCGCCTACCTCGACAACGCAGCGACGACACACAAACCGCAAGCGGTCATGTCGGCCGTGGATCGGTACTACGGCGAATACAACAGCAACATTCACCGAGCGGTGCACACACTGAGTCAAAAGGCGACCGAAGCTTACGAATCAAGCCGTCAAAGGGTGGCTGAATTTTTGGGCGCTGACAGGCCGGATGAAATCGTCTTCACAGCCGGAACCACGGCGGGCATTAATCTGGTCGCCAATTCCTGGGCTGATCAACACATTCAACCCGGTGATGAAATACTCATCTCCCACTTGGAGCACCACAGCAACATCGTCCCCTGGCAACTCCTCTGTGAACGGCGCGGATGCACGTTAAAAGTCATCCCGGTCCTCGAGGATGGACAACTGGATTTGAGTGCTTATGAGCAGTTGTTAAGCGAAAGAACTCGATTGGTGGCGCTCAGCCATGTCAGCAATACACTGGGGGTGATCACCCCTCTCGACGTCATGATTCCAAAGGCAAAAGAGTGGGGAGCTACGGTTCTCATCGACGGTGCTCAAGCTGTGGCCCATTTGCCCGTCAACGTCACCGAACTCGGTTGCGACTTCTACGTGTTCAGCGGACATAAACTCTACGGACCGACGGGAATCGGCGTCCTCTGGGGCCGTGGGGAGGTTCTTCATGGGATGCCCCCCTGGCAAGGAGGGGGTGACATGATTGAAACCGTCTCCTTCGCAGGCTCAACCTGGGCCGAACCGCCGGCTCGGTTTGAAGCGGGAACACCAAACATTGTCGGTGCCATTGGCTTGGCGGCTGCCATCGACTATTTCGATGCGCTCGATCATGCCGCCGTCACGGCTCATGAAGATGCACTGCTTCGACAGGCAACAGAGGCTCTGTTGAACATACCGGGTCTACGAATACTCGGTACCGCCGAGCCAAAACTTAGCGTCATTTCCTTCACTCTAGAGGGCGTCCACCCCCACGATATCGGGATGATTCTCAACAAAGAAGGCGTGGCCATCCGCACCGGGCACCATTGTACTCAACCCTTGATGGAGCGCTTTGGCCTGGATGCCACGGCCCGGGCCAGCTTCGCGCTCTACAACGACCAAGAAGACGTTTCAGCGCTACTGCACGGGCTGGAAACGGTGCGCCGCCTCTTCGCCTAAAACCCATTCAAATTGATGCCAACTTGCCTCGTGACACGCCGTTTGCGTACAATGGGCTGCAACAGACCGTAGGTCTGCTAACCTGTCGCTTTGGGGAATCTACATGCAGCGTCTTGTCGGCACGATTATTTTGTTGGGACTCGTTGCCTGTCCATCGGATCCAGATCGACCGGGTGATCCGCAAAGCTCGGACCTCTGCGGCAACGGTGTCATCGATGACGGTGAAAGCTGTGACGACGGCAACAGCGACGACCAAGACGCCTGTCGCAACAACTGCGCGGCGGCACGATGCGGGGA